>CAXUBA010000006.1:0-37811 GCA_964249205.1 uncultured Acetobacteraceae bacterium | reverse complement strand
CCCGTGCCCGATCCGCTGCTTCCGTCGACCGTCGCACCCACCGGCACAACGGCCACCGGTGCACCGGTGACCGGCGTGCCCCTTCTGCCCATCCGGCCTCGGCGTCCGGACAAGCCGCGCTGATTTGCATCCGCTCGCGGCGTTCCGCACCATCCGGCGCATGAGCCCCTTCCGACGCGGCACGCCGCTCGCCTTGATCGCGGTCACCGCTTCCGTCTTCCCGCCGGCGGCCTCGCGCGCGGTCTCTCCGCCGCCGATGGCGCTGACGCTCAGCTACGCGGCCTACGTGCACGGTTTCCGGGCGATGGTGATCTCGGTCGACGTCCGGGAAGACGGCAGCACCTACGTGGTCAGGCTGCACGATCACACGGTCGGCCTCGTGGGCGCGATGATCGACAATCACGTGGCGAGCGAGGCGACCGGCCGCTTCGAGGCCGACGCGGCCGTGCCCGCGCGCTACGCCAGCGCGGGGCATTCCCGCGGTGCCGACCGCAGGACCGAGATCGACGACATGGACGGCAGCCCCGTCGTCCGCGTGCTGTCCCCGGTGGAGCCGAACCGCGACCTCGTGGCGGCGGCGGACACGCGCGGGACGCTCGATCCGCTGAGCGCCGTGGCGGCGCTGTTCCATCGCTACGCCGCGACCGGCCGCTGCGAGGCGAAGCTCCGGGTGTTCGACGGGGCGCGTCTCAGCGCGTTGGAGGCGTGGACGGTGGGGCCCGTTTCCGTGCCGACCAGCGACGCGTCCCCGTATGCCGGCCAGGCGACGGAGTGCGACTTCCGGTCGCAGGAGGTCGGCGGGTTCCTGCACGACGCGAACTACGCGCGCTCGCACGCGCCGCAGGGCGGGCGGATCTGGTTGGCGCCGGTGGAGCCCGGCGGCGTGGCGGTGCCGATCCGGGCACGGTTCTCGACCGTCGAGCACGGTGAAATCACGCTGTTCCTGACAGGGGTGACGCCACCGGCCGTTCGGTAGCACTCCGAAACGAGGATTGACCGGGCCGCGTTTGACACTGGCCGGCCGCGGACGCTACCGCCGCTCCATGGCTTCATCGACCGCGATCCTCCTCGCTGCCGGCCTGGGCACGAGGATGAACTCCGCGCTACCCAAGGTCCTGCATCCGCTCGGCGGTCGGCCGATGCTGCGCCATGTCCTGGCCGAAGTCGCGAGCGTGTTCGATCGCGTCGTCGTGGTGGTCGGGCCGGACATGGAGGCGGTCGCCCGTGCGGCCCTGCCGCACCCAACCGTGATCCAGGAGGAGCGACGCGGGACGGCGCATGCGGCACTCGCGGCGCGCGCGGCGCTCGAGGACGCGGATGAGGCGACGATCCTCTATGCCGACAATCCCCTGGTGACGGCCGCGACGATGGAGGCGCTCCGTGCGGACCGGCTGCGACGCGGCGCCGCGCTTTCGCTGGTCGCGATCCGCCCGCGCGAACCGGGTGCGTACGGGCGCGTGCTGACGGCGCCGGACGGATCGGTGCTGCGCGTCGTCGAGGCGGCGGACGCGACGGCGGATGAGCGCGCGGTCGGGCTTTGCAATGCCGGCCTCGTGACGGCCGATGCCGCGGATCTGCTGCGATGGCTCCGGCGCGTCGGGGACGCGAACAGCAAGCGCGAGTTCTACCTGACCGACATCGTCGGGATCGCGTGCGGCGAAGGGGCACGCGTGGTCGCGTTCGAGGCCGACGCCGACGAACTTCGCGGCGTGAACTCCCGCGCCGAGCTCGCCGAGGCGGAGCTGATCCTGCAACGTCGTCTCCGCGCGGCGGCGATGGCGGGCGGCGCCACGCTGATCGCGCCCGACACCGTCTTCCTGTCCGCCGACACGTCTCTCGCCTCCGACGTGACCGTCGAACCGCACGTCGTGTTCGGCTTGAACGTCTTGGTCGAGAGCGGCGCTCGGATCCGCGCGTTCAGTCACCTGGAGGATTGCCGGATCGGCCCGGACGGGATCATCGGCCCCTACGCGCGCATCCGTCCGGGCACGATCACCGGGCGGGGGTCGCATGTCGGCAACTTCGTCGAACTCAAGGCGACCAGGCTCGGCGACGGCGCCAAGGCGAACCACCTCAGCTATCTCGGCGACAGCACGATCGGCGCGCGGGCGAACATCGGCGCCGGAACGATCACTTGCAACTACGACGGCTTCGCCAAGCATCGCACGACGATCGGCTCGGACGCGTTCGTCGGTTCCGACAGCGTCCTTGTGGCGCCGGTGCGGATCGGCGATGGCGCGCTGGTCTCGGCCGGTAGCGTGGTGACGGAGGACGTGCCGAGCGATGCGATCGCATTCGGTCGTGCGCGCCAGGTGAACAAGGACGGGGAAGCCCGGACCTTTCGCGAGACGCGGACGAGGAAAGGGTAGTCGGGCATGTGCGGCATCGTCGGCGTCGTCGGTCTCGAGCCCGCGTCGCCCATCCTTCTCGAGGCGCTCCGTCGTCTCGAATACCGCGGCTATGACAGCGCGGGCGTGGCCACGCTGGTGAACGGCGTGATCGAGCGGCGTCGCGCCGAAGGCAAGCTCGCCAATCTCGCGGCCTCGCTCGAGGCCTCGCCGCTCCCCGGCGTCACCGGCATCGGCCACACGCGCTGGGCGACGCATGGCGCGCCGACCGAGAACAACGCCCATCCGCATGGCACCGTCCGCGTTTCGATCGTGCACAACGGCATCATCGAGAACCATGTCGAGCTCCGGGCCGAACTCGAGCGGGAAGGGCAGTCGTTCCGGACGGAGACCGACACCGAAACGGTGGCCCAGCTCGTCGATCTCCACCTGCAGCGCGGCATGGAGCCCGAAGCGGCGGCGCGCGTGGCGTTCGCGCGTCTCGAGGGCTCGTTCGCGCTCGCGATGATCTTCGCGAACCACCCCGAGCTGATGATCGGCGCGCAGTCGGGCGCGCCGCTCGCGATCGGCTTCGGCGACGACAGCATGTTCCTCGGTTCCGACAGCATCGCGCTCGGGCCGCTCACGCGTCGTCTCGCCTACCTGCGCGACGGCGACTGGGCGGTGCTCGGCCGCAACGCGGCCCGGATCTTCGATCGCGACGGAAGCCTCGTCGAGCGCGAGATCCGGCTGACGGCCCATTCGGCGGCCTCGATCGGCAAGAACGGCTATCGCCACTTCATGGAAAAGGAGCTGCACGAGCATCCGGTGGTGATCGGCCAGACGCTGCGCCGATCGATCGATCCGGCGACGCGCGCGGTGCGTCTGCCGCCGTTGCCGTTCGATCCCCGCGCGATCCGGCGGGCGACGATCACCGCCTGCGGATCGGCCTTCTATGCCGGTCTGGTCGGCCGCTACTGGCTCGAGGCGATCGCGCGGTTGCCGTGCGACGCCGATGTCGCGAGCGAGTTTCGCTATCGTGCGCCGCCGCTGGAACCGGGCGGTCTCGGCCTGCTGATCAGCCAGTCGGGCGAGACCGCCGACACGCTGGCGGCGCTTCGCGGCCTGCGCGATGCCGGCCAGCACGTGCTTGCGGTCCTGAACGTGCCCGAAAGCACGATGGCGCGGGAGGCGGACGCCGTGCTCGAAACCGTCGCCGGGCCCGAGATGGCGGTCGCCAGCACCAAGGCGTTCACGGCGCAGCTCACGACGCTCGCCTGCCTCACGGTCGGGATCGCGCGCGCGCGCGGCGCGATCGACGAGGACGAGGAGCGTCGCCTGGCCGCCGCGCTTCTCGATCTTCCGGGTCGAGCGGCCGAGGTCCTTGCCGAGGCGCCGTCGTTCGCGGACGCGACGGAAACCCTCGCGGACGCGCACGACGTCCTGTTCCTCGGACGCGGCGCCTCCTTTCCGATCGCGCTCGAAGGCGCGCTGAAGCTGAAGGAAATCACCTACATCCACGCGGAAGCCTATGCCGCGGGCGAGATGAAGCATGGTCCGATCGCGCTGATCGACCGGTCGGTCCCGATCGTCGCGATCGCGCCCTCCGGCCGGCTGTTCGAGAAGACGGCATCGAACCTGCAGGAGGGCGTCGCGCGCGGCGGCCAGCTGATCGCGATCACCGATCGCCACGGTGCGGATCGTCTCGCAACGATCGCGCGCCACCTGATCGTCCTGCCGGACGCCGATCCGTTCGCGGCGCCGATCCTGCAGGCGATCGCGGTGCAGATGCTCGCCTACCAGGTCGCCTGCGCGAAGGGCACCGATGTCGACCAGCCGCGGAACCTCGCGAAGTCCGTGACGGTCGAGTGAGCGAGCGGCATCGGGCCGCACGCGCGCGCGTCCGGTCCGTTCCGGTCGCATCCGGCCAGCTTCTCGCCCCGTGGCCGGTCGGTTAAGGTCTGCGACGAACAACCGGCCGAGACGATCCATGACGATGCCGATGGCTCTGCTGACCTGGACGGCCTTTCTCGGCCTGCTCCATGCGATCGCCACGGGCGCCGCGGTCACGTCGCAGCACGGCCTCGATTACGCGGCATCGCCGCGCGACGAGCCGAGACCCGTGACGGGCGTGGGCGGACGGGTGGTTCGATCGTTCGCGAACTTCAACCAGACGTTCCCGATCTTCGCCGCCGCCGTGCTGGTGGCACACGGCGTCGGCAAGGATCATGGGCTCGCGAGCTGGGGCGCACAGTTCTATTTCTGGGGCAGGGTCGCGTACGTGGCGACCTATCTCGGCGGGTCGAAATACCGGACGGCCGTCTTCTACGTCTCGGTGTTCGGGATCCTGCTGATCCTGCTGAAGCTTTCCTGACCGGAGGCGGCGCTACCCCGCCAGGATGCGACGGTTTCGCCAGTCGAGGCGCATCGTGTCGAACAAGCGCGGTTGTTTCTGCCAGGACTCCTGCGGCCGCGGCACGGTGTAGGCCTGCACCGCGATCTCCGTCGGCGAAACAGCGAGCCTCAGGAATCCGAAGCGGTCGTCGAAGTAGCTGTTCAGCGTGACGCCTGCCAGGCCTGGCACGGCGTAGGGCGTCTGCAGAGGCTGGCCGCCGACGGTCGCGATCTTGTGGAGATTGTGGTAGCCGCCCATGCCGGCGACGTAGAACGGCGTCACGCCGTCGCCGTCCGCGTTCGCGACGGTGAAGCGCTGGTAGTCGTGTACGTGGGCCGTGAAGACGAGGTGCGGCTGGCGTTTCGTCTTCGCGATCGTGGACGCGAGTAGCTCGCCCATCGGCTCGCTGCCCGAGTGATAGGTGTCGAGCGAGTAGATCGGATGGTGCAGGGCGACGATCAGCGGCAGGTCGGCCGGCGCGTCCGCGAGCTCGCCCGCGAACCATTCCGCCTGATCGTCCTGGACGACGCCGCCTTCGGGCACGTTCGTGTAGAGACCGACAATCGTCGCGAACGGCGTCAGCAGGGTGAAGTAGACGTTCGGCTGCGTCATAGCCGTGCGGCTCGCCTCGCCGGCATCGGGGGAACGGGTGCCCGCCTCGGCCGCGCAGAAGTTGCGGACGAAGGTCGCGAGCGAAGGCAGCGGGTTGGTCCGCTTGCCGTCGTCGGAGACTGCACCGTCGTGGTTGCCCGGGATGCCGATGATCGGCAGGTCGTAATGCTCGTACGGGTCGTAGAACTGCGGCAGGTATTCCGACGCCTCGCCATCGAAATAGATGACGTCACCGAGATGATAGAAGAAGGCGGGAAGGCCGTGAGGCCCGGCGACCGCGCTGTCCCGTTCGAGGCCCTGGGCCACCAGGAGCTGCGGGTTCGGGTCCTTCACGCCGCCGGTGTCCCCGACCATGTGGAACTCCATCCCGCCCGCCTTCGTCGCGCGCGCGACGGCGTCCGGCACGATCGTCGACAGGTCGAGCCGGTAGGGTGCGGCTCCGGTCGGCGGCGGGAGCTTCTGGAAGCCATCGCCCTTGAACAGTGGCGATTGCTGCGGATGCGGCGGGTTGGTCGACGGCCGGCGCTGACCGAACCGATGCGGAAGGGTCGGAGGATGCTTGTGCGACATGGAGGATGACTACGATGCTCCGGCCGACCGGAACATGACACTGTCGCGACGCGTGCCGCCGCCGGTGTCCTCCCGCACGGTACGCGTGTTCCGCGACGGCGCGTTTCGCGACGGCGTACGCGACATCGCGGCCGAGACCGCCGTCGCGATGACCTACAACCGCGTCACCCATGCCGTGATGATGGCGACGCCCGACGACCTCGCTGATTTCGCGCTCGGGTTCTCGCTGTCCGAACGGATCGTGGAGCGAGCGGCCGAAATCGAGGAATGCCAGATCGTCGTCGGCGGCATCGACGGTGTCGAATGCCGGATGTGGATCGGGCCGGATCGGATGGAACGGCTCGAGCGTCGCCGTCGTCGCCTGGCCGGTGTCACCGGTTGCGGCATGTGCGGTCTCGAAAGCTTGGACGAGGCCCTCCGGCAGCCGCCGCGCGTTCCGGCCGGCGCGACGGTGGCGGCAGGGGACGTCGCTCGTGCCGTGGCGTCGCTGCGACCCGCCCAAACGCTGAACGGGCGCACCCGGGCGGTGCATGCGGCCGGGTTCTGGACCGCTCATGACGGGGTGGTTGCGGTGCGCGAGGATGTCGGGCGGCACAACGCGCTCGACAAGCTGCGGGGCATGCTTGCCCGCGCGGGGATCGATCCCGCGTCCGGCATCGTGGTGCTCACGAGCCGGCTTTCGGTCGAGCTCGTCCAGAAGGCGTCCTCGATGGGGGCGACCGTCGTCGCGGCGGTCTCGGCGCCGACCGGTCTCGCACTCGACATGGCCGAGCACGCCGGGCTCACGCTGGTCGGCATCGCGCGTGACGACGGGTTCGAAGTCTTCACCCGACCCGACCGGATCCGCTGAGCGCCGCGAGTGTATCGCGTCGCGGTTTGGACCCGCCGCGACGGATCCCGGCGCTCTTGGGGACGGTTCCCATCGGAGGTGCTTTCGCGAGCGCCTCTCGAGCGGTCGGGCGTTTGCGAGACGACGCCCCGACCGGACCCGTTCGTCAGGTCGGACGGAACCGCCTGGTGTCGGACGCACGAGAGCAAACCTCCCGACCCGACCGGATCGGGCGGTGTCCTAGCGACGCGCCCGGGCCATGTCGCGGAAGGCGACGACGAGGCGCATGTGCGGCGCGAGAAGTCGCTGCGGTAGGGTCGGAAGGTAGATCCGGATCGTTTCGAGCTTCTTGCTGTCGGGGAGCTGCGCGAAGGGCGGCCGTTCGCCGGACCCTTGCGCTCCGTCGTAGCTCCGCGCGACCGCGTCCCGTATCTCGGCCGGCACGGCGGCCAGAAGCGTTCGCTGCGCCGGCTCGAGCGCTCTGTCACGGAGCGGGCCCGACAGGGTGCGGACCGTCTCCACGGCCGGCGGCTCGTAAGGTTTCAGGCGGTCGAGCGGAAACTCGATCTCCACCCCATTCGACTGCAGGACGTAGCCCGTATGGCCCTCGATCTCGATCAGGGTCCCGTCACGGGTGCCTCCGAGATCGGACACGCGATCCCCGACCGACAGCCTGACCATGCGAGCCTCTCCTTTCCGGCCCGCCGACCCGCGTCCCGCAGCCCGGGGGCCCCCCGGCCCCCCGGCGGGGCAACCCGGGCCGCACCGCGGGCGGGCGGGGCGCCGCGGGCCCGCGGACGGTCACTCGAACGCGAGCAACGGCAGGAACGGCACGCCGAGCCCGGTGACGTCGTTGTAGCCGGGCGTAGTGAAGTTGAAGACGTCGTCGATCCCCTCGCAGATGGCGCTGCCGCAGACCTGAAGCGGCGCCGGGGTCGTCTCGTAAAGGCGGGGCACGGAGTTGATCGTGACGACCCGCACCTCCGTCGGATCGGTGACGTAGCCGCGGAGCACCGCGGTCGGCGATGACGGCGGCTTGACCTGGTTGATGCCGGAGCTGTCCGGCGTCCTGCCGATCTTCGACTTGTAAAGCCACGGATTGGCGAAGCCGACATACGGCCGTCCGGTCAGCCCACGGATCTCGTCCAGCGTCGCGACCGTGCCCGCGGTCAGCGGGGAGGCGAGGCTGGTGCCGCCTTCGGCGATCTCGCAATACTCGGTCGTCGCGCTTTCGGCGGTGCAGCCGATGTCGCTGTGTCCGTCGTTCGCGATCGTGTAGGTCTCGCCGTAGAGATACCCGGTGTAAGGATCGGCGTCGGCGGCGATGTCCGGGCTCACGCGATGCGGGCTCAGCGTCTCGGTCGCGCCGGTCGCGAGGTTGAGCGTGGTCGCGAGCGCGGCGGGAACGACGCCCGCCTGGTAGGTCGGCTGCGCCTCGATCTGGCTGATGCCGCCGCCGCTGCCCGCGTAGAACCCGAAGTCGGGGAAGGTCTCGCCGTTGGCGCTCGCCATCGTCAGACCGGTAGTCGTGATCGATTGCGCGCCGTTGACGGTGGCGTTGGCCAGGAAGTCTCGATAGTTGCCCCAGCCGTATTCGGACTTGTTGCCATACTGGTCCTTCAACAGCAGGGACGTGCCGCCGACGCCGGTCACGTAGGCGCTGGTCGCTTCCCACGAGCCGCTCGCGACGCCGTTGTCCTGCGACAGGTCGCCGTCGTCGCCGGAACTGAACAGGACCGTGATCCCCATAACGGCGGCGGCCTCGAAGGCCTGGTCCTCGGTCGCGACGTCGGACGCCGAGACGTCTTCGCCGTTGTCGCCGTAGCTGTTGGTGATGATGTCGGCGCGATGATCATAGATCGTGTCGAGCAGCGCGGTCGTCAGTGACGCGCCGCAATCGCGCGAGCCGACATAGACGATGTTGGCCCCCGGAGCCGATCCGTGCACGGAGGCGACGTCGAGGCTTTCCTCGGTCCACCAGCCGTACGGTCCGCAAGCCTCCGACGCGCTCACGTCGTAGATGCCGGCCGGAATGACCTCGGAGAAGTTCGCGCCGGTGAGCGGCGGGAGGCTATGTCGGGCGGCGTAAAGATTGCCGTCCTGCTGCAGCGTCGGCGACGCGTAGGCGTCGATGATCGCGACCGTGACGCCGCGGCCGTCGAGCTCGACCTGGAGCGGGTTGAGCCCGTAGGCCGACTGGATCTGCTGCGGCGTGTAGCCGCAGTTCAGCCAGGGCAGCGTGCGCGCGTAAGGGGCGGGCTGCGTCGAGAGCTTCGCGTTGTTGTCGCCGAAATAGGTCGAGCAGTAGGGGGACGGCGTGTAGTCGGCGACCGGCGGCGGCAGGATCGAGGCGGATGCGGACGTGGCAGCGGAAGCAGGCGCCACGAGCGTCCCCTGCGTGACGGAACGATGCTGCGGCTGCTTCAGTAGCGTCGTGTCGTCGAGCCCCTCGACGTAGAGGATCTTGCCGGCGAGCGCGGCGGGGATCGTCGGCGCGTCGGTGTTGGCCCGAAGGGTGCGCCCCGCGTAGCGAAACATTCCTTCGTGCACGTTGAACGTCGTCCGGAGCTGGCCGACCGTCGCGTTGGCCGACACGTAAGCACCGAGCGGTCCCACCGTGACGGACGACATCCCGGCGCCCGTCAGCAGGCTTGCGACGGCGGACACGTCCGAAGCGGCAGGGGCGAACCGGGCGGCGAAGGCCGCGGGTGTCAGGAACTGCCCGTAGGACGCGCTGCCCGGCGTCGAGACCGCGTTGGCCTCGGTCGCGAGATCGGATTGATCCCTGAGCGCCATGTGGACGACGATGGAAACCGTCTGGCCGGACGGTGCTGCGCCGATCGCGGTCGCGCGCGGCAACCAGCGGGCGACGCCGCCCGCAAGCGTCGCACCGTGCGCGAGCGAGGTCGATGCGACCAGCAGCGCGGCCGTCGTGGCCGCGCGACGCCGCCCGTGTTCGAAAGAAGCAGCCAAGATCGGTCTCCAGTCCCGGATCGTTCGACGGGATCGACGCGCCCACCGCGTCCGGCCGATCGGAACCGGACGGTCTTGTCGGGGAGCTCGTTCCCGGCCGGGATCGTTGACCAGCGCGACCGATCCGGCAACAGAACTTTCACCGGTTTTTCGCTTTGTTCGGGCCTTCCGCGCGCCTCGTGCCTCGTTCCGAAGCATCGTTGCAGGCATTCGTGCGCGGTTCAGGCAGAGCGGTTCCGCTTCGCCTCCCGCCGCCACTTGGTCAGCACGAACTCGGTGTATCCGTTCGGTTGCTCGCGTCCCTTGAAGACGAGATCGGCGGCGGCGCGGAAGGCGGGACCGTCGCAGGCTGGTGCCATCGCGCGATAGGACGGATCCCCCGCGTTCTGTCGGTCGACGACGGCGGCCATGCGGCGGAGCGTCGCGTCGACCTGCGCCTCGGACACGACGCCGTGATGCAGCCAGTTGGCGATGTGCTGGCTCGAGATCCGGAGCGTCGCGCGGTCCTCCATCAGCCCGACCCCGTCGAGATCCGGCACCTTGGAGCAACCCACGCCCGCATCGACCCAGCGGACCACGTAGCCGAGGATGCCCTGACAATTGTTGTCGAGTTCGCGCTGGAGGTCGTCCGGTGCCCAGTTGGTGCCGCGCGGCGCGAGCGGCGGCGTCAGGAGTTCGACGAGGCCGGCGCGTGGGGCGGACGCGATCTCGCGCTGGCGGGCGCCGACGTCGACCGTCAGATAGTGCAGCGCGTGCAGCGTGGCGGCGGTGGGTGACGGCACCCAGGCCGTCGAGGCCCCCGCCTTCGGATGGCCGATCTTGGTCGCGAGCATCTCCGCCATCCGGTCGGGCGCGGCCCACATGCCCTTGCCGATCTGCGCACGGCCGAGCAGGCCGGCGGCAAGGCCGATCTCGACGTTGCGTCGTTCGTAGGCGGCGAGCCAGCCCGTTCCCTTGATGTCGTTCTTCCGGACCACCGGGCCCGCTTCCATCGCGGTGTGGATCTCGTCGCCCGTGCGATCGAGGAATCCCGTGTTGATGAAGACGACGCGGGCGGCGGCTGAACGGATGGCGGCGGCGAGATTGGCGCTGGTCCGGCGCTCCTCGTCCATGATCCCCATCTTCAGTGTGTTGCGCGGCAGCGAGAGGATGTCCTCGACGCCGCTGAACAATGCGTCGGCGAGCGCGACCTCGTCCGGTCCGTGCAGCTTCGGCTTGACGATGTAGGCGGATCCCGTCCGGCTGTTCCGGACCGCGGGCGTGCCGCGCAGGTCGTGCAGCGCGACGAGCGATGCGACGGCCGCGTCGACGAAGGTTTCCGGCACGTCGGCGCCGTTCTCGGTCTGGACGACATCGGTCATCATGTGGTGGCCGACGTGGCGCACGAGCATGACCGCGCGGCCCGGAAGCGTCAGCGTCGATCCGTCCGGCGCGGTGTAGCGGCGATCGGGCTCGAGACGCCGCGTCACCGTCCGGCCGCCCTTGTCGAACGAGGCCGAGAGCGTGCCGGTCATCAGGCCGAGCCAGTTCCGGTAGACCTCGACCTTGTCGGCGGCATCGACCGCGGCGACGCTGTCTTCGAGGTCGACGATGGTGCTGAGTGCGCTTTCGAGCACGATGTCGGAGATGCCGGCCCGGTCCACGGCACCGGTCCGGCTCGCGCGGTCGAGGACGATCGCGAGATGGAGCCCGTGCCGCTTCAGCAGGATCGACGTCGGCGACGACGCCTCGCCGTCGTGTCCCGCAAACCCGGCCGGATCGCGCAGCGTGGTCTGCCGCTCTTCGCCGACGGAAACAACGAGGCGGCCGTCGACGATGGCAAATCCGGTCGCTTCCGCGTAGGACGCGTCCGCCAGCGGCGCGGCCTCGTCGAGCACCTCGCGTCCGCGCCTGATGACGGCGTCGCCGCGCTTCGGGTTGTAGGCGGCGCCGGCCTCGCGTCCGTCGGTGTCGGGGATTGCGTCGGTGCCATAGAGCGCGTCGTAGAGACTGCCCCATCGCGCGTTGGCCGCATTGAGCGCGTAGCGTGCGTTGCTGGCCGGCACCACGAGCTGCGGACCGGCCAGGGTCGCGATCTCAGCATCGACGTTCGCCGTCTCGACCGAGAAGGCAGGCGGCTCGTCGACGAGGTAGCCGATCTCGCGCAGCATGGCCTCGGCCGCCGCCGGATCGTGCGCCGCGCCGCGCCGCGCCCGATACCAACCGTCGATCTCGGCCTGCAACGCGTCGCGCTTGGCGAGCAGCGCCTCGTTGCGCGGGCCGAGCGCGGCGACGAGCCGGCCGAACCCCGACCAGAACTCGTCTTCCCGCACGCCCGTCCCGGGCAGCGCCTCGTCGCGCACGAAACTGTGGAGTTCGGCCGCGACCGAAAGGCCGCCCGTGGTCACGCGTTCCATGACAATCCTCGTGTTCTTCGTTCCAGGACGCGATCGGCTCGGAACGAGCCGACGACCGCGCCTTTTCTCGTGTGCCCTAAGGCGTCTTGGCGCCTTGCTCGGCCTGGCGTGCCATGAAGGCGCCGACCGGCAGATGGGCGGCGTTCGCCGCGTCCGCGACCGCGTTTGCGGTCGCTGCCGGCAGCGATGCGGTCACCAGGACGTTCGATCCAGCCGGCGGGAAGAGCGGCGCGATCGCGACGCCGGCGCGGCCCGCGAAGGCGCGAAGGCGCGCGCGCTTTCCCGCATCGTCGAGCCCTGGGGCGTTCGCGACGACCGGGCAGTAGGCGGCGGTGACCACGCGGGCGACATCGGCCGCGGTCGCGTCCGGATTGTCGGCGCGCGCTCTCGTCGCGATGGCCGCGATTGCGTCCCCCTCGCGTCCCTGGTCGGCCCAGCTCGCGACCGTCACCTCGTCGGCGGACGCGACCGCGCCGGGCACGGTGCTCTCGCCAATCGGCGCGCATCCGAGGCGTCGCGCGGCGACGGAACCCCCGAGCCCGACCGGTGCCTGCAGGCGATCGGCGCGCACGTTGGCCGCGGTCGTGCTCGCATCCGTCGTGTTGCCGAAGGCGGTGCGGACGTAGTTCGCGAGATCGGCCACCTGTTCGTCGTCGAGCGCGCCGCCGAAGGCCGGCATCGCGCCGTACGTCCCCTGGCCCTGCTGGCCGATCAGGACCGGCATGATGATGTCGTCCGACACCGGCTGCGTCAGCGCGCCGTTCGCGACGAGGCTCGGGATCGCGTTCGGGACTCCGTGCCCGCTGGCCTGGTGGCACTGCGCGCAGTTCGCCGCGTAGATCGCGGCGCCGCGCACGGCCGAAGCCCGCGCGTCGCGCACCGGACCGAGCAGGTGATCGTGCCGGGCGGGCGTCGCCTTCAGATAGGTCGCGATCGCCCGGAGATCGTCGTCGGTCATGTAGGCCATGCTCTCATGCACGACGTCCACCATCGGCCCGAACACCACGTTGTGCGGGTTGTCGCCGTGCTTGAGGAAGCTGACGATCTCGTCCGCCGACCACCTCCCGATGCCGAACTGCGGGTCGGATGAGATGTTCGGCGCGAGGTAGCCGTCGACGACGCCGCCGGCGAGCGATCGACTGTCGATCACGCCTCCGAGGGCGTTCCGCGGCGAATGGCATTCCCCGCAATGCCCCGCCCCCTCGACGAGATACGCGCCGCGGTTCCACGACGCCGTTTTCGTCGGATCATTCTTGTAGACGCCGCGGTCCATGAAGAGGATCTGCCAGCCGAGCAGGCTCGGCCGGATGTTGAACGGGAACGGCAAGGAGATCGGCAGGCGAGGGGCGTCAACCGGCTTGATCGTGCGCATGTAGGCCCAGATCGCGTGCACGTCGTCCCGCGTGAGCTTCGTGTACGACGTGTAGGTCATGACTGGGTAGATGTAGTCGCCGAGATGCGGCCCGACGCCGCTGTGCAGCACGTTCCAGAAATCGGTCTCGGTCCAGCGTCCGAGGCCGTTCTGACGGTTCTGCGTGATGTTCGGGCTCGCGATCTGACCGAACGGCGTGTTCATGACCAGGCCGCCGGCCCACGGCGTTCCGCCGGGACGCGTGTGGCACGGCATGCAGTCGGCGGCACGGGCGAGGTATTCGCCGCGCCGGGCCAGGCCGGCATCGGCGCCTGTCGCATTCGTCGCCGCAGCCGGCGTCGTGGCCGGCATCGTGACCGGCGCCCGGCCCGGCGCGGTGCCGGCGTCCTTCTGCTGCGCCGAAGCGACGTGTCCGCCAGCCGAGAGCGCGACCGCGGCCAGCAGAGCGCCACCTGCGAGCGTGGCGAGGCGGCGCGTGGATGGCGGCATCCTGGGAGCTCCCGAGCGGAGGCGATCAGCCGGCCTCACGCCCCCGTTCATCGCCAAACGACCGTCGTTTGTCCATCCGGAGGCTGATCTCGGCGTTTTCATGCACGTGAGAGGCGCGCGCGCCGGCGTCGTCTGCTTCCATGGGCGGACACCGGGGCGGGAGAAGGTGATGTCGAACGTCGGACTGCCTGCGATCCTGCTGACGATCAGCTGCCTGCTGGTGTGCGTGACGGCGGTGCAGCCGGTCGCCCGCCGGCTCCTGCTGCCAGAGACGGTGCTGCTCGCCCTGCTCGGCATCGCGATCGGCGGCGGGGCGGACGCGCTGCTCACCTCGCCGAACATCCACCTGTTCGACAACGCGGCGCGCGTGCTGGTCGACCTGCCGATCAGCAGCGAAACCGTGCTCCTCATCTTCCTCCCGATCCTCGTCTTCGCCGGCGCGCTGTCGATCGACGTACGGCGCCTCGCCCACGATGCGGCAGCCGTGCTGGTGCTCGCCATCGTCGCGGTGGTCGTGAGCACGGCGACGATCGGCGTCGTGCTGTGGGAGGCGGACGGCACCTCGCTCGTCGTCTGCCTGACGCTGGGCGCGATCGTCGCCACCACCGATCCGAGTGCCGTTTCCGCGATCTTCGGCGAGATCGGCGCCTCGTCCCGCCTGACTCGGCTGGTCGAGGGTGAGGCTCTGCTCAACGACGCTGCCGCGATCTCGATCTTCGCGCTGCTGCTCGACGCGCTCGTGTCGCATCAAGCCATCCGGCCGGGCGCGGCCCTGTTCGCCTTCGTCCGCTCGTTTGGGCTCGCGCTCGTGGTCGGCGTGGCCCTCGGCCGGGCGACCCTCGCGCTGGCCAGCTCGCTCGGCGAGACGGTTGCCGGCGAGGTTTCGCTGACGCTCGCGCTGCCGTTCATCGCCTACATCCTGTCCGATCACTTCCTCGGCTTGTCGGGCGTGGTCGCGGTCGCCGCTTCCGGCCTCACGACCTCCGCCTACGGCCCATCGACCATGCGGCCGCAGACCTGGCGGTTCCTGACCGAACTCTGGGACCAGCTTGCCTTCTGGGCGGGATCGCTGGTGTTCGTGCTCGCGTCCATGCTGGTGCCGCGCCTCCTGCTCGGAGCGACGTGGCGCGACCTCGCCTTTGTGCTGCTCACGGTCCTGGCGGCGCTCCTCGCACGCACCGCCGTCCTGTTCGGGATCCTCCCGATGCTCGAACGCGCCGGGCTCGCACGCCCGGTGCCGCGTGCCTACAAGCTGACGATCGCCTGGGGCGGTCTTCGCGGCGCGATCACGCTGGCGCTGGCGCTGTCGGTGACCGATAACCCGGATGTTGCGGTTCCGGACGCGCACTTCATCGCGGTGGTCGCGACCGGGTTCGTGCTGTTCACCCTCCTCGTCAACGGGACGACGCTTCGCAGCGTGGTCGTCCTTCTCGGCCTCGACCGGCTTTCGGCGCGGGACGAGGCACTCCGCCATCAGGTGATCGCGATCGCGCTCAGCGAGGTGCGGGATCGAGCGCGTCGGCTGGCCGGCGATCTCGGCTTCTCCCCGGGCGCCACGCGCAACGCGGTCGACGACGTCGAGAAGCGGATCGGCCAGGAGACCACGGCGAACGACTTCGACGGCTCGATCGGCGACCGCGACCGGATCGTGCTCGCGCTCATCACCATCGCGTCGCGCGAGCGGACCATGCTGCTGGAAAGCTTCCGGTTCCGCGGGTTGACGCGCGGCGTCACGCGGCGGCTGCTCCGGACCGCGGACGCGATGGTCGACGGCGCGCGGAACGATGGCCGCGTCGGCTACCTTCGGGCGGTCCGCAAGCGTCTCCGTCCGGGACCTTCGTTCCGGCTGGCGCAGCTGATCCATCGCGTGTTCCGAATCGAGCGGCCGCTGATGCGTCAGATGACGATCCGCTACGAGATGCTGCTGGTCGCCCACCTGCTGTCGCTGGCGCTCGGGCGCTTCCTGCGCCGGCGCGTCGACCCGGTTCTGGGTCCGCGGGTCGCCGAGATCGTGTCCGACGTGCTCGAGCGTCGACAGCGTCTGCTGGGCGACGCGCTGGAGGCGCTCCGGCTGCATTACCCGGGCTACGCGGAAGCGCTGGAGAACCGCGTGATTCGACAGACGATGCTCCGGATCGAGAGCGAGGAATACGATGGGCTGCTCGCCGAGAGCCTGATCGGCGAGGAGCTTCACCGGGAGCTTTCGCGCGCGCTGGAATCGCGGCGGCGGCGGCTCGAACGCCCCCTGCGTTTCAACCTGCAGGCCGGCGTCGATCGACGCATTCCGGCCTTCCCGCTGTTCGCGGCACTGCCGGAGGCGATCCAGCACGATCTCGCGATGGTGCTGTCGATTCGGTTCGCCGTGCCGGGCGAGGTCCTGATCCGGCGCGGACGTCGCCCCGGCGTCGTGATCCTGGTGAGTTCGGGAACGCTCGAATACCGCGTCGGCGAAACGGAACGGATCCTCGTGGAAGGCGACGAGATCGGCGGCCGCGAGGTGCTGGACCGCGCCCGCATGCAGGGTACGCTTCGCTGCACGACGGTCAGCCATCTCCTGGTGGTCGGCGCCCGCGCCTTTCGCCGCCTGGTCGAGGAGTATCCCGCCCTCCTCCATGGGATCGGGCGGACGGCGGAACTGCCGGCGGTCGAGGGCCCGACCGTGGTGCCACCCGAGCGCCGGATCGGGGTCGAACGTTGACTGGACCGTCGCCGCGTCATCGAAGCGTCACATGCGTCTCGGCACGCGCCGACGACGGGACCCTGACGCCGGTCGTCGTGCAAGGGGGCGCCTTGGATCGATCCGGTGAACAGTCTCGATCTCGCGCTCGGCCGACGCTTCCGTCCACCGGGCGGCGTGCCGCCCGTCTCCCATCGCAGGTGTTCAACCTGCTCGACGCTCGCCGGGTCGACGGGCTCGCCGGCGACACGTCGGCAGACGGGATGCCGCTGTTCTGGACCGAGGCCGGTCGGTCGCTGATCGTCGGCGCCACGCGACGTTCTAATCACGGCGCTTCCCAGTCGTGGGCTGCAGGCAGGCCGTTGATCAGCGTATGCGCGCTCCGGAAGTCGCATTCGGGGGCACCCTCGAGCGCCCGCCGGCTGCTGCCGTAGCGGACGCAGGCCAGGTTCGGCTTCGAAGGCGTGCAACCGCCGAGGGCGATCATGAGAGCAAGAAGGGAAAGCTGCAATTTCAGCATCGTGCGCGAGCGGGCTCTCCTACCCGGGGCAGCCGCGAGCCACGCCGGCGGATCCTGGTGCGGCGACCTTCCGACAAACTGCAGCGCCTTGTTCGGGTGCGTGCATCCACCTTCCCGGAGGACGCGCCCTCATGACGGGCGCTCGCCCTCGATCGCCTCGCGACGGATTTCAAGCTCGAGCCATTGTTCCTCGGCGGTCGCGAGCGCGCCCGTGGCGCGGGTCAACGACGCGCTCGCGGTCGCGTATCGCGAGGCGTCCGTCCGGAACAGATCGGGATCGTCGAGAAGGCGCTGCAAGGACGTGATCTCGCCGGCGATCTCCTCGATCCGCTTCGGCAGCATCTCGAGGAGGTGCTTGTCCTTGAACGAAAGCTTTCGCGACGGCGCGGTTCCGGTCGCCTGTGCGCGAGCGGTCGCTTGCGACGCCGGCATGGATGCGGCGTCGCTCCGGAACGGCGACCGGCCGCCACGCTGGGACAGCATGTCCGACCAACCGCCCGCGTACTCGATCCACCGCCCGTCCCCCTCCGCGAGCAGCACCGAGGTCGCGACCCGGTCGAGGAAGTCGCGGTCGTGGCTGACCACGAGCACGGTGCCTTTATAGGCGCCGACCAGCTCGACCAGGAGGTCGAGCGTTTCGAGATCGAGATCGTTGGTCGGCTCGTCCAGCACGAGAAGATTGGATGGGCGAAGCAGCGCGGTGGCGAGGGCGAGACGGCCGCGTTCGCCGCCCGACAGCGTGGACACGGTCGTCCTGGCCTGTTCGGGCTTGAACAGGAAATCCTTCAGCACGCCGACCACGTGCCGCTTTTCGCCGTCCACGGTGACGGTGTCGCCGGACCCGCCGGTCAGCGTGTCGGCAAGCGTCCGGTCGCTGTCGAGCGACTGGCGGAGCTGGTCGAGCGTGGCGACCGATCGCGAGGCGCCGGCCTCGATCGTGCCGGATGTCGGCTCGATCGATCCCGTGAGCAGGCCGAGCAGCGTCGATTTCCCGGCCCCGTTCGGACCGACGACCCCGAGCCGGTCGCCGCGCAGGACGCGGAGGTCGAGATCGCGGACGGCGGGCGCGCATCCAGGCCAGGCGAAGGTGACGCCGGACGCCACCGCGACCAGCCGGCCCGACAGGCCGGCGTCCGCGCTCGTGATCTTCGCGGTGCCCGGCCGGCTCGTCGCTTCGCGGCGGCGCTCCCGAAGGGTGGCGAGTTCGGCGACCCGCCGGACGTTCCGCTTCCGGCGCGCGGTGACGCCGTAGCGGAGCCAGTCCTCCTCGCGCGCGATCTGACGGCCGAGCTTATGCCGTTGCTGTTCCTCGTCCGCGATGATGCCATCCCGCCATTCCTCGAAGGCGGCGAAGCCGCGATCGAGGCGTCGGGTGGCGCCGCTGTCCAGCCAGACCACGTGGCGCGCGACGCGCTCCAGCAGTCGACGGTCGTGGCTGATCAGCACGATGCCGCCGCGCTCGGCGGCGAGTGTCCGCTCGAGCCATTCGATCGAAGGCAGGTCGAGATGGTTGGTCGGCTCGTCGAGCAGGAGGATGTCCGGCGAAGGCGCGAGCGCCCGTACGAGCGCCGCCTTCCGAGCCTCGCCGCCGGACAGCGTCTCGGGGGTCCGGTTCGGATCGAGCGCGAGTTCGTCGAGCAGGACCGCGGCCCGATGCGGATCGTCGGCGGGACCGGCGCCGGCGCGAACGTAATCGAGAACGGTCGCGTGACCGACGACGTCCGGCTCCTGCGGCAAGACGCGGATCGTGGCGCCCGGCTGGACGAAGCGCGACCCTCGATCGGGCTCGACCTCGCCGGCCGCGATCCGGAGCAGCGTCGACTTGCCGCTGCCGTTCCGGCCGACCAGGCAGAGCCGCTCGCCGGCGCCGATCGCCAGCGACGCGCCGTCCAGTAACGCCATGCGGCCGATCCCGAGACCGATGTCCTGCAGCGCGAGGATGGGAGGTGATGCCATAGAACGGGGAGAGGGGCGCGTCTTGCCCGCCGGTCAAGGGGCGGCGGCGCGCTTCGGCTAGCCTTCGCCGTTCGCGGTCGCGTGAAGCACGCGCACGGCCGGCGTGACGGCCGCGAACCGGGCGAGCGCGGTCACGAAGGATCGGCCCCAGGCGAGCGTCGACGTGCCTTCGAGCGATTTCGACAGCATCTTCCATCGATCCTGTCGTTCGGTCCGCGACATCCGGAGTGCCGTGTCCAGCGCGTCCGCCATCTCGTCGGCATCATACGGGTTGACGAGGAGTGCGGCGCCGAGCTGACGGGCGGCACCCGCGAAGCGAGACAGGACGAGCACGCCGGGATCCTGCGGATCCTGCGCCGCGACGTATTCCTTTGCGACGAGGTTCATCCCATCCCGAAGCGGCGTCACCAGTCCGACCCGCGCTTCCCGCATATATCCTGCGATCGCGCTACGCGTGCCGCCGCGCGCGAGCAGTCGCACCGGTGTCCAGTCCGCCTCGCTCCACTCGCTGTTGATCGCGCCCGAGACGCGATCGAGCTCGTCCCGGAGCGCGCGGTAGGCTTCAACCTCGATCCGACTAGCCGCCGCAATCTGCAGGAACGTCGTGCGGCGACGCCAGTCCGGTCGGGTTTCGAGCAGCCGTCGGAAGCCGGCCAGCCGGTGCGGCAGACCCTTCGTCGGATCCATCCGTTCGGCGCCGAAGATCAGGGATTGACCCTGCGCGCTGCGTCGGAGCCGTTCGGTTTCCGCGGATCGCCAGCTCTGCTCGGCCGTGGTGCGGAACTCGTCGACGTCGATCTCGACCGGAAACGCGCCGAGCCGCACGTGCCGGCCGCCGTAGAGCAGGCCGTTGCCCGGCTGGCGGGTCGCGCCCGCGAAGCGGGACGCGGCGGCGACGAAGTTCTCGAGGTCGTTCGTCGTCTGGAAGCCGATCAGGTCGGACGCGAGCAGATCGCGCACCAGCGCTCCGCCCTCGGGCACGGAACTCAGGATGTCCGGCGACGGGAACGGCACGTGGAGAAAGAAGCCAATCGGACCGCGGAAGCCGCCGTGCCGGAGCGAGGCGGCCATCGGGATCAGGTGGTAGTCGTGCACCCACACGATGTCGGTCGGGCGAAGAAGCGGGGCGAGTGCGTCCGCCATCCGCTCGTTGACCATGCGGTAGGTCTGCAGGTTGCGCCGCTCGTAGCTCATGTGCTCGAGGAGCGAATGAAGCAGCGGCCAGAGCGTCGTGTTCGAGAAGCCGGTGTAGTAGCGTTCGTGTTCCTCGTGCGAAAGATCGATCGTCGCGAACTGAACACCGTCCGTTTCACGCACGTGGACCTGATGCGTGTCTCGTTCGGGCGCGATGTCGCCGCTCCACCCAAACCAGAGCCCGCCGCGGCTTTTCATCAGAGCCTGGAGCGCGACGGCGAGACCTCCGGCCTTCGCGCCGGTCTCGGACGGAACCCGGTTCGACACCACAACGAGGCGGTTCATCCGGTCCTCCCAGACGCTGGCTGCCGCGTCGAGGGCCACCAGCGGAAGCACGCGACGACGATCGGTCCCGCGAACGGCTCGTGCTCTGACCGCTGCCTCGCCGGCGGCGTCCGCGTCCGACGCGAAACTGGGCGGAGAACCTTCAGGCGCCGCTCCGCGCTTTGTCGAGGATCTCGAGCCGTTCCGCGACGTGGGCGGAATCGAGCAGCGTCTCGACGGTACCCGGCAGACGTCGTCGCCAGTTCGGATGCTCTGTCGTGGTCCCGGGCAGGTTGGGCGCTTCGTCGACGGCGAGCGCGTCCTCGAGTGGCAGCATGACGAGTTCGGATGTCGCGCGTCCGAGAAACGCGACGGCGGCATCCGCGACGGGGTGGGTGTCCCAGTCGGCGGGCGGTCCGGCATGGGCGACGCCGGCGTGCCGAAGGGCGTTCCAGAGCTGGTCTCGATCGCGCTGCCGCTCGGCGCGGGCATCGCCGAAGTCTCGGCCGAGCTTTTCGTTCCAGTCGATGTCCCGTCCACGCCACCACCCCGCGACCGTCGGAAGATCGTGCGTGCTCGTCATGGCGGAAGCGTGGCGCGGCCAATGCGAAGGCGACATGAAGCGGGCGTCGTGGTCGCGCTGGAACCAGAGCACGCTCATGCCGTCGATCCCGGCATCCCGCAGCCGATCGGAAAACCCTTCCGGCACCGTTCCGAGATTTTCCGCGAGCACGATCGCCTGGTGACGGGCGGATTCGAGACGCAGGAGCCGAAGCAGATCCGTCTCCGGCATGGCGAGATAGGTCCCGAAGGAGGCCGGGTGACCCTCGGGTACGACCCATAGCCGGTTAAGACCCATTGCATGGTCGATCCGGACGCCGCCGGCGCTGCGAAGCGCCGAACGCACCATTTCGACAAAGGCGCGGAAGCCGTGGGCGCGGAGCCCGCGCGGCGAGAATGCGGTGATGCCCCAGTTCTGACCGTCGCGCGCCAGGAGATCAGGTGGTGCGCCGATCGTGAGGCCGAGCAGCGTTTCCGCCGGACGGCTCCAGCAATGCGATCCTCCGCTGTCAGCCCCGACCGCGAGGTCGGATACCAGGCCGACCGCCATGCCTGCGCGCCGGGCGGCATCCTGTGCCGCTTCGAGACCGCGCTCGATGCGGAACTGCATCCAGGCGTGGAACGACACGTCGTCGGCATGCGCGGCCGCGAAGTCGGAAACGGCCGCCGATGCATGGTCACGGAACGCGTCCGGCCAGTCGCGCCAGTGCCACGGTCCGCGGCCGCCGTCGAACCGGATCGCGTGCAGAGCCTCGAAGCGCGCGTGCAGTTCGACGCTTTCGTCGGCGTCCGCGCGCCAGGTCGCGAAGACGGGATCGGACCTGCCGCTCGCCTCCCATTCGCGCCGGAGTGCGACGAGGCGAAGGCGTCCTGCCTGCGGCCAATTGACCAACTCGGCCGCTTCGAGCGTCGCATGCGTTTCGCCGGAGAAGTCGATCGCCGCGTGCAGCACGTTCCGTGCGACCCGAGAAGACGGAGCGTACGGGCTGAAGCGGTCCGGATCGGCGGAAAACTGCGCGTGGACGGGGCTGATCGAGAGCGCGTCGGCACCGCGTGACGCCGCCTGACGGGCCAGGATCGAGAGCGCGCCCACGTCGCCGAGACCGCCGTCGCCTTGTCGGCGCAACGAGTAGAGCTGAGCCGCCAAGCCCCAGGCCTTGGCCCTGGCGCGCCCCGCGCGTCCGAGCGCATCCGACAGGGTGAAGCAGCGACGTGGCGCGATCGCGAGGATGCATTCCTCTCCGCCCGCTTCGAGCGTGCCGTAGCCCGGCGCGTCGGGCACGGGGATGCAAGCCGCACCATCGGCAGCGGCGACGGCGGTTCCCTCGCTCCGCTCGCCGCTTTCGGTCCGGATCAGGACGCGGGTGCCGGGGCGGGCGCCGGGAACGACGACGGAGGCTCCCGCATCGGCGGTCAGCACGGGCGGCAGGCCGGCACCGCCATCGAGCCGCGCGCGGCTTTCGCGGAGCCGCGCCGGGCTGTCACACGGAAGGCCGAGCGCCTCCAGCGTCAGCCGAAGCGTGTCGACCTCAACATGCTGAGGAGCGCCGAAGGCGTCGGTCCATTGCGAAGAGAGACCCGCCGCGTGGGCCAGGTCACGCAGATCGTCGTCCGACATCGGGTTCCTTCAAACGCTCCGGACGAGGATGAGGGTGGACAATGGAGGAAGCGTCAACGACAGCGAACAGGGAAGATCATGGCTCGGCGTCGTGTCGGCTCGGACGCCGCCGTCGTTCCCGAGGTTCGACCCGCCGTAGGCCTCCGCGTCGCTGTTGATGATCTCGTTCCACATCCCCGCCTCCGGCACGCCGAGGCGATAGTCATGCCGTGGCACGGGCGTGAAGTTGCAGACGACGAGAGCAGGAGGATGATCGGGTGCCAGGCGGATCCAGGCATAAACGCTTTGATCGGCGTCGTGCAGAACCACCCAGCGGAATCCGTCCGGCTCGCAGTCCCGCAGATGAAGCGCTGGATGATTTCGGTAGGTATGATTGAGGTCGCGGAGAAGGCGCTGCACGCCCTGGCGCTTCGGATCGTCGAGCGAAAACCAATCAAGACCGCGATCATGGTTCCATTCGCGCTCCTGGGCGATCTCGCCGCCCATAAACAGCAACTTCTTGCCGGGATGGCCCCACATGAAGCCGTAGTAGGCCCGAAGGTTTGCGAAGCGTTGCCATTCGTCGCCCGGCATCTTGCCGATCATCGAGCCTTTTCCGTAGACGATCTCGTCATGCGACAGCGGCAGGACGAAGCGTTCGGAGAAGGCGTAGACCAGACCGAACGAGATCTCGCCGTGGTGCCAGCGACGGTGGACCGGCTGCTCCTCCATGTAGTGGAGCGTGTCGTGCATCCACCCCATGTTCCACTTGAAATCGAACCCGAGACCGCCGTCGTCGGCCGGACGGGTGACCCCTGGGAAGGCGGTGCTTTCCTCGGCGATCAGCACGGCGCCCGGGACCCTGGCATGGACGGCGCGCGACAGATCCTGGAGGAAGGCGATCGATTCGAGATTCTCGCGACCGCCATACTGGTTCGGGATCCACTCGTCGTGCTTCCGCGAATAATCGCGGTAAAGCATGGACGCGACCGCATCCACGCGCAGCCCGTCGACATGCCAGAACTCGAGCCAGTGCAGGGCCGACCCGATCATGAAGGCGCGAACCTCGTTCCGGCCCAGATTGAAGATGTTGGTATTCCAGTCCTGGTGGAAGCCTTCGCGGGGATCCTCGTGCTCGTAGAGAGCAGTACCGTCGAAGCGCGCGAGGCCGTGCGCGTCCGTCGGGAAATGCGCCGGCACCCAGTCGAGGATGACGCCGAGCCCCGCCGCGTGGCAGCGATCCACGAACCGACCGAAGCCTTCGGTCGGCCCCATACGGGCCTGCGGCGCGAACTGGCCGAGCGGCTGGTAGCCCCAGGAACCGCCGAAGGGATGCTCCATCACGGGCATGAGCTCGAGATGCGTGAAGCCGAGCGTGGTGGCATAGGGAACCAGACGGTCCGCGAGATCGTCCCACCCGACCGCGCTCTCGCCGGAAGCCGGCAGCCACGAGGTCGAATGCACCTCGTAAATCGAGATCGCCGCCGCCGGCGACTGTCGAGCCGGCCGCGTCGCGAGGTAGTCCGCGTCGTTCCAGGCCGGCTTCGGATCGGCGACGATCGAGGCGGTGGCCGGGGGCACCTCGGCGCTCCAGGCACACGGATCGGCGCGAAGCGGCAGGAGCTCGCCCCAGGGACCGACCAGTTCGTATTTGTAGATGGCACCCGGGCCGAGACGCGGAACGAACAGCTCCCAGATCCCGCCGGGCGCGCGTTTGCGCATCGGGTGGCAACGGCCGTCCCAGGAATTGAAAGGCCCGACGACCGAGACGCGCTGCGCGTTTGGCGCCCAGACGGCGAAGCGAACGCCCGCGACGCCATCCACGGAGGCGACGTGCGAACCCATCACGCGCGCGAAATCGAGATGTCGACCTTCGGCCAGAAGGTGGAGGTCGAGTTCGCCGAGGACGAAGCCGAAGGCGTAGGGGTCTTCGGTCTCGGTGACGGTCGCGCCGGCGCGGATGCGGAGCAGGTAGGGTTCGTCGCCGGACAGGAGCCCGCTCCACAGTCCCGCTTCATGGATTCGCGTCATGTGCCCGAGAGAGAGGCCCGAGACGCGGCCGACCAGCTCGACCGCGTCGGCGCGGGGCAGAAAGGCTCGAACGACGATGCCGCCGGCGACGCGGTGCGGACCGAGCAGCGAGAACGGATCGCCGTGGCGCGCCGCGAGCAGGCTTTCCACCGCGCGGGGATCGGCCTCGGAGCCGGTGTCCTGCGGAACGAGCTGGTCCATGACGTATCAGCCTTTCGAGGCGTTGGCCGGAAGCAGCCGGTCGACGATGGCCGCGAGGCCGCGGAGAGGAATGGCGAGCCAGGCTGGCCGGTTGCTCGCCTCGTAGCGGATTTCGTAGGCCGCCTTCTCGATGAGAAAGAGGTCGAGAAGCGTTTCGAACTCCGCGCGCGAGACCCAGGGGTTAGAACTCGCGTCGAGCACGGCGTTGTAGCTGTTCCGAAATTGCGAGACGGAGATCTCGCGGAAGACAGCCAGCAGCTCGGCCTTCCGCTCCTCGCCGAGTGCCGTCGTCGCCTCGGCGCGCATGTCGGCGGACGCGGCCGCGTAGTCGAGCGAGCGCAGCATGCCGGCGACGTCGCGGAGCGGGCTCGAATGCGCCCGCCGCTCCTCCATCGATTTCGCGGGCTCGCCCTCGAAGTCGATCAGGTAGGCATCGTTTCCCGTCACCAGAACTTGGCCGAGATGGAAGTCGCCGTGCACGCGGGTGGCGAGCGCGCTGGTCGCGCGGGAGGCGAGACGGTGCACGAGGTCGCGGATCGCGTCGGCGCGCTCGATGATCCCGGTCACCGTGACACGGTCGTCGTCGGTCACGTCGGATGACCCCGAAAGGAGGCGCTGCAACTGGATGACGGCACCATCGAGCTGCGACACGGCCCCCGATGCCCAGCCGCGCCTTTCCTCGTCGCTCGCCGGCCGGGCCGCGAAGGCCTCGTTGTCGCTCGGCGATGACAAGATGTTGTGCAGTTCCGCGAGACGGCGTCCGACGGCGGCGATGAACGGCACATAGCCGTCGAACGCCTCCGTAGCGCCGCTCGCGCTCTCGTGCGCGGACTGCGGACCATGGTCGTCGGTGACGCGCGCGATGGTGTCGAGGGTCCAGCCCCAACCGTCGCCCTGGTTGCGGACGAAGCCCTGCAGAAGCAGCACGGTGTGCGGCGTGCCGTCCTCGGCCATCCTGACCACGTCGCCGTATAGCGGAGCGGTGTTACCGAAGCCGCGCTCGGTCAGGTAGCGCGTCATCTCGCCTTCCGGGTGGACGCCGGCCAGTACCTTGCGGACGATCTTCAGCACGACGAGGTCGGAGATGATCTCCGAACTGTTCGACTGCTCGGCCGAAAGGCGCCGGATCGCCGGCTGGTCCGGGATCTCGAGCGTGTCGAATGTCGGTCCCTTGCGGAACTGCAGCTCGCCTCCCGTCGGAAGCGACAGTCGCTCGTTGCGGCGGATCGCGTCGAGGGTCGCGATCGTGAAGTCGTCGGACGCGAACCCGTCGGTCAGGAAGCCGACGAGCGCCACGCGACGGATGCGGCTGATCGCGAGAAGATGGACGAGGGGATCGGTGACCGCTTCGGCGACGGCGCCGAGCGGAAGCGCGTAGCTCTCGATCCGATCGCCGATGCGGACGGCAACCTCGGCGAACACCACGCGGTTGTTCCGGCGACGATCGAGCGGCACCGCATACGAGAAGGAGACGCTCGAGATCGTCTCGCCCTTCGAGCCGAACCAGCGGCGCTTGCCGAGGTACTCGGCGAGGATCGACTCGATCGCCTCACGCTGACGCTGGTTTTCGAACGCCTCGATGACGGCCGAACGCACCACCAGAGTTTGAAGGTCGGGCAAGGGTTCGGGCGTCGGCGCGTGCCATTCCGGGATACCCTCGCGCTCGGCGAGGAGGAACCAGTAGAAGGCGTAGGGCGGCAGCGTTAGCAGGTACGGAAGCTGGCCGATCGCCGGGAAGATCGATCCGCCGACCACGTCGATCGGAACACGCCCCTCCATCTGGTGCAGATCGAGTTCAACCGCCTGCGCCGTGCGCGAGATGTTCGAAACGCAGAGGATCGTTTCCCGCACGCCGCCTTCGTCATATTCGCGGAGATAGGCGAGGATCTTGCGGTTCGACGGATACAGGAAGCGCTGGGCGCCGCGCCCGAACGCGATGTGTCGCCGTCGCACGACGAGCATGCGACGCATCCAGTTCAGAAGCGAATGGCTGTCGGCGGTCTGCGCCTCGACGTTCACCGCCATGTAGCCGTAGATCGGATCCATGATGGGCGGCAACACGAGGCTCGCAGGGTCGGCGCGCGAGAAGCCTCCGTTCCGATCGATCGACCACTGCATCGGCGTCCGGACGCCGTCGCGGTCGCCGAGATGGATGTTGTCTCCCATCCCGATCTCGTCGCCGTAGTAGATCACCGGCGTGCCCGGCATCGACAGCAGAAGACCGTTCATCAGCTCGATACGGCGCCGGTCGCGTTGCATGAGTGGCGCGAGACGACGTCGGATGCCGAGATTGATCCGTGCGCGTTTGTCGGACGCGTAGGTTTCCCAGAGATAGTCGCGCTCGGACGAAGTGACCATTTCGAGGGTCAGCTCGTCATGGTTGCGGAGAAAGATCGCCCATTGGCAGGTCTTCGGAATCTCCGGCGTCTGCCGCATGATGTCGGTGATCGGGAAGCGGTCCTCGCGGGCGATTGCCATGTACATCCGCGGCATCAGCGGAAAGTGGAAGGCCATGTGGCACTCGTCGGCCTCGCCGAAGTAGTCCTGGACGTCCTCCGGCCACATGTTGGCCTCGGCGAGCAGCATGACGCCAGACGCCGCGATGTCGAGCTCGGCACGAATCTTCTTGATGACCGCGTGCGTTTCCGGAAGATTTTCGTTTGTTGTGCCGTCGCGTTCGACGAGATAGGGCACGGCGTCGAGACGAAGCCCGTCGACGCCGAGTTCCGTCCAGTAGCGCATGACCGAGAGCACCTCGTCGAGCACCGCCGGATTGTCGAAGTTGAGATCCGGCTGATGGCTGTAGAAGCGGTGCCAGTAGTAGGCGCCGGCGACATCGTCCCAGGCCCAGTTCGACTTCTCGGTGTCGAGAAAGATGATCCGCGTCTCGGAATACGCGTCGTCCGTGTCGGACCATACGTAGAAGTCGCGCTCCGGAGATCCCTTCGGCGCGTGCCGCGCGCGCTGAAACCAGGGATGCTGGTCGGAGGTGTGGTTGATCACGAGTTCGGTGATCACCCGAAGACCCAAATCGTGAGCGCGCGCGATAAACTCGCGAAGCTGCTCCGTGGTGCCGTAATCGGGCGAGACACCGCGGTAGTCCGAGATGTCGTAACCGTCGTCGCGTCGTGGCGACGGGTAGAAGGGTAGCATCCAGATCGCGGTGACGCCGAGCTCGGCGATGTAGTCGAGCTTCGCCAGAAGGCCGGAGAAGTCGCCGATCCCGTCGTTGTCGCCATCGAAGAACGACTTGACGTGCACTTGGTAGATGACGGCGTCCTTGTACCAGAGCGGATCATCCGTGCTGGTGGGATGGCGCGGCACGGTGGTCGTGGTCGTGATGCTCATGGTTCGCCGCTCTGGTTCAAGAATTGCCGACCGACGCGAGCCGCCAGATCAGGTAGGGGTTGTCCGGCGTGAGCCGGATCGACTGGCGCTTGCCGCTGAGCGTAAATCGGCGGTCGGACAGCAGATCCTCGAGCGCGAGGGCGCCATGATCGGGAAGCCCCGAGCGCCAGAGCGGAAGTTCGACGTCCGTGTCGTGCGCCTGTCTTGGGTCGAGGCTGACGCCGATCAGGAGGACGTTGCTTCGATCCGGCGTCGACTTCTCATACCAGAGCACGGCATCGGACGCGGCCTCAAGGAAGGTGATGCCGAGATGCGACTGCAAGGCGGGGTTCGCGCGCCGGATCGCGTTGAGCGCGGTGATCTCGCGGACGATGTTTCCGCTCCGCTGCCAGTCCCAGGCGCGAAGCTGGAATTTCTCGCTGTCGAGATACTCCTCCTTGCCCTCGGCAAGCGGGGCACTCTCGCAAAGTTCAAAGCCGTTGTAGACGCCCCAGAGCCCGGACAACGTCGCCGCGAGCGCGGCTCGTATGAGGAAGCCCGCGCGCCCGGAGCTCTGCAGGAAGAAAGGATTGATGTCGGGCGTGTTGACGAAGAAATGCGGCCGGAAGTAGTCGCGAAGCGGCGCGTCGGCGAGTTCCTCGAGGTAGGCGCGGATCTCGGCCTTCTCGTTCCGCCAGGTGAAATACGTGTAGGACTGCGAGAAGCCGACCTTCGCGAGGCGTGCCATGATCTTCGGCCGGGTGAACGCTTCGGCAAGGAACACCGCATCGGGATAACGCTGCCGGACCTCACCGATCATCCATTGCCAGAAAGGAAACGCCTTCGTGTGCGGATTGTCGACCCGGAACAGCCGGATCCCCTGTTCGCACCAGAACAGCACGACATTGGCAAGTTCGACCCACAGATCCGGGACCGAACCTGACGCGTAGAAATCGACGTTGACGATGTCCTGATACTTCTTCGGCGGGTTCTCGGCGTAACGGATCGTGCCGTCCGGACGCCAGGTGAACCAGTCCTTGTGCGTGGCGAGCCACGGATGATCGGGCGAGCACTGGATGGCGAAATCGATCGCGAGCTCGAGCCCATGCCGGGCGGCCGCTTCGCGAAGTCGAGCGAAATCCTCGAAGCTACCGAGTTCCGGATGGAGCGCGTCATGGCCGCCATCCGCCGAGCCGATCGCATACGGCGACCCCGGGTCGCCGGGTTTCGGCGTGAGCGTGTTGTTCGGACCCTTTCGGTTGGTGGTCCCGATCGGATGGATCGGGGGGAAGTAGAGAACATCGAACCCCATGTCGCGGATGCGGGGCAGATGCCGTTCCACGTCCCGGAACGTCCCGTGCCGGCGCACGTCGTCCGAAAGCGACCGGGGGAAGACTTCATACCAGGCAGCGAACGCGGCACCCGTACGTTCGGCATCCACCGGGATCGGCGCGGTCGCGACGAGATGGGGTCTCGGGTCGGCCTCGGTCATCGCGCGATCGAGTTCGGGCGACAGCAGGATTGCGCGTCGCGCGTCATCGTCGACCGCGCTTCGGAGGGCATCGTGCAGCCGCGAGGCAGCTTCGTCCCGATCGGGAAGCGTGTTCCCGACGAGCTCGATCCCTTCCCGGATCTCGAGTTCGGTCGGCACGCCGGCGTTGTGCTTCTTGGCGAGTTCGTCGCGATAGGTCGCGAACGCGTCGCGCCAGGCCACGACCTGATATTCGTGCAAGCCGACGATCTCGAGAGGAAAGGAAGCTTGCCAGCGATCGTTGCCGAGCGGCAACAATCTCGTTTCCGACCAGTCCGTCGTGCCGTCTGCCAGGCGCCAGCGCAAGGCGGCGCCGAGCTTGTCGTGACCGTCGGCGATGATGTCGATCCCGACGGTGACGATCTCGCCCGCACGTCGCTTGACCGGAAACAGGCCTCCGTCCACCGCGGGAATCGGATTTTCGAGCGCGAGGCGCGGGCTGCTTTCCGCGACGCGCCGGACCTCGGCGGCGACGAGCGGCCGACGCGTACGGGCGGGAAGCGCCGTCGCGCGATACAGCCGGAACTCGCCCGGCGCCAAGGTGACTGCCGTGCCGGGCACGAGGGCGACCGCATTCGATGGTAAGAGCGCATCGAAGCGCGAGAAGAGACCGCCGACGGCGGGCAGGATGCTGGCCGGGTCGATCGAAGCGGCTGCGGTGGCGCTCCGGTTGAGCAGCGCGATGAACGCCTCGCCGGCCCGCCGCGGATCGACCGGCGGCGTCCGCAGGGTCGCGAGGATGCCGCTATGGATGCCGTTCAGGTGCGTCAGGCCTTGGCCGGACGCGACCGAGGCGGCCGTCTGGCTGTCATACGAGGCATTGGTCGATCGGATCAGCGCGTCCGCGGCCTCGTCCGGAAGGGCTTTCGCGGGAAGGATCCATCCGGCGCCGAGCGATGCGGCGAGGCCGAGGTCCCGGGTGAAGCAGGCCTTCGGTTCGCCCTCGCCGGGGCGGGACAGGCTGAGCGCGGGGATCAGTACCGAAGCGACACGGCGGAGGTGATCGAGTTCGGGGAAGAACCAGTCGTCGGACCAGTTCCACCAGGCACTCGACGCGACCACGTAGTCGAACAGGCCGGCGTCGATCCGATCGAGTTCGGCCCAGCTCATCCCCGCCGTGTCTGCAATGAGGACCATATCGGGGACGCTTGCACGCACCGCGTGCGCGATCGTCGAAAGGACCTCGCCTCCGATATGCGAAAGCCGGCGAAGCCTGACGCCATCGATGCCGCCGGTCCGCAAGGTCGCGACGAGATAGGCGATGAGCGACGCGAGCCCTTCGGCGGCCTGTCGACCGGCGGCGAGCGGCGCGCGCGCGAGGTCGAGTTCTCGGCGCGGGTCGAGAAGGCCGGAGGCATCGGGGTCGGCGACGATGTCGCGATGCGCCTGATGGAGCGGCGAATTGGCCGCGAGACCATCGACCGGTAGGTCGGCGACGATCGCGAGCCGGAGACCCTGCCGTGCCGCCGCGATCGTGGCCAAGCCTTCCGTGATCGAGCCGCCACCGAAGGAAATGTCGGCGCGCGACGTGTCCGCGAGCAGCCCGCGTTCGGTGAGGAACGGCGACGGCACCAGCACCCCGTCGAAGCCAAGCCCGGCCGATCGCTCGAACCACGCGCGGAGCGACCCGTCGGACCCGTCCGTCGCACCCTCGATCTCGCGCAACCGGAACGGTCGATGTGTCGAGCGGCCGAGCCCGCTTGCGCTCGTCGTCTGGAGCGTGTCCATCGCTAGCCTCCGCTTGGCGTTTTCGCGTCCGTTTCGAACGTCCGCCCGGATGGACGGGTTGCCGCGTGACGAGAACACGCGATCATCGGAGTAACAGGCCCGTCGGGCCCAGCGGTCAGGCGATCGAGACGCCCCCGGTCACCGCCTGGTAGGTGGCGATCGCGAGGGTGAGCGGCTCGAAGGGCTTGGTGATGACGAAGGCGGGCTCGAGCGCCTCGCCGGTCAGAAGGCGTTCCGGATACGCCGTCACGAAGATCACGGGCGCACGATGGTGGCGCATGATGCGGCTGATGGCGTGCGTGCCATCGCCGCCCGCACCGAGATTGATGTCGGCGAGAATGAGGCCTGGGCGCGTTTCGGCGGCGATCCGGACGGCATCCGCCTCGGTGGCGGCGACACCGACAACGCGGTGCCCGCATCCCTGGACCAGCTCCTCGATGTCCATCGCGATGATGGGTTCGTCCTCGATGATCAGGACGTCGGTGGACGCGGCGGACCGGAGCTGTTCGCGGGCTGTCGACAGCTCCGCCTCGGCCCGGGCGGGTGCCGCCCCGGTGGCCCGGGCCGCATCCTTCAGGCTGCAGTCTTCGAGCGTCGTCAGCAGAAGGAGCTGACGTTGAAGATGGCTGAGACCGGGGGGAGATTGGCCGGCCTCTTCGTCGAAGCGACGCGTCACCCAGCCGTAGAGCGTTCGCCTTGCATCAACGTCGGAGGGACTGCCGTCGCGGGAGCGGGAAAGCATCTGCCTCAGTCCCTCGGCAACCAGCAGGTCTCCACGCGGTTGGCTTCCGGTCAGCGCGCGCGCATACCGCCTCGCATAGGGAAGCGCCCTGATTAGTTCGTTGCGCCAGGAGTCCATCATACTCGAGCCGTCCTCTGCCCCCGTGCTCCTCTCGCGAGGCGGAGCGTCACTCAGTCTTGGCGTCACCCGATCGCCGTCTGCATCATGGCAGCGATGAGCGGAGCCGTCACGGAGGCGTCGGAGGACGGGGAGGTGGCCCGGCTCCGACGCGAGCTCGCGTCACTCCTGCCCGACCTGCGTGCCTTCGCGCGATTTCTCGCACGTGATCCGGTGGCGGCCGACGACCTCGTTCAGGACACGGTCGTAAGGGCGCTCGCGGCTCTCGGTCAATTCCGGCCGGGGACGAACCTCAAGGCCTGGCTGTTCACGATCGAGCGGAACGCCTTCTACGAGCAAGGGCGCCGAAGACGGCGCGAAGCTCGACTGCTCGACGGCAGGACGGAGGCCGAGGGCTCCGAAGCCCCGCAGCAGATCAGGCGTGCGGAGGTGAGCGACCTGCAGCGTCTGCTGTTCCTGCTGCCGCCCCTGCTCCGGGAAGCGCTGGTTCTCGTCGGGGCACAGGAGATGAGCCACGAGGAGGCTGCGGCGATCTGCGGCGTGCCAATCGGCACGATGAAGGCGAGGGTGTCGCGGGCGCGCACCGCCCTCTCGCGGCTGGCCCGCCCTGACAACACCGTGGTCTCGTAAGCGCACTCGCGTTCTCGTGATTGCTTGGAGGCAACGCTTTCTCCCGGGCTTCATTGATTGGACACCAAGACGCGCAGGGAGCGGCAATGAGCACGACGATCACCAAGACGATGGACATCACGATCGGCGCGGGGCGCAGCTTCCACGACCAGGTGATCTCGATCCTTCCGAAACTGCGCGTCCAGGCGCTCGCTCTTACCCGCAATCGGGCGGCGGCCGAGGATCTCGTGCAGGATGCCGTCTGCAACGCGCTGTCGGCGCAGTCGTCGTTCATCCCGGGAACGAACTTCTCCGCGTGGATGCATCGGATCCTGCGAAACCGGTTCATATCGAACCTTCGGAAGCGGCGCGACACCACGGATATCGACGATGTGCCGGCGTCGACATTCGCGAGCGACGCGCCTCACGAGGATCGTTTGGCACTGAAGGATCTTGGGAAGGCGATGACGCGGTTGCCGAACGACCAGCGCGAAGCGCTGGTGATGGTCGTCGTGCACGGCATGAGCTACGAGGCGCTCGCGGAAGCGACGGGCTGCGCGGTCGGCACTGCGAAGAGCCGGGTGTTCCGGGCTCGGCGCCAATTGGAAGCCTGGCTGCTCGGCGACAAGCCGTCGATCACGGGCGCGGCCAATCGGCGGAAGTCGGTCCTGGCAATTCCTGAAGATGCGATTCGGCAGGTTGCCGCCTGACGTTACGATCCCGATGAAGTGGTTCGCCGTCGTTCCGGCGGCGTGGCCGGCGGGAACAATGGCCATGAATTACGTCAGAATGTCGACACGCAAGGAAGCTCCGGGCGCTGCCCCCGCGGGTCCGCCCGCTGTGCGGGCGGCTCGCAAGCAGGGCGACGCTTTCGACCTATGGCTGCAGCGTGGACTGCACCAGATGTTCGACGAAGTCGCGAATGAACCGGTCCCTGAGGAGATCCTCCGGCTGATCGAAGAGGACCGTGACCGAACGTCCGCCGGGGTCCCCGACAGCGAACCTGGGACGGACGCGTAGTCGTTCGTGCGGCGAGGCAGGATCGGTGTGGTGATCCGCTCATCTCGCGACCTGCGTCCTTCGCTCCTCGCTTCGATCGGCGCGCGGATGACGATCGTCATTCTGCTTGCGGTTTTTCCGCTCGGTGCGATTGCCGGCACGCTTGCCTTGAGGAGCTACGAGACGAGTTTCGATCGGGGGACCGCTCGAACCGAAATGTTCTTGCTCGCCTTCGCCGCGCGCCAACAGGAGGCCGTGAACGAAGCTACCGCGAGCCTCCGTGCGCTCGGCGCGATTGAAGGTCTCGGCAGTCCCTCGTCCTGTCCGATGCTGACGGCAATGGCGGTCCGCCTCAATGCGGGTCGGCTTCTCGGTTTGACCGTGCGCTCCTCGGCGTCGGGCGAAGCCCTGGTCTGCGCGGCCGGCGATACGCTGCCGCCTCCGCTGCGGAAAGGCGTTCGCGGCCCCGTCGCAGGCGCAACAATCGGTCAGATCGCCCGCATCGGCCGCGGAGCACCGGCTTTTCCGCTTCGGTTCGCCGTCTCAGGTCGAGACGGTGCAGTGGCTCTGATGCTCGATGCCTTCGTGGCGATCAAGCAGGATGCCCTTCCGTCCGACGCAGCCGGCGAACAGGGTGCGATCTGGCTCGTACGAAACGACCGACCGGCGTTGCTGATCGGCGACGCGGCCATGAGGCCGCCGTCCGCATCGGTGATCGATCGTCTCGCGCACGAGCCGCGGTCGATCTCGGTTACGGACGAGGCGCACGGACGGATCGACGCGTATGCGCTCGGCCGGCTTCCTGACGGCTCGGTCGCGATCGCCGGCGACCAGGCGACCGGGGAGGAGCAGCGCGCCGCGATCCTGCTGTTCCATCGCGTGCTCGCGATCGCGGCCCTGCTGCTGCTCGGGCTGGTCGTCGTTATGGTGGGAGCGCACGTCACGGTCGCGGCGCCCGTTCGCGCGCTGACCCGGCGGGTCGACCGCTGGCGCGAGGTCGGCGTCTTCGATCGCGCGAACATGCGGTTCATGCCGACCGAACTCGCGGCGCTGACGTCCGTCTTCGATCACGCGGTCGGGGCGATCGCCGAGCGCGAACGAAAGCTCGAGCGGGCCTCGGCGGAACAGGAACTCCTAATCAAGGAGATCCATCACCGCGTGAAGAACAACCTCCAGATCATCGCGTCGCTCCTGAACCTGCAGGCCAACCGGATTCGAGGCGCCGAGGCCAAGGCCGAATTCGGGGCAGCCCGCGACCGCGTTCGGGCGCTCGCGACGCTGCATCGACACCTCTATGCGGAGGGCGGCCTGCATACCATCGCCATGCGGCCGTTCCTGCTCGAGCTCTGCGGCCAGTTGTTCCAGGCCATGGGCGAGCGCGAAGGAGCGCGAATCCGCCTCGACGTCAAAGCGCCGGATCTCGACATGTCGAGCGACCAGGCGGTGCCGCTCGCCCTGATCGTGACGGAGGCCGTCAGCAACGCCGTCAAATACGCGTTCCCCGCCGGCCGTTCGGGGCACGTCTCGGTTCGCCTTGAACGCGGCCCTAACGAGACGATCGACCTCCTGATTGAGGACGACGGCGTCGGGATCCCGGCCGGACGGGCTGAAACCGAGACCGGCATACGCGACGGATTGGGCATCCAGCTCATCCGCGGCTTCGCCCGCCAACTCGGCGCCACGCTCACGGTGACCGAGGAGCAGGGCACGCGCTACCATCTCCTGCTGGCGCTTCGGACACCGCACGACGAGGACGCGCTTCCGTCGATCGTATGAGCGTCGCGTCATCTTCGCGCGTGGCGTCTCGACCGACCAGGAGCGGCGATCCATCATGGCGCTATGAAACGCAGAACGCGGAAGTCGATGCCGGGAGCGGCCGCGCCCGCGATCTGGATGGGGGCGCAGACACGGCTCGGCCGTCGGGCCGGCCGCTCGCTGGTGGCGCTTGGCCTCGCGGGCGTGGCGCTGTCCCTCGTCCAGGGGCTGTCGATCGCGCTCGTGCTTGCCCCCGTCGTTGCCCGAGCCGGAGCGATCCCCGACGCGGCCGACTCCGGCCTTCACCATGTTTGGCTTCCGCTGTTCGCCTTCGTGGTCGCATCGCTGCTTCGGGTGGTCGTCCAGTTCGCGGTCGCGACCGCGGCGGCGTCCGTCGGCGCCGATCAGCGGCGGCGGCTTCGCACCGAGGCTCTCGGCGGCGTTCTTTCCGCAGGCCCCGCCCTGCTTCGCGGACGTGCGACCGGCGAACTGGCGGCCCTCCTGGTGGATGGCGTCGAGGGGCTGGATCCGTTCTTCGCCCGCTGGCTTCCGGCGGCGACGCTCGCGACGGCGGGACCGCTGCTCGTCCTGCTCGCCGTCCTGCTCGCATCTTCGCGTGCCGCCCTCGTTCTCCTGATTGCCGGCCTGGCCGTTCCTGTCCTGCAGGCGGTCTTCGGGGTCGGCGCCGCGCAGGCGTCGCGACGCCAGTTCACGGCGCTCGCGCGGCTGCAGGGGCGCTTCGTCGACCGGATCCGCGGGGTCGGGACTCTCGTCCTGTCGGGGGCCGCGGACGCCGAAGCCGGCGCCATGGCACGCGCAGCCGACGAACTCCGTGTCCGCACCATGCGCATCCTTCGCATGGCGTTCCTGTCGTCGACCGCGCTTGACCTGGCGCTGGTTGCCTCCATCGTTGCGATCGCGTTGCTCGACCGGCACGCGCTGCTCGGACGCGACACGACCGGGCATGCGGCGCGCGCATTGTTCGCCCTGATCGCGGTCCCCGAGTTCTTCGCCCCACTTCGTCAGTTCGCGCAGGCCTACCAGGACAAGCACCGGCTCCACGGTGTCGCCGACGGGATGTCGGCCCTGCCGAGGGAGGCGCCGCTCTCGCGCGGAGCGACATCGCCGGCAATCCGCACCGTCGAGGCCCGCGGCGTCACGGTCGCGTTCGAGGATGTGCGCTTCGGCTGGTCGACGGCGCTTCCGCCGGTCTTCGAGTATCTCACGTTCCGGGTACCCGCGGGCGAGACGGCGCTTCTCGTCGGGCCTTCGGGGGCCGGCAAGTCGACCGTGCTCGAGATCCTGCTCGGGTTCGCGGCGCCCACCGGAGGCCGGGTGACCATCAACGGCGCGCCCATCGAGACCATCGTCCCGCAAGCCTTGTCGCGTCTCACGAGCTGGATCGGACAACGGCCCGTGCTCTTCGCCGGCACGCTCCGCGAGAACGTCCGTTTCGCGCGCCCGGATGCGAGCGAGGGGGAGTTCGCCGACAGCATCCGCGCGGCGCGCCTCGAAAGCCTTCTGGGACAGCTTCCCCGTGGGCTCGACACGGTGATCGGCGAGGGCGGGCATGGTCTTTCGGGCGGTCAGGCCCAGCGTGTCGCGATCGCGCGCGCATTCCTTAAGAACGCGCCGCTCCTGCTGCTCGACGAGCCGACTAGCCATCTCGACCCTGCGACGGAGCGCGAATTGCTCGACAGTCTCCGGCGCCTCGCGGTCGGACGGACGGTGATCCTCGCCAGCCATTCCGCCGCGGCGCACGCCTTTGCCGGCCGCCGCATCGAGCTCGGCGTCGCGCGGCCACGGGGCGGCGCCCTGATGGAGGCCGGGGGTTGAGCGAGACGCGCGTGATCGATGCGGACGGCTCGAACGCGAAGCCGGACGATCCTGGCGGCCATCGGGCGGACGGTCGCGATGGCGCGGTCTCGACGGTGCGTGCGCTCGGCCGGATCCTGTCGCTCTGGCGGCCGAGGGCGGGGCGGCTGGCGGCGGGGGCGCTTCTCGCGGCCTTGTCGGCGCTGGCCGGCGTGCTCCTGCTC
>CAXUBA010000005.1:38422-41168 GCA_964249205.1 uncultured Acetobacteraceae bacterium | reverse complement strand
CAGGCCGAGCCGCTCGCGCAGCGTGTAGAGCATGCGCAGGCCGGCGAAACCGGCACGGCGCGTCCGGTGCGCTACGAGGCCGTCCTTTCGGCCGAAGGCGACGGCGGGGGAGCCGCGCTTCTCGCCGCCGTGCGCGGCGCCGCCCGTCTCGGCCTCGACACCAGGGTCGCGCGCTTCGCGCCGCCTGGCCGGGCGCTGGCCGCGCCCCTGATCATCGACGGACGCGAAGCGACGACGGTGCGCGCGGCGGCGACCGAGGCGGTCGCGTCCGGCATGCGCCTCGTGTCGGCGGCTCCGGTCACGCCGCCTTCCGACGCGACGATCCGACGCGTGCTCCGCCTGATGGCGAATGGGAAGGCGGGGCGATGAGCGCATCGCGGTTCGCGGAGGGCCTCGTCGCGGCGCGGCGCGGCTTCGTCACGGCATCCCTGCCGGCGAATTGGCGTCCATCGTCGGGTCGCGAGGCCGACGCAGTGCAGGACCGGGTCGCGGCTTTGCTTCGCCCGACCGACGGGCCGGTGGTCGCCTGGAAGGTCGGTGCGTCGTCGCCGGTGGCCGAGCCGTCCGCGGCACCGATCCATGCGGCGAGCCTGTTCGCGTCGGCGCCCGGACCGGACCGCGCGCGGCTCCGGTTGATCGGTGCCGAGGCGGAACTGGCTTACCGTCTCGATCGGGCGCCCCGGCTCGACGCGGACGGCGACTGCACGATCGAGGCGGTGGCCGACGCGATCGGCTCGGTGCATGTCGCGATCGAGATCCTCGACACGCGCTTCGGAGCGATACCGGACGACCCGCTCCTGGCGCGCGCCGATCAGGCGAACCATGGCGCGCTGATCGTCGGGCCGGGACTTCGCGACTGGCGCCGGATCGTGCCGACGGAAACCGCGGTGGTGCTCGCGACCGACGGCAACGCGGCGGTGTCCCGGATCGGCGGCAACAGCGCCGGCGACCCGCTCCGGCTGCTTGCCTGGCTTGCCGGCCACGCGGCCTTGCGCGGAATGCCGCTTCATGCCGGCAGCGTGGTCACCACCGGGTCGACGACCGGCACCGTCTTCGTCGGTCCGGACGCCGCGATCGAGGCCCGTTTCGAGGGGCTCGGGGCGCTGCTGATCTGAGGCGGGGCGGGACGTTGAACCCCGCCCGAGGCCGTCAGTGTGCGCCGAGCCGGTCGATCATCGGCTGCGTGACGAGGCAGATCCCGCGATCGGTGCGCCGGAAGCGCTTGGCATCATGTTCCGCGTCCTCGCCGACCACCATGCCCGCCGGGATGGTGACGCCGGCGTCGATCACCGCGTTCGAGATCCGGGCGGATCGCCCGACACAGACGTCCGGCAGCAGCACCGAGGCCTCGATCCGGCTGTAGGAGTTGACCTTCACGTTCGGCGACATCAACGACTGGTGCACCGCGGCGCCCGACACGATCGAGCCGCCGCAGATCAGTGACGAGACCGCCGAGCCGCGTCGTCCGTCCTCGTCATGGATGAACTTCGCGGGCGGCAGGTTCGACGCGAAGGTCGTGATCGGCCAGTCGCGGTCGTAGAGATCGAGGCCGGGCACGAAGTCGGTGAGGTCGATGTTCGCCTGCCAGTAGGCATCGACCGTGCCGACGTCGCGCCAGTAGTGGCCCGGCTCGTTCGGCGAGCGGACGCAGGACGTGCTGAAGTGGTGCGCGACAGCCCGACCGTTCGCCACGATGTGCGGGATGATGTCGCTGCCGAAATCGCGCTTCGAGTTGGGGTCGGCGGCATCGCGACGAAGCTGGTCAAGCAGGAAGCAGGTCTCGAACACGTAGATCCCCATCGACGCGAGCGCCACGTCCGGCTTGCCCGGCATTGCCGGCGGATCCTTGGGCTTTTCCAGGAACGAGATGATTCGATCGTGCGCGTCGACGTGCAGCACGCCGAACGCGGTCGCCTCCGCGCGCGGCACCTCGACGACGCCGACCGTTACGTCGGCGTTCTGCTCCACGTGCTGCTGGAGCATCAACTCGTAGTCCATCTTGTAGACGTGGTCGCCCGCGAGAAGGACGATGTATTTCGGCGCGTAGCCTTCGATGATGTCGATGTTCTGGAACACGGCGTCGGCGGTGCCGGCATACCATTGCGTTTCGGACACGCGCTGGCTCGCCGGCAGGATGTCGAAACCTTCCGTGCGGTCGTCGTGGCGGAGGAAGTTCCAGGCGCGGCCCAGATGGCGGATCAGGCTGTGCGCCTTGTACTGGGTTGCGACGCCGAACCGGCGAATGCCGGAGTTGAGGGCGTTCGACAGCGCGAAGTCGATGATGCGGAGCTGGCCGCCGAAATACACGGCGGGCTTGGCGCGCCGGTCGGTGAGTTCGAGCAGGCGGGACCCTCTTCCGCCCGCGAGGACGTAGGCCATCGCGTGGCGGGCGAGCGGGCCGGAGGCGCTGGACGACGGTGACATGGCGGGACGTCTCCCTGTTCTTGTCCAGTCGCAACGCGGGCCGAGGCTCCGGGTGCCGAACGAACAGGGGCGTGTGTTCTGCTAGGCCTCGCGACCCGCCCCGATGTCGCGGAAGCGGCGGTCGAGGTCGAACTCGTCCGACGTCACGGCGTGCTCCAGCGCGCCGGTCCGGCGCGCCACCGCGTCGAGACGTTCGACGAGGCGCGTGATCTCGGGCCGGGTGGGCGCGGCCTCGATGGCGCGTCAGCGGCGTCGGCGCCGGGCCCCTGACGGGTGAGGGAGAGGGTCGACCCGGCGGCCTGCCCGAGCGCGAGATCGCCGG
>CAXUBA010000005.1:0-38412 GCA_964249205.1 uncultured Acetobacteraceae bacterium | reverse complement strand
CCGCGGCGGCGGCGAAGAGCACGACCTCCACCAGCGTGCGGACGAGGCCGACGACGTCGCTCGTGGTATCGGACCGGACGTCAAAGCGCGGCGCCTGAATGTTGATGGCCGGCATCGCGGGCGGGGTCACGGTGATCGAAGGTGGCGCGGGGCCGCCGTGGTCGCGCGTGCCGACATGAATGCTGCCCGACCCACGCTGGATCTCCGACAGATCTCCGATGACGTGTTCGATGCTGACGTCGCCGTCGCCGGCGTCGTCGATCGACCCGCTGCCGACCGTGCCGCCGAACCGGACATCGCCCGAACCGCGCATCTCGAGGTCGAGATGGTCGACCGTGCCGCCGCCGATCCGGACGTCGCCGGACCCCTGAATGGTGAGGGAGAGGGTCGACACGGCGGCCTGACCGATCGCGAGATCGCCGGAGCCGTACAGGACGACGTCGGTGGCTCCGGCCAGCGCCGCGATCGTCATGTCGCCGTCGCCCGTGCTCTCGATCCGAACCGGACCGGCCAGGGCACCGGCGGAGAGGCTTGTCCCGTTGAGGACGAGCGAGAGCGGACCCGCCAGGTTGCCGAGGTGGAGGCTGCGGTCGCCGCTGATCGCGACCTTAACGGGAAATGTGGACGGCACGCGGATCCGCAGCGCGTCGTCGCCGCAGGCCGGCATGACGGTCACCAGGCCGTCGGCGCTCGTCGAGGGCGTCGTCGATGCCGGGCCGTCGACGACGACACTGCCGGTCAGCGTGGGATCCGGATCGACCGAGATCGTGCCGCCGCTGCCGCATCCGCCGACGACGCTGAGGCTGCGTCCCGCGAGATCGGCGCGGGCCGTCCCGGCGAGACCGATCAGGAAGCAGACCGAAAGAAGGCAGAGACGCGTCACAGGCGCGATCACGCGCGGCCCCGGCGGCGCCAGCCCGGCATGTCGTCGTCGAGGATGCGCTCCAGCGTGTCGATCCGGGCTTCGAGCCGCGCGGCCAGCTCGAGCGCCCGATCGAGCGCGCCCTGGTCGGCCGGCGCGAGACCGATGCCGCGACCGCGCTGGAAGGAGAACCACCGGATCATCCCGACCAGCAGCAGGACGAACACGAAGATGGTGACGAGATCCCAATCCATGCCGTGCCTTCTCCGTCAGACCGTCGGACGCCGCCGCGTTCGCTTTACCCGTTCTCGCCGGCTGGCGGCGCGATGCCCCGACCGACCCGCTGCTTGAGGCGCCGGAGCTCGTCGTCCACCGACGCGTCCGTCTCGAGCCCGGCGAGCTCCTGTTCGAGCGTCGGCCGGCCGCGCCCACCCTGCCCGAGATCGTAGGCCTCGACGCGGCCCTCGGCGAGATCGAGCGCGCGTTCCACGTGCTCGAACCGCGCGAACGCGTCCGTGATCCGTTCGTCGGCCAGCTTCTCCCGGACCCGAAGCCGATTGCTCGCGACCTTGTGCCGGGACGCGAGACCACGCTGCCGGTTGCGCGCGTCGGCGAGCTTCGCCTGCAGCTTGCCGATGTCCTCGTTCTGCTGGTCCAGCCCCTCGTTCAGCGCGGTGATCTGCCGGTCGAGGTACACGCGGGCGCGCCCCGCGTTGTGGCGCGCCTGCAGCGCGCCGCGCGCGAGGTCGTCGCGGTCGTGGGCCAGCGCGAGCTCGGCTTTGCGCTGCCATTGCGCCTCGTCGCGGCCGAGCTCGTCGCGCCGGCGCTCGAGCGCCTTGCGGTCGGCGATCGCGCGCACCGCGCCGCTCCGGACCTCGACCAGCGTGTCCTCCATCTCCTGGATGACGAGCCGGATGATCTTCTCGGGATCCTCGGCGCTCGCGAGGATCGCGTTCAGGTTCGAGTTCACGATGTCGGCGAGACGCGAGAAGATGCTCATGGTGCGATCCTCGTTGCTTGCCCGTCTTCCGGGCCGATGGCAGTCCTTGGGAACTCGACGGTGTGGAGCGCCAGGGGATGGCAAAGGTCGCCAATGCCGAGGGACCGCCGACACCGCTCGGCTCGTCCCCGCCCTTTCTCGACATGCTGGCCCATGTCAGCCGCGTCGCGGCGATCGACCGCCCGGTGCTGGTGGTCGGAGAGCGCGGCACCGGCAAGGAGCTCGTGGCGGGGCGCCTCACCTTCCTGTCGCCGCGCTGGGATCGTCCGTTCATCACGATCAACTGCGCAGCGCTGGCCGAGCCGCTGCTCGACAGCGAGCTGTTCGGCCACGAAGCGGGCGCCTACACGGGCGCGCAGCGTCGCCGCCTGTCGCGCTTCGAGATGGCCGACGGCGGCACCCTCTTCCTCGACGAAATCGCGACCGCCTCGCTCGCGGTGCAGGAGAAGCTTCTCCGCGTCATCGAATACGGCCGGTTCGAGCGCGTGGGCGGCAACGAGACGATCGCGACGAACGTGCGCCTGATCGGCGCGACCAACGCGGACCTGCCCGCGCTCGCCCGGGACGGACGGTTCCGTGCCGACCTTCTCGACCGACTCGCCTTCGATGTCGTGCTGATCCCGCCGCTCCGCGCCCGGCTCGACGATGTGATGCTGCTGGCGACGCATTTCGCGCGGCGCATGACGAGCGAACTCGGGCGCACCGTGTTTCCCGGCTTCACGCCGCGCGCGGAGGCGATGCTGCTCGGGCACGACTGGCCGGGCAACGTGCGGGAACTCAGGAACGTCGTCGAGCGCAGCGTGGCGCGCGCCGAGCGGCCGGAACGCCTGCTCGACCGGATCGTGCTCGATCCGTTTGCCGGAACGACGAACATGGGCGCGGACGGGCCCGCGACGCCGCCGACCCTCAGGAACCACGTGCCGACCGACGGACGCGAGCCCCGCGACCGCACCGAGGCGGCGACGCCGGTCGCGTCGTCGCGCGACCCGCGCGGCTTCCTCGAACGGACGCGCGAGTTCGAAAACGATCTGCTGCGGGATGCGCTCGAGAAGAGCCGCTTCAACCAGAAGCAGGCGGCCGAGCGTCTCGGCCTGACCTACTACCAGTTCCGGCATCACCTCCGGAACCATGGCCTGCTGCCGGGACAGGGCGCCCGGAGCGACTGACATCGGGTTGAAAGCGTCCAAGGGGCTCATGGTGCCTGCCTTGCGACTGGCATGCCATTAATCAGGACGCCCCTAACCCTTTGACAATGCCGGTCTTCTAACGCAGCTAGACGAAACGCAGGCGAGTCCAGTGGCGCCGTGCGCCAGTCGATGGCGCGCCGGAACAGCGGTGATGGTCAGATCGGCCGGTGGGCGCGGTCGAGAAGCCGCGCCAGCAGTCCTTTCCCTTTCTTGCCGCCGGTCGGCCGTGCGGCGTCGGCGCGAACCGCCGGCGCCGCCGAGCGCGCCTTCCGCGCCAGCCAGGCATCGAGGCTCAGCCCGGCTTCCTTGGCGCGGCGGGTTTCATAGGCACGCTGCCCATCGGTCAGCCTGGCGCCTCGCCCGCTCCCCGCTTCGCCGGATCCGCTCTTCGCCATGCCACCCTCCCGGCCGTCAACCGCGCCTTGTGGCGGTCTCGCGCCGCCGGATCAAGTCGCCGCCAGGATCGATCGCGTCGCCGATCGTTTCGGCGCGGCCACCGCGCCACCGCGCACCGTCGCGCCGGATCCCGGACACGAACGGCCAGCTGCGGCATAACGCTTGCTTGTTTCCTTGCCATAATGAGTGCCCGAAAGACATTTCCCGAAAGGGCGACCGCGACGCAGCGCTTGATCCGCTCCCCGGATCGCCCCTGTCGTCGGGCGCGAGCGCATCATCCAACGTCAGGAGACATCGCATGACCGCCGACACAGCAGGCCTGCTCGCCTCGACACGTCGGCGCACGCCCGCGCCGCCCGAGATGGCCGCGCGGCCGCGCCCTCTTCCGGACGTGTCGCGAGACAACCCTTGCGGTCACGCCCGCGGGGCATCTCCCGGTTCCCGGACGGATTTACGCGAGCTTTACCGTTTTGGCCTCGAACTCGGCTCGAGACTTTACGGACGAAGCCGGGATGTCGTCGCGGAGGCTGCTGGCAGCCGGACCACGAGGACAGTCATGCCCGGACGATCGCTGACCGCGCGTCTCTCGCAGCCTTTCCCCGGCAGCGACCCGGACGATCGAGGCCTCCACAGCCGCCTGGCGTTCGCTGCCTCGACCCGATCAGGACATCGATCGGCACGACGGTTCCGTGTCGCCGGGGACGCGTTCGCCGGTGTGCTCCTGTCTGCCGCTGCGTTCTCGTCCGCGTCCGCGCAGACGGCGTCCAACCCGGCTTCGACGTCCGCCAACGTGTCGCCGCAGACTACGCCGTCGCTGCCGACCGCGACGCCGGGTGCCTCGCCGGCCGCGGTCACGCCGTCCGCGGGCAACGCACCCTCGACGCCGAAGCCATCCGCCGCCTGGGCCGACACGATCACGCTGAACGAGCAGATCGAAGGCGGCATCATCGCCAATCCGGATCGTCCGAACGACGGCGAGAACTTCGGCGACATCTACACCGATCACGCGAACCAAGCGCAGCTAAACCAGATTCTTGTCACCCTGACGCGGCCGACCGATCCGAACAGCACTGGTTACGACGTCGGCTTCGACCTGCAGGTGCTCTACGGATCCGACATGCGGGCGAACCACTATCTCGGCCAGTTCGACCACCTGATCACCGGCCGCTACCAGCTCGGCATCGTCCAGGCCGACATCCTGCTGCACACGCCGTGGCTCGGATCCGGAGGCACCGACTGGAAGTTCGGCGAATGGCCCTCCATCATGGGTCTCGAAGTGCTCGACCCGAGCGTCAACCCGTTCTACACGCACTCGTTCATCTACAACTGGGGCGTCACGTTCTTCAACACGGGCATCCTCGGCGAGACGCACATCAATCCGACGGTCGATCTCTACTACGCGATCGACAGCGGCAACACGACGACGCTCGACGGCGGCGACAACAACGGCAGCCCGGCCGGATATCTCGGGCTCGGGCTCAACAACCTTTTCAAAGGCAAGGTCACCGAGCTTGCGACCTTCGACATCGGACCCGAGCAGTCGTGTCGCGCGGATCCCACCTGCGACACCGACCGGCGCTACATTGCGGACTTCCTGACGACGTGGAAGATCACCGGCAAGCTGACCTCGAACACCGAACTCAACTACATCCGCGACGAGTTCTACGCCGGCGAGGCCTACGGCTTCGCGCAGTATTTCTCCTACCCGCTGACGGCGTCGATCACCGCGAACATGCGGGGCGAGGTCTGGCGCGACAACACCGGCTTCTTCGTCGTCAACTATCCGAACGACCTTGGCTTCGTGAAGGCGGAGAACGGCTACCCGACGACGGCGATCACCGAGCCCGGACCCACGACGTTCAGCGAGCTCACGCTCGGCATCACCTACAAGCCGGACGTGCCGAAGCCGGTGAAGACGCTGATGATCCGTCCCGAGATCCGCTACGAGCGCGCGCTCAACGGCACCACGCCGTTCAACGCGGGACGCGACGTCGACAGCTTCCTGTTCGGCGGCGACGTCGTTCTCGGCTTCTGAACGGCCCACGGCGGAGCCGCGTCGATTCTCGGTCCTGCCGTTCGCCGCGTCAGGCGACGGCCGCGTGAACGAGTTCGGCGATCCGGCCGGCACCCGTCGCCGCGAACACGGTCGCGTGGTCGCCGTCGACCGTGTCGAAGCGGACCGCCGGACCGAGCGCCCGCCGCCAGGCTCGGCGCCGCGTCGCGGCCAGGAGCGGATTGCCGTGGGTCGGCATCAGCACGAGCGTCGGGATCGCGACAGATGCCGGCCGATGGCGGGCGATCGCGTCGTCGAGCCAGCGGAAGCCTCCCTCGTCGTGCGAGAGCGCGCCCGATGCATCGAGCGGCGATGCGGACCCTACGGCGTGGCCGCGCAAGCGGCGGCGAAGCGCGCCGAACGCGATCCGCCCCTGGCGGATGACCTGCGCGAGGAGACCGACCGGTTCCGGATCGACCAGCACGACGAGCGGCACGTTGCCGCCGCGGGCGGTGAGGCGACGGGCGGCATCGAGCGCCACGACGCCCGACGCGCACCAGCCCAGCACCACCACCGGATCGGCGCCGGAGCGCGCCGCGAGGATGTCGGCATAGATCGCGCCCACGTCCTCGACCTCGCCGGCATCGGACAACGCGATCCCGGCCTGGCGCGACAGGGCGATCGCGTCGAAACGGTGCCGGCCGGCGAGTGTCGCCGCGAGCGCCCGGAACGGAACGAGGTTGTGCAGGCCGGCGACGGCGACACCCGGGGCGCCGTCGTTCCAGGACAGGATCTGAACCGCGTCGGCGGCCGTCGTCGCGCGTCGCGCCACGTCCGGCTGGGCGCGCAGGGCGTCGATCCGAAGCGCCTGTTCGGCAAGGACGGTGGTCCGGACCAGCGTCGCGACGCCGAGCCGGAAGCCGAAGCGCGCTTCGATCAACCCGTCGGTAACGGTCGCCGCAAGACTGTCGCCGCCGAGCGCGAGGAAGTCGTCATGGCGTCCGACGGAGACGGTGCCGAGCGCTTCGGCCCAGATCGCGGCGAGTTGCCGCTCGGTTTCGGTTTCGGGCGGCAGGCCGGACACGATCGCGCGGGGCGGCGGGGCGGGCAGGCGACCGCGGTCGACCTTTCCGTTGGCATTGAGCGGAAAGCCGTCCAGCACGACGACGCGCGGCCACATCGTCGCGGGCAGCGTCGCCGCCGCGAGCGCCTCAAGCGCCTCCGTGGTCGGCGGGGCCGCGTCCCGTCGCGCCGTGGCGTAGGCGACGAGAACGAGCCGTCCGTCCCGATCGGGACGCGCGATCGCCAGGACCTCGCCGACCGCGGGATGGCTGCCGATCGCCGCCTCGATCTCGGCGGGTTCAATCCGGACGCCGCCGACCTTGATCTGATGGTCGTTCCGGCCCGCAAAGTCGAAATGTCCATCGCCACGCACACGGACGATGTCGCCCGTCCGGTAGAAGACCGTGCCCTCGGCATCCGGCACGAAGCGCTCCGCCGTCAGTTCGGGGCGACCGACGTAGGAGGCCGCGACGCCGGGACCGCCGATCAGCAGTTCGCCGAGCGCGCCGGTTTCGGCATCCTGCCCGTTCTCGCCGACCACGCGCAGGATCGTCCCGCCGATCGGACCGCCGATCGCGAGATCTCCGGTGCCCGGCAACAGTTCGCGCGCGGTCGACCAGACGGTGGTTTCGGTCGGCCCGTACATGTTCCAGAGCGCACCGCGTCGCGAGAGGCTGTCGGCGAGCGCCCGCGTCATCGCTTCGCCGCCGCACAGGATCCGGAGCGTCCGTTCGCCCGCTTCCGGCCAGCCGGCTTCCAACATCAGCCTGAAACGGCTCGGCGTCGACTGCATCATCGTCACACGGTGGCACGCGACGAGGCGTACCAGCGCGGCGCCGTCGATCGCCTCCTCCTCGGTCGCGAGGACGAGGGCGGCACCGACCGCAAAGGTCAGGAACAGATCCGGGACCGACATGTCGAAGCTGAACGCGGCTGTCGCCAGCACGGTGTCGGTTTCCGAAAGCCCGGGCGCGCGCCGCATGCTGTCGATCAGATGGGCGAGCGACGCATGCCGGATCGCAACACCCTTCGGCGTGCCGGTCGAGCCGGACGTGTAGATGATGTAGGCGAGTGCGTCGCCGCCGCGCGGCGCGACATCGAGGTTGTCGTACGGCGCGACCGTCGGGTCGTCGGCTGGTGCCGCCGGCACGCTGCCGCTCCCGGCGTCGTCGTGCCGGACATCGTGCCCGAGGGCACATCCCGACGTTGCGATCGGGCGCGGGCGCAGCGCCAGCGGACGGCCGTCCTCGAGCAATGCGCGAAGCCCGGCATCCGCGACGATCGCGGCTCGGCGCGCTTCGGGGTGCGCGGGGTCGAGCGGCACGTAGACGAGCCCGCATCGCATGGCGGCGAGGATCGCGATCACCGCCTCCGCCCGACGCGGCAGTGCGATCCCGATCCGGTCGCCCGAACGAAGCCCGGCATCGGCGAACGCGCGGCGCCGTGCGTCCACGAGCGCGTCGAGCGCGGCGTAACTGAGGGTGCGATCGCCAGCGATCAGTGCGGGACGATCGCCGAAGCGACGGGCCGCATCGGCGAAAAGCTCGGGAGCCAGGCGGAGCGGTGTGGCGCCCACCGAGCGGAACGCATCGCTTCGGGCGCGCCCGACGGTGTCGGGTCGGGAGATGACGGCCATGGCAACCGCTCCGTGCGTTAGTCGTGAGGCACGATTGTTATGCCACTTCTAACAAATGACCACAAGCCAATGTTCGGTTGCAGTCGTCTCGGAAACCGACAGCAAGGCGCGTCGAGTTGCGGCCGACCTGGCGCTGGGCGAAAACCGAACGCTCCACGCCAAGCACACCGAGGAGGTCGCAAGGGTGATCGCGCCGGACAGGACCCTCATCGCGACCGTCACGATGAACCCGACGATCGATGTCGCGGCCCAGGCGCAGAGCGTCCGTCCGACGCACAAGCTCAGGACGTTCGCCGAGCGGCAGGATCCGGGCGGGGGCGGCGTGAACGTGTCGAACGTCCTTCGCGCGCTCGGCTGCCGCACGCGGGCGCTCCTGCTGGCCGGCGGCTCGAGCGGCCGGTTGCTCGACGAACTGCTCGACGAGCGCGGGATCGACCGGCACGTGGTCGCGATCGGCGGGCGGACACGGACCAGCCACACCGTGACCGACGCCTCGAACGGTCACGAGTATCGGTTCATCGCGCAGGGACCGACCGTCAGCGAGACCGAATGGTCGGCGATGCTCAAGGCGGTCGGCGAGATCGAGGCTGGCTGGCTGATCGCGAGCGGCAGCTTGCCGCCCGGCGTGCCGGAGGATTTCTATGCGCGTCTCGCCGCGATCGCACGCGAGCGCGGCATACCCTTCGTTCTCGACACGTCGGGGCCGCCGCTCCGCGCAGGACTGACGGGCGCGTCCGGCGCGCTCGCGCTGGTCAAATCGAGCCTCAGCGAACTGGAAACGATCGCCGGGCGGAAGCTGCCGACCGCGGCCGAGCAGGAAGCCGCCGCCGCCGAGCTGGTGCGGAGCGGCCGGACCAAGCTGATCGCCGTCACGTATGGCGAGAACGGCGCCATGCTCGCGACCGAGAAGGGCACGCTGCGGCTTCCCGCGCTCGAGGTGATGGAGAACGGGACGGTCGGTGCCGGCGACAGCTTCCTCGCCGGCATGGTGATGGCCCTGTCGGAAGGCCGGAGCGCCGAGGACGCGCTCGCCTGGGGTGTCGCGACCGGTGCCGCCGCGGTCACGATCCCCGGCACGGCGTCGCCCGATCGGCTCCTCGTGGAGCGTCTTCGCGGCCTCGTGCTGCTGTCTCCGACGCCGATGCTGTAGCCGCACGACGGGGTCGCCGCCGTCCGGAACCGCCGTTCCGAACGGGATCGCGATCATCGTGGGGGATCGATCCCGACGGCCAGCGCTCGTTGCCGGTCGCGGGCCGCGTGGCGCGAGCGTCCGCGACCGTCGCTTCGGGGCGCGTCAGACGCCCGCCGGCCGTTCCGTCGCCTCCACGCGCCGGCGGGATGCGGACGGTCCGCCAAGCAGGTGTCCAATCGGCGTCAGATTCTCGATGTGGTCGCAGACGATCTTGGTCACCGCGAGACGCGGGACGCTGAGGAACGCGCCCGGGATCCCCCAGAGCCAGTTCCGGAACCGCAGCGCCCGCGGCAGGCCGGCGCGCCGGGCGAGGAGCCGCACCAGCGGCGCGAGAAGAAGGTTCAGCACGATCGCGAGCACGAACGGCAGCACGATCTCGAACGCGAAGTAGAGCGTGTAGAAGATCGCGAGCGTCGCCAGCACGGTCACCGGGATCGAGCGTGCCGGAAAGCGCTCGCGCGACAGGGCATGCAGCGCCGCGGTCGGCCCCGTCGCCCGCTTGTCGGCGTCCATCAGGCAGCCCCACGCCGTCACGGGGCTCAGCGCCTGTCTTCGTCGGCATCGTGGCGGCGCGGCGAAAGACCGCCGCTCTCGATCACGAAGCGGGCCACCGCGTCGACGCCCTCGTCCGCGCGCGTGTTGCAGAACACGAAGGGACGCCCGGCCCGCATGCGCCGGCTGTCGCGGTCCATCACGTCGAGGCTGGCGCCGACATGCGGCGCGAGATCGGTTTTGTTGATAACGAGCAGGTCGGAGCGCGTGATCCCGGGACCGCCCTTGCGCGGGATCTTGTCGCCGCCCGAGACGTCGATGACGTAGATTGTGATGTCGGCCAGATCCGGGCTGAAGGTGGCGGCGAGGTTGTCGCCGCCGCTCTCGATCAGGATCAGGTCGAGACCGGGAAAGCGCCGCTCGAGCTCGGCGACCCCGGCGAGATTGATCGACGCGTCCTCGCGGATCGCGGTGTGCGGGCAGCCGCCGGTTTCGATCCCGAGGATGCGGTCCGGCGGCAGCGCCCCGGCGCGCGTGAGGAATTCCGCGTCTTCCCGCGTGAAGATGTCGTTCGTGATGGCGGCGATCGCGAACCGGTCGCGGAAGCGCCGGCAGAGCGCCTCCATGAGCGCCGTCTTGCCGGTGCCGACCGGGCCGCCGATGCCGACGCGGAAGGCGGTGCCGTGGGCGCCAGGATGGTCCGTCGCGGCGGGCACGGTCGGGCTCATGTTCGGAACAGCCTCACGTCGAGTGTCTCGTGCCGCATCGCCGCGACGTCGGAGCGAAAGCACGAAGTGCCGAGCGCGTCGAGCGTCGCGTCGCGCGTGTCGGAGACGACCGCGAGGATGATCGGCTCGAGCACGCGCGCGAGACGAACCGAGGCGGTCTGTCCGAGCGGCACCAGGCGCATCGCGGCCGACACCAGCGATGCCGCGAAACCGTGCAGGAAGGCGAGCGTCGCCGCCTCCGCGCCCACCCGGTTTGCGGCCGCGAGCGTGCCGAGCGCGATCGGGAGCGGTGTGCGGAGGCCGCGCGCCGCGACGAGTGAGTCGAGTGGGCCGCTCGGCCAGGGCCGGGCGGCGAGGACGAGGGCGGCGCCTTGCGCGAGCGTCTCGTCGCGTCGCTCGCGCGAGGGCGGAAGCGCCTCGGCGAGGGACGCGAGCGACAGGAGCCGCGCGAGGTCTCCGGCCGCCGCATGCGCGTGCCGGAGCAGGATCGCGTCGTCCCGTCCGCCGCCATGCGACAGCAGGGCCGCGATCCAGTCGAATGTCGAGGCTTCGTCGCGCACGTGTCCGGTGCTGACCGCGTCCTCGATCCCGTGCGAATGGGCGAAGGCGCCGGTCGGGAAGGCGGGAGACGTCCAGGCGAGGAGGTGCAGAAGGGAGGCGGCGTCTGCGACCGGTGCTTCTTCGCCGCTCAGGGGTCGCGGCCTGCAGCCGCGCCGCCGTCGTCGTGGCCCTCGGCCGCGCTGTTCTGGCCGTGGCTGTGGGCGTAGCCGTTATCGTCGGCCGCGCGCCCATGATCGTGGCCGCCGGCCGTGCCGCTGTAAGCGCCGCCTTCCGGATCGAACGCCGCCTCGATCGTCCGCACGGAGCCGCCGAGCTGGCGGACCATCGTGCGGATCACGTGATCCGCACGGATCCGGATCGCGCCGCCCGGCAGGATCGCGACGGGAAGGTGGCGATTGCCGAGATGCCAGCCGACCCGGAGAAGCGTCTCGGCGTCCGGCGCCGTGATCTCGTCGAGCGGTTCCGCGGCCGACACCACGCGCACGACCCGCCCGTCATCCAGCACGAGCCCGTCGCCGTCGCGCAGATGCCGCGCCTCGCGAAGGTCGAGCACGAAGCGCGTCCCGTCGTCGGCCGAAAGCGCGAGACGGCGGCGATGGCGACGGTCGTGGTCCAGCGTCACCCGGAGCAGGGTCTGGCGCTCATCCCAGTCTCCTTGGGCGAGCACGGATCGCGCGTGCGGCGTCTGGTCGAACATGGACGGAGTTTCGGCCGGCTCATCGGGCCGGGCAATGGGGCGACGCGTGCGCCAGCGTGCGATCGCCCGGTCGGCGTCAGACCTGGCTCACTCGCCGAAGCTCATCGTGATCACGAGGGACAGCGAGCCTCGCATGATGCCGATCTCCTTCTGGCCCCTGACCGGCAGCGGGACGCGCTTGCGCTTGCAGAACAGGATCGCGGCCGACAGGAGCTCCCCACCGCGCAGGAGCTTCGGGCTCTGCTCGACCGGCTTGTTCCCGGCCGGCACCAGCGTGAGGCGGATGCCGTCGCGCTCGCCTCCGAGCTCCCAGATCGATCCGGAGGCGCTCGGCCGCTCGCCGCGCTCGTCGAGGAAGCCGTAGGCGATTTCCTGCAGTTCGTGGCGGTTGAAGACGAGGTGACGGATCTCCTGCATGAACCTCACCGCATCCCTGCCGTTCCAGCTCATGAGCGTCGCACCGACGCGTCAACAGATCGTCAACACGGGCGCGATCGCGCGATCCCGCGCCGATGTGGCGTGCCCGGTGTGGCACGCGACGGCACAACGAGGACAAACGCATGACCAGCCGCTTCGCCACCTATCCGAGCCTCCGCGGCAAGCGGGTCCTGATCACGGGCGGGGCTTCCGGCATCGGTGCCGCGATCGTCGAGCATTTCGCGGAGCAGGGCAGCGTCGTCGGGTTCCTCGATCTTGACCGCGAGAACGGGCAGGCGCTTGCCGCGCGGCTCGGCGACACCGCGAGCGTCGGCTTCGAGACCGTCGATCTCCGCGACATCGCGGCGCTCCGCGTCGCGATCCGTGCGCTCGAAGACCGGCTTGGCGGCGCGTTCACCGCGCTCGTCAACAATGCGGCGCGCGACGATCGGCACGCGATCGACGACGTGACGCCGGAATACTGGGACGATCGGTTCGCGACGAACCTCCGTCACCAGTTCTTCTGCGCGCAGGCGGTCAAGGACGGCATGATCCGCGAGGGCGGCGGCTCGATCATCAACATGAGTTCGAACTCGTTCCTGCTCGCGTCGGGCGGCATGCCGGCCTATACGGCGGCCAAATCGGGCGTCATCGGGCTGACGCGCGGCCTGGCGCGCGATCTCGGGCCGCACAAGATCCGCGCGAACATCGTCTATCCCGGCTGGATCATGACCGAACGGCAGCTCTCGCTCTGGATGACCGAGGAGGGCGAGGCCCGCCGCAGCGTCGGCCAGTGCATTCCGGATCGCATCTACGCGGCCGACGTCGCGCGCATGGTGCTGTTCCTCGCCGCCGACGACAGCGCGTTAATCACCGCCCGCGAGTTCGTCGTCGACGGCGGCTGGCTCGGCCCGATCTGACGGACCTCGCGGTTCGGATTCGGTAAAAACCGCGGATGCAACGCGCGACCTCGGGCCGGGGCCCGCACGTTTCCGACTGCCCCACGACCGAAGCGACAGGTGAGCCCGGAAGAGTAGCGGCGTGCGACTGACCGGGCTCCGCGTCTATCCCGTCAAGGCGCTTCGCGGCCTCGACCGTTCCAGCGTCCGGGTGGAGCCCTGGGGGCTCCAGGGCGACCGGCGCTGGATGGTCGTCGATGCGGACGGCGCCTTCCTGACGCAGCGCACCCACCCGCGGATGGCGACCGTGGATGCGGTGCCGACCGCGTGCGGTCTTCGCCTCGTTGCGGCCGGTCGGGCCGCTGTCGAAATCGCCGAGCCCGGGCCGGACGCCCCGACGATCGCCGTGACGGTCTGGCGCGACGTGGTTCCGGCGCGCGTCGCGGACGATGCGGCGTCCGCACTGCTGACCGATGTGGTCGGCCTCGCCTGCCGGCTGGTCTGGCTACACGATCCGCGCGCGCGCACGACCGATCCACGCTTCGCGCCGGACGGCAGCACCGTCAGCTTCGCGGACGCCTTCCCCGTGCTGCTCGCCGCGCGTGCCTCGCTCGCGGATCTCAATGCGCGGCTCGCGGTCCCCGTTCCAATGGAGCGGTTCCGACCCAACCTCGTGGTGGACGGTTTGGGCGCCTGGAACGAGGATCGCTGGCGGCGCTGCCGGATCGGCGACGTCGTGTTCGCCGTCGCGAGACCCTGCGAGCGTTGCGTCGTGACGACGATCGATCCCAGAACCGGCGCGCGTCCGGACCCGCGCGAGCCGCTCCGGACGCTGGCGACCTTCCGGCGTGCGGAGGGCGGCAAGGTGATGTTCGGCCAGAACCTCGTGCCCGAGACGTCCGGCGTGCTTCGGGTCGGCGATGCCGTGGAGATCCTGGAGCAGGGGATGCCGAACGTGTCGCCGGTCGGGACCGTCCCCGACCGTGCGACGCTCACGTGACGACGGTCGGCTCGGTGCGTCCGGTGCGCTCGGAAATGCCGGCGAGACGGTCCGCAAGCGCGATCAGGTCCGCGAGCGCCTCCTGCGTGTCCCGCGCCTGTTGCGACGGATCGGCTTCGTAGCGCTCGAGATAGACGCGGAGCGTGGCGCCGGCCGTTCCCGTGCCGGACAGCCGGTAGACGATCCGCGCGCCGTCGGCGAACAGGACGCGGATGCCCTGCTGTGCGCTGACAGAACCATCGACCGGGTCGTGATAAGAGAAGTCGTCCGCTTCCCGGACCACGAGGTCGCCGAAACGCTCCCCCGGCAAGGACGCGAGCCGACCGCGAAGATGCGCCATCAGGCCGTTCGCGGCGTCCGCGTCGACCTCCTCGTAATCGTGCCGCGAGTAGTAGTTGCGCCCGTAGCGCGCCCAGTGCGCGCGGACGATGTCGAGCACGGGCTCGCGCCGGACGGCGAGGATGTTGAGCCAGAGCAGCACGGCCCAGAGACCGTCCTTCTCGCGGATATGGTTCGACCCCGTGCCGGCGCTTTCCTCGCCGCAGATCGTGGCGCGCCCGGCATCGAGCAGGTTGCCGAAAAACTTCCATCCCGTCGGCGTCTCGTAGAGTCCGATTCCGAGCGCTTCGGCGACCCGGTCTGCGGCGCCGCTCGTCGGCATCGAGCGCGCGATGCCGGCCAGTCCCCCGCTGTAGCCCGGTGCGAGACCGGCGTTCGCGGCCAGCAGCGCGAGACTGTCCGACGGCGTGACGAAGATGCCGCGCCCGATGATCAGGTTCCGGTCGCCGTCGCCATCCGAGGCGGCGCCGAACTCGGGGGCCGCGTCGCTCATCATCAGCTCGAAGAGCGCGCGCGCGTAGTGGAGGTTCGGGTCCGGATGGCCGCCGCCGAAATCGGGCAGCGGCGTCCCGTTGACGACGGTTCCCGGCGGCGCACCGAGCCGTCGCTCGAGAATCTCGGTCGCGTAAGGCCCCGTCGCGGCATGCATCGCGTCGAACCGCATCCGGAAACCGCCCGCGAACAGCGCGCGGATTGCTTCAAAGTCGAACAAGGTCTCCATCAGCGCCGCGTAGTCCGAGACCGGGTCGATCACCTCGATCACGGTCTGTTCGAGGCGCTGTTCCCCCACACGCTCGAGATCGAGATCCGGTGCATCCGAGATCCTGTAGGCGCGGATCGTCCGTGTGCGGTCGAACACCGCGTCCGTCATGCGCTCCGGTGCGGGGCCACCGTTCTCGGCGTTGTACTTGATCCCGAAATCGCCGTCCGGACCACCAGGATTGTGGGACGCTGACAGGATGATGCCGCCGTATGCGCCGCGCGCGCGGATGACGCACGAGGCTGCGGGCGTCGACAGCAGGCCGCCCTGCCCGACCAGGATGCGGCCGAACCCGTTCGCGGCGGCCATCTTCAGGATGGTCTGGACGGCCTCGCGGTTGAAGAAGCGCCCATCGCCGCCGACCACCAGCGTCTTGCCTCGGAAGTCGGCCAGGCTGTCGAAGATCGACTGGACGAAGTTCTCGACGTAGCGGGGCTGCCGGAACACCGGAACACGCTTGCGGAGACCGGAAGTCCCGGGCTTCTGCCCTTCGAACAGCGTGGTATCGATGGTGAGAACGGACATCGTCGCGAGCGCTCCCTGTGATCGCCCGCCGCTGCAGGCTCCGGCTTCATGACGCTTCGCACCGCACCGTTCCCCGCCGGATTGTCCTCTCTCCCGAGGGACCGGCGACGGTCGTCGCGAGCACATTTGCGTTAACGTCGAGGGTCCCCGACCCGTTGCACCCTTGCCGGGCGCGCGCCGGCGTGTTGCAGCTTCAGCACGCACGCGGGATCGCTCGCCACGAAACCTCGCGGCTCGCTCGGGGAGATGTCGTCATGGTGTCCGTTGCAACCACCGATCCGCGGAGTCACTCGGGCGTGTCCGCCGCGCCTGTCCGGATGAATTCGCACGCCTTGTTCGTGTGCATCCTGGCCGCGCTCGCGGGACTGATGTTCGGCCTGGACATCGGCGTGATCTCGGGCGCGCTCGACTTCATCCAGAAGCACTTCGGCGCGTCGACCCGGGCGCAGGAATGGATCGTCAGCTCGATGATGGCGGGCGCCGCCGCGGGCGCGGTGATCGCGGCGCCGATGTCGTTGCGGCTCGGGCGCAAACTGTCGCTGATCATCGCGGCGGTCGCCTTCGTCTCCGGCTCGCTGGTCTGCGCCTTCGCGCCGTCCGTCACCGTGCTGATCGCGGGCCGGGTGCTGCTCGGCCTCGCGATCGGCGTCGCCGCCTTCGTGGCACCGCTCTACCTGTCCGAGGTCGCAGCCGAGAGCGTGCGCGGGGCGATGATCTCGCTCTACCAGCTGATGATCACGATCGGGATCTTCCTCGCCTTCATCTCCGACAGCCTGCTCAGCTACTCCGGCAACTGGCGTCTGATGCTCGGCATCATCGTCGTTCCGGGCTTCGTCTTCCTTGTCGGCATGTTCTTCGTGCCGGACAGTCCGCGCTGGCTGATGCTCCGCGGGCGTCGCGACGACGCGCGCGCGGTGCTGGCCGAACTCGGCCACGATCGGGCGGCGGCCGAGCGCGAGATCGCCGAGATCGACGAACAGCTGCGCGTGAAGCAGCAGGGCTTCCGCATGTTCCGCGAGAACCCGAACTTTCGCCGGTCGGTCTTCCTGGGTGTCGGGCTGCAGATCCTCCAGCAGCTCACCGGCATCAACGTCATCATGTACTACGCGCCGAAGATCTTCGAAGGCGCCGGCTTCGGCCTCCACGCGGCCTCCTGGGCCACCGCCATCGTTGGCGCCGTCAACGTGCTCGCGACCTTCATCGCGATCGCCTTCGTCGACCGGGTCGGGCGCCGTCCGATCCTGATCGCGTCGTTCGTTGTCATGGCGATCGGGATGGCCGTCGTCGGCGCGCTGCTCGCTGGCGGGACGCCAGAGGGCGCGATGCGCATCGTCGTGGTGGCCATGCTGCTGGTCTTCATCGTCGGCTTCGCGATGGGAGCCGGGCCGCTGGTCTGGGTGCTCTGCGCCGAGATCCAGCCGCTGAAAGGTCGTGACTTCGGCATAGGATGCTCGACATTCACGAACTGGGCCGCGAACTGGCTCGTCGGCAACACCTTCCTCACGTTGCTCGCGACGTTGGGCCAGAGCGGCACGTTCTGGCTCTTCGCGGCCTTCAACGCGATCTTCGTGCCGGTGGTCCTCCTGTTCGTGCCTGAAACCAAGCATGTCTCGCTCGAGGCGCTCGAGCGACGGCTGCTGTCGGGCGAGAAGCTGAGGCTTCTCGGTCGCGACGACGGTCGCTGAGGCCGCCGCCGTGTCGGACACCGCGGCTTCCGCGTCCGCGACCGAGATCGTCGCGGTCGACATCGGCGGGACGCACGCGCGGTTCGCGATCGCGACGATCAGAGCCGGCCGCATCGTCTCGCTCGCCGACGAAGTGACGCTCCGTTCTGCCGAGCACGTCACGCTCGCGCTCGCGTGGCATGCCTACGAGCGGATCGTCGGCCGCCCGCTGCCACGGGCAGCCGGGATCGCGATCGCCTGCCCCGTTCATGGCGAACTGCTCAAGCTCACCAACAATCCCTGGGTGATCCGGCCGGCGGCCCTGAAGGTGGAACTCGGCATCGACAGCTTCGTGCTGATCAACGACTTCGGCGCGGTGGGGCATGCGGTCGCGCAGGTCGGTCCCGACGACCTGCGTCACCTGTGCGGACCGGAACGCGATCTCCCCGAAAACGGGGTGGTCACCGTGCTCGGTCCGGGTACCGGGCTTGGCGTCGCCTACGTCGTCCGCGCCGCCGGGCGCTACACGGTGTGCGAGACCGAAGGCGGACATGTCGATTTCGCGCCGCTCGACGGACTAGAGGACAGCGTGCTCGGACAGCTCCGTCGCCGGTATCGGCGCGTGTCGGCCGAGCGGATCGTGTCGGGGCCGGGCCTCGCCAACCTGTATGGCGCCCTGACCGCGATCGAGGGGACGTCCGCGAACACTTACGACGACAAGGGACTCTGGACCGCGGCGCTCGACGGAACCGATCCGCTCGCGGTCGCGGCGCTCGAACGGTTCTGTCTCGTGCTCGGCGCGGTCGCCGGCGACCTCGCGCTCGCGCACGGCGCGACCGGCGTCGTCGTCGCCGGCGGTCTCGGGCTCCGCCTCGCGGATCGCCTGCCGCGATCGGGGTTCGGGCAGCGTTTCACCGCCAAGGGACGCTTCGAGGCGATGATGGCGACGATCCCCGTCAAGATCATCACCTATCCGCAGCCCGGCCTGTTCGGTGCCGCGGCCGCGTTCGCCGCGGGCACGGCCGTCTGAGACGAGGCTTCGCTGTCGGGCTGTCGAATCGTCGCGTCCCGCTACGACCTGGCGCCGACGGGGGCGAGCAGTCGGGCGACGTCGGCCGCCTCGGTCTGCTCGAGCGCACGGCGGGCGAGCCGGAGACACTCCTCCGCACGCGCCGCTCGGACGGCCGCCTTGACCCGCGGCAGCGAGGACGGGTTGGTGCTGAAGGAGCGTAGACCCAATCCGAGCAGCAACGGGGTCAGGCGCTCGTCGCCCGCGATCGCGCCGCAGATCGCGACCGGACGTCGGACGCGCAGGCCCGCCTCGACGGTCGACGCGATCAGCCGCAGTACCGCGGGGTTGAGCGGGTCGTAGAGCGTCGCGACGTCCGACGAGGCGCGGTCCGCGGCGAGCGTGTACATCGTAAGGTCGTTCGAGCCGATCGACAGGAAATCCGCATCGAGCGCGATCGCATCCGCCATCAGGGCCGCTGCGGGCGTCTCGATCATGGCGCCGAGCGGCGGCAGCCTCGCCGGCGGCTTCGCGCCGCCGCGTCGGCGGATCCGGCGGGCGACCCGCTCGAGCGCGTCCCGCACCGCGCGCATCTCGCCCGGCGTGGTGACCAGCGGCACCAGGATCCGGATCGGGCCGGCCGCGGCCGCGCGCAGGATGGCGCCGAGCTGGACTTCCAACAGTTCTGGGTCGGCGAGCAGGAGACGCACGCCGCGGAGCGACAGCGCGGGATTGGCATCCGGCGGCCGGTCTCCGAGCCGGCGCGCCATCGCGTCGCCCTCCTTCTCGCCGCCCCAGTCGAGCAGACGGATTGTGATCGGATCGCCGCCCATTGCCGCGACGACGGCACGATAGGCGGCTTCCTGCGTGTCCTCGTCCGGCAGCGCGGACGCCGACAGAAACATGAACTCGCTCCGCAGCAGGCCGATCCCCGACGAACCGGCCCGGACCACGAGCGGGAGCTCGGCCGGGAAGTCGAGGTTGGCCTGCAGCTCGACGTCCTCGCCGCTCGCGAGGCGTGCGGGGAGCCGCCGCAGCCGGCTGAGGCGCTGGCGGGCCCGAGCTTCGGCGGCGATCGCGGCGCGCGCGTCCGCCTCGCGGGCGGGCTCCGGATCGAGCACGAGGAGGCCGCGATGCCCGTCGAGCACGATCCGCCGACCTTCGCGCACGGCGGCCGACAGGCCGCGTACGCCGACCACGGCCGGAACGCCGAGGGAAGCCAGCATCACGGAGGTGTGGTCGGCCGGGCCGCCGCCCTCCGTCGCGATGCCAGACACGCGCGTCGGATCGATCAGCACGATCTCGGCCGGGCTCAGCCGGTCGGCGACCAGGATCGCGCCGCGCGGGACCGCGGCGCCGAGCGGGCGGAAGGGCTTGGCGAGCAGGTTGCGCCGCAGCCGGCGGCCGATCTCGCGGAGTTCCGCCGCACGGCGGACCAGCGAGGCCGCATCTTCCTCCGGCAGGGCCAGAAGACGCGCCGCGACCTGCTCGATCTCGTCGTGGACCGCGCGCTCGGCCGCATGCCGATCGTCGCGGATACGTCGCCTTATCCCCTGACCGAGCCGCTTCGAGCCCAGCATGCGTTCGTAGGCGTCGAGCAGCGGCCCGAGTTCGCGCTGGAGATCGTCCGGCCGAAGGTCGAGACGTTCGCGGAGGCGTCGGATCTGCGCACGCGAGCGCTCGGTCGCCGCGTCGAGGCGCTGGATCTCGCGCTCGATCTCGTCGCCCGCCAGCGATCGCTCGGTGTCGATCGCCTCGTCCCCGTCGTGAGTGCAGTGGGCGACGCCGATCGCCACGCCCGCACAAGCCGGGATCCCGTCGAAGACGGTTTCTGCGTTGGTCGCCGGCGGATCAGTCCTGCTCACCGAAACCGGTCTCGACCAGTGTCGCGAGGGCGGCGAGCGCCTCCTTCGCGTCCCAGCCTTCGGCGACGAGCTCGACCGTGCTGCCACGGCCGGCACCGAGCATCATGAGGCCCATGATCGAGCGTGCGTCCACCGTCTGCCCGTCGCGGGTCACGGTCACGGACGCGGCGAAGCGCTCGGCCGTGGTGACGAACTTGGCGGCGGCGCGGGCATGGAGGCCGCGAAGATTGACCACGGGAACGACCTGACGGAGTGCGGGAGGAGCGCCCTCCTCGCCGTCGTTCACCCTTTGCGGCCGCCCGCGAAGGCCGGCACGCCTTCCAACCGGATCGCGTCGGCCCGTCGGCCGACGCAGGAGGATCCACCGAGGCAGGCCGCAGGCAGATGCGAAGCCGTCGAGATGTATTTCCGCCCCGCCGCCTCCGCGAAGTCCGCACACTCGCCGAGGGTCCCTGCGGCGCGCGCCTTGGCGAGCTTCACGAGCATCGGCAGGTTGACGCCGGAGATCACCTCGACGCCGCCGCGATCGAGCATCGACACCGCAAGATTGCTCGGCGTCGAGCCGAACATGTCAGTCAGCAGAACGACGCCGTCCCCGGTGTCGTTCTGCTCGATGAGGCGCTCGATCTCGCGACGCATGGTCTGCATGTCGTCGTCCGGACCGATCGAGACAGTGCCGACCTGACGCTGCGATCCGACCACGTGTTCCATCGCGTCGCGCAGCGCATTGCCGAGGCCGCCATGGGTGATGAGAACGATGCCGATCATCGGAGCGTCACGTCACCCCGGGACAGGCCGGCGTCGATCGGGCGTCGGATCGGATCGGACAACCTCCCGTCTCGCCGTCGGAAGGAGGCTCGGAAGGCTGAGGCTCGCGGTGAAGCAAGGTGATCCGTATCCCCCCGATCCGGCTCGCCTTCGGCCGGACCATTCTGCCCGGACACGAGGACGCAGGCGTCCCGATCGGTTCGGGACGTCGGGCCAGGTCCGCCGCGATCGCGGGAGACCTGCGCCGGCCGCCGGTGTAACCGACGACAACCGTCGCGTATCTTTTGCCTTCAAGGACATGTCTCGGCAAGGCCAACCTGATGGATCCGGGCTCGCGACCGGCAACGCGTCCGCGACCAGGCGTCCGGCGAGGCTGGCCTCGCCGCGGTGGTCTCGACCCGATGGTAATCTGACATTGGAGTTCGAGCCGGGTTTTTCAGCGACCGGGCACCGAAATCGATGCTGGTCCCGCCCGGTCGGGGTGGAGGGCGATCCGTCGAGGCCGCGATCCGTCGCCGGGCCGGTCACCCGACGCCGCCGGCAACCGGATCGAACCCGCCGGCGAGAAGGCTGCGACGCCCCTGCGCGCAATCGAGCGCGATCGCGGCACGGCATGCGGCCGAAGGAGACCGGCCTTCGAAGGCGAGCAGCGGCACCGCGCCAGACCACGTGCGTGACGGGGACGGCAGCCGCTCGGGCTCCTGTCCGAGATCGAGCGCCAATGCCAGCGTCGCTTCGGCCCGATGCGCTACCCGGAGGAGACCGAGGCCGCGGACCTCGATCAGGCCGGCGAGATGCGGTACCGGGCGCACGATGGGTCCGTCGGCCATCACCTGATCGTCGGCGACAAGTTCGAAGCCGCGGTCGAGGAGCCGCAGCGCAAGGTCCGACTTTCCGGCGCCTGGCGGCCCGAGAAGGAGAAGTCCGGCGCCTTCCCGTGCGACGCAGGTCGCGTGGATCCGCATGTCGGGCCAGAGCCTCCGCTGCAGGCGGGACGGAACCGCGAAGCTTAGCGCCGATCGGCCCGCCGAACGACGACGGCGATCGCGCGACGCGCGCGCCCCACCTCGTCGGTGGCCGTCATCCCCCGTAGAGTTTGAGATAGGCCCGCTCGCCGGACCAGGACGGGAGGTTGAGCGCCCGGTCCGCCGCGTATTCCAGCTTGTCGAGACGACCCTCGATGCCGGCCATGTGGCCGTAGAACAGCGCGACGACGACGATCGACATCGGGACCAGGATGGCGCGGTCCCTCGGCCGCAGCGAAGGCCGACGCCGTGCCGCCCGGCCGAGCAGCGCCACTGCGGCGACGCCGATTGCGCCTCCGAGCAGGACTTCCGGGAGCGAATGCGCCCCGAGCGCGAGACGCGTGAAGCCGATCAGCCCCGCGACGGCCAACGCGAGCGCGACCGCGAGGCGCGACCGACCGGTCAGCAGCAGCGCGAGGCTTCCGTAGACGAGGCTCGACGAACAGGTGTGCCCGCTCGGACTTCGGATCCCGAGCGACGCGCCGAGGGCGAGCACGATCCCGAACACCAGCTTCAGCGCGAGGATCACGCCGAACGCCCCGCCGACCACCACGATCCAGCGCCAGGCGAGATCGATGCGCAGCACCGCCAGGCCGAGCGCGACTGCGCCGGCGAGCGGAAGCGTGACGTCGGCATCGGCGAGATCGGTCAGCGCGGCACAGGCCATCCGGAAGGCGGTGTTCGTCACCGGCGGATCGTAGGGCGATCATGACCGAGGCGATACGGTCCGGCTCGCGCCCCCCGTCCGCGGGACCGCCTGGACCGACCCGGGCGGGCGGCGTAGATCGACGAGCCGAGCCGGGGCGGGGGACGAGCGGACGATGGTGTTGCAGGCGGTCGCCTCCCGCACGGACCCTGTCGCCGCTCCCGGCACGCCGCCCGAGGTCTCGATCGTTTCGCCGACCTTCAACGAACGGCCCAACATTCGCCCGCTCGTCGACGCCATCGCGCGCGCGCTGCCGCATGTCGCGTGGGAGCTGGTGATCGTCGACGACGACAGTCCCGACCGCACCTTCGACGAGGTCGCGTCGCTCGCGCGCGACGGCTGGCCGGTCCGCTGCCTCCGCCGCGTGGGGCGGCGCGGTCTCGCGTCCGCCGTCGTCGAGGGCGCGCTCACCTCGCACGCGCCGTTCCTCGCGGTGATGGACGCCGACATGCAGCACGACGAGGCGCTGCTGCCTCGGATGCTGCAACGGCTCCGCGACACCGACGCCGACCTCGTGATCGGCAGCCGCTACGTCGAAGGCGGCGGCACCGGGGACTGGTCGCCGGTCCGCCGCCGGCTCAGCCGGTTCGCGACGCGGATCTCCTCGCTGCTGATCGGCTCCGAGATCCGCGATCCCATGAGCGGGTTCTTCATGATCCGGCACGCCGCCTTCGAGGCCGCGCTCTACAATCTCAGCCAGGCCGGGTACAAGATCCTCCTCGACGTCATGGCGTCGTCGCCGACCCGTCTCCGGGTCGTCGAGTTGCCCTACGTGTTCCGCGAGCGGCTGGCCGGCGAAAGCAAGCTCGACACGCTGGTCCTCGCCGAATACCTGTTCCTCTTCATCGAGAAGCTGACCGGCGGCTTCGTCCCGCCGCGCTTCGTGCTGTTCTCGCTGGTCGGCGGCATCGGGCTTGCGGTCCACCTCGCGGTGCTCGCCGCGCTTAAACTGTCGGGCGCCGACTTCCTTCCCGCCCAGGAGATCGCGACCGCGGTCGCGATGACGCTCAATTTCGTCGTCAACAACGCCGTGACCTACCGCAGCCAGCGGCTCGTCGGCTGGGCGCTCATCCGCGGCTACGTGCTGTTCTGCCTGATCTGCAGTCTCGGCGCCGTGGCCAACATCGGGATCGCCAGCTTCGCGATCCACGACGGCGGATCCTGGACGGTCGCCGGCGTCGCGGGCGCGGTGATGAGCGCCGTCTTCAACTTCGGCGTCGCGAACCAGCTCGTCTGGCGGACCAGGCGACCGAAGCGACGGATGCCGGCCAGGCCGGCGCAGACTTGAGCGACCTTCCGGAGACGATCGACGACGGGGAGCCCGACCGGGCTTCGGCGCCCCTCGCGCGTCCGACGAGCCGTCCGCCGCCGGCGCCCGACCTCGAAGCGGAGCCGGAGGAGCGACGACTGTCGCTGCCGATCCTTTGTGCCGCCGCGATCGTGGTCGGCCTAGTCACCGGCGTCGGCGCGGTGGTCTTCCGCGACCTGATCGGTCTCGTCCACAACCTGTTCTTCCTGCAGACCTTCCGCGTCGCCTACGACGCCAACCGGTTCACGCCGCACGACCCTTGGGGTCCGCTGGTGATCCTCGTGCCCGTGGTCGGCGGGCTCGGCGTCACCTGGCTCGTCTCGAACTTCGCGCCGGAGGCGAAGGGACACGGCGTCCCCGAGGTGATGGACGCGATCTACTACAAGCGCGGCCTGATCCGGCCGGCGGTCGCCCTGGTCAAGTCGCTCGCGTCCGCGCTCGCGATCGGCTCGGGCGCCGCGGTCGGCCGCGAAGGCCCGATCATCCAGATCGGCTCGGCACTCGGCTCGACGCTCGGACAGATCGTGCCGATGCTGACGGGCCAGCGGATCGTGCTGGTCGCCGCCGGCGCCGGCGCCGGCATCGCGGCCACCTTCAACACGCCGATCGGCGGCGTGCTGTTCGCGACCGAGCTCATGCTGCCCGAGGTCAGTGTCGACACGTTCCTCCCGGTCGCGCTCGCGACCGGAACCGCGACCTATGTCGGCCGGCTGTTCTTCGGCGCCTCGGCCGCCTTCATCGTGCCGCCGGACCTGATGCTGACCGGCGCCCATGTCGCGCCGGCGTCGACCCTCATCCTGTATGCCGTGCTGGGCGCGATCACCGGCGCGGCCGCCGCGCTGTTCGTCCGGACGCTGCATTGGCTCGAGGACGTCTTCGAAACGATCGAGGGGCGCTACGTGCGGCACGCGATCGGCATGACGCTGGTCGGCGTGCTGATCTACGCGCTCCACCTTTTCGCCGGCCACTACTACGTCGAGGGCGTCGGCTACGCGACGATCCAGGCCGTGCTCGGCCGGCAGCTCGACAGCGCGTTGTTCCTGCTCCTCTTGTTCGCCGCCAAGCTCGTCGCGACGTCCGTCAGCCTCGGTTCGGGTTCCTCGGGCGGGATCTTCTCGCCGTCGCTGTTCATGGGGACCGCGCTTGGCGCCGGCTTCGCGGCGCTCGTGCGTGCGGCTGACCCGTCCGTCGACATCAGCCTGCCGGCCTTCGCCATGGTCGGCATGGGCGCGATGGTCGGCGGCGGCACCGGCGCGGCGATGACCGCGGTGGCCATGATCTTCGAGATGACCCGTGACTACGACATCGTGCTGCCGATGATCATCGCGGTCGCGGTGTCGCTCGGCACGCGCCGGCTGCTGTCGCGCGAGAACATGTACACCGCGAAACTCGTGCGGCGCGGCCATCCGATTCCGAAGGCGCTGCACGCCAACATGTTCCTGGTCCGGAGCGTGACCGAGCTCATGGACCGGGACGTGCTGGTGCTCGACCGGTCGAGCCCCTTTTCGCGCGTGCGCGAAGAGGCCAACGCGGATCTCCGCTACGTCGTCCTGACGGAGGGCGCCGCGGCCGACGTCCACGTGTCCGGCGTGCTGCGCGTGGACGCGACGGTCAATCGCGCGCTCGGTCGCGCCGACGCGGCCGCCCATGTCCCGCTCGGCGACCTCGCCACCGCGTCGTTCGTCGTGGTGGGACCGAAGATGGTCGCCTTCGACGTGATCTCGATGGTGGAGCGACGGCACGCCGAGGCCGCCGTGGTGGTTGGACCGCCGCCCGGCGGCGGTCCCGATCAGGTCTTGGGCGTCATCACGAGCGAGGCGATCGCCGGCGCGGTCGCCGCCTCGATCCGGATCTATCCGCGCTGAGGCGACCGCGCCGGTCTACTGCGCCAGGTAGCCGCCATCCACCGGCAGGATGGCGCCGGTGATGAAGGACGCGTCGTCGGAAGCGAGGAACAGGATCGCGTTCGCGACCTCCGCCGGCTGGCCGAGCCGGCCGATCGGATGCATCGCCTTGATGCCGCTGATGTATTCGGCGGAAAGCCGCTTCACGGCCTCTGTCGCGATCGTTCCGGGCGCGACCGCGTTCACGCGGACGCCGCGCGAGGCGAGCTCGACCGCGAGATGCTTCGTGATGCCGGACGCGACGAACTTCGCCGGCCCGTAGACGGCCTGCCCCTTCTGTCCCGCCTCGCCCGAGATCGACGACAGGCAGACGATGGATCCGCCACCCGACGTCAGCATCCGCTCGGCGGCATACTTGCAGGTCAGGAACATGCCGCGGCCGTCGATCGCCATGACGTGGTCGAAGTCTTCCGGGGTCGCCGTCAACAGGTCGAGTTCCGGGATGATGCCGGCATTTGCGACCAGGATGTCGATCCGACCGAACGCGTCGACGCACGCGGCGATCATCGCCCGCGCGTCCTCCGGGCGCGACACGTCGCCGACCACGGTCCGCACGTCGCCCCCGGTCCGCTCGATCTCCGCCCGCAGATCCTCGAGACGCGCGGCGTCGACGTCGTTGACCACGAGGCGCGCGCCTTCGCGGGCGAACAGCAGCGCGGTCGCGCGCCCGATCCCGTTCGAGGCGCCGGTGACGACCGCGCATTTGCCGTGGACCCGGCCCGTGCCGGCGATGTTGTTGTTCGCGCTCATCGTGGTTCCGATCCTTCTGCGATGACGGCGTCCGGGAAACGGGGGGCTGGGGTCACCCCCTCCGCTCAGGTTCCCCGCCGCTTCTGGTTGAGGCTGTCGATCAGCACGGCGCCGAAGATGACCGCCCCCTGGATGAACTGCACCCAGAACGGCTGGACGTTCTTCAGCGTGAGGCCGTTGTTGATGAGCCCGATGATGAGCACGCCGAGCAGTGTTCCGAGCAGGCTTCCCTTGCCGCCGAACAGCGAGGCGCCGCCGATCACCACCGCCGCGATCGCGTTCAGCTCGAGGCCGACCGCCGCGATCGGCTGCGCGCTGTCGAGGCGACCTGCCAGCACGACGCCGCCGAGCCCGGCGAGTGCGCCGCTGATGACGTAGCAGAGGGCGAGCGTGCGCCCGACCGGGATGCCGGCCAGGCGTGCGGCCTCCCGGTTGCCGCCGACCGCGTAGACCTCGGCGCCGAACACGGTGCGCGCGAGCACGAAGCCGCCGACGAGGAACACGGTTCCCGCGATCAGCGCGGCGACCGGGAAGGGTCCGAGATTTCCGCCGCCGATGTCGTCGAACCCGTCCGGGAAGGAGAAGATCGTGTTCCCGTTCGTGACGATGAAGGCGAGGCCGCGTGCCATCGCGAGCGCCGCGAGGCTGACGATGAACGGCGCCATGTTGAGCACTGTGACGCTGAACGCGATGAAGCCGCCCGACAGCGCGCCGAGGCCGATCCCGAGCGCGACGGCGATCGGGACCGGCACGTGGGCGTTGAGCGCGAGACCGGTCATGACGCCGGTGAAGGCGACCACCGAGCCGACCGACAGATCGATCCCGCCGGTCACGATCACGAAGGTCTCGCCGACCGCGACGAGCCCGATCAGCGAGCTCGCGAGCAGGATTGACAGCAGATTGGCCGACGTCAGGAACGAGGGCGTGGTGATCGCGAGATAGAGCGAGATCGCGACGAAGCCGACGACGATCGTGAGTTCGTTGACCGCGTTGGTCAGCGTGCGGAGGCCGGAGCGGCCCCTGTCGGTCGCGGAACGCGCGTCAACGGACGGCATGTCGGCCTCGCGAGGCATGAGGATCAACCAAGAGCTGCGAGCGACATGATGCGCTCCTGGCTGAAATCGGCGCGGTCGACCACGCCGGCGACACGACCGGTCCGCATGACGACGACGCGGTCGCAGAGCCCGAGCAGTTCGGTCATGTCGGACGAGACGACGAGAACGGCGCCGCCCTCGTCCGCGAGGCGGTTGACGAGGCGATACACTTCCACCTTGGCACCGACATCGATCCCGCGCGTCGGCTCGTCGAGCAGGAAGATCCGCGGTTTGGTGGTCAGCGCGCGACCGAGCACGACCTTCTGCTGGTTGCCGCCCGAAAGCGAGCGCACGCGCTGCCGGATGCCCTGCGTGCGGACGCGAAGATCGGCTACCGCCGCCTCCGCGAGGCGGTCGACGCGGCGCGCCCGCACGATGCTTCGGAGCCAGGCGAGCCGGTCGAGCGTGGACAGCGCGACGTTGTCGCGGATCGGGAAGGCGAGGATCAGACCCTCGGCCTTCCGGTCCTCGGGCACGAGCGCGATCCCGGACCGGATCGCCCGACGCGGCGACCGGATCGACGTGTCATGACCGCCGATCCGGATCGTGCCCGCCGACGCCGGCAGCGCGCCGTAGATCGCCTTGAGCACCTCCGTGCGGCCGGCGCCGATCAGGCCGCCGAGGCCGACGACCTCGCCCGCCCGCACGCGGAGCGTGACGTCGGAGAAGCGATCCCGCAGCGAGAGTCGGTCGAGATCGAGCAGCACGTCGCCGATCGATGCGTGCCGGACGGGAAACAGCGCCTCGATCGGGCGGTTGACCATCGCCTGGATCAGCTGCGCCTCGGTCCAGTCCGCGGTCGGTCTCGTGTCCACGCAGGCGCCGTCGCGGAACACGGCGACGCGGTCCGCGATCGTGAACACCTCGTCGAGATGGTGGCTGATGAAGATCAGGCCGACGCCGGCCGCGCGCAGCGTCCGGACCGTGTCGAACAGGATGCGCTGCTCGGACACGGTCAGCGTCGCGGTCGGCTCGTCGAGCACGATCACGCGCGCTTCCCGGGAAAGCGCGCGCGCGATCTCGACGAGCTGCCGCTGCGCGATGCCGAGCGAGCCGACGCGCGTCCGCGGGTGCACCGCGAGTCCGACGCGTCCGAGAAGCCGCGCCGCATCGCGATGGAGGGCGCGCCGCCGCACGGTTCCGAACGCCGTCCGCGGCAGGTGTCCGAGGAAGATGTTCTCGGCGACCGACCGGTCGGGCACCAGGCTCAGCTCCTGGTGGATGACGATGATCCCCGCCTGAAGCGAGTCGCGCGGCGCCCGCGGCGCGAAGTTCTCGCCCTCCAGGCTGAGCGAGCCGGCGTCCGCCGGATACACGCCGGCCAGGATCTTCATCATCGTCGACTTGCCGGCGCCGTTCTCGCCGACGATCGCGAGGACCTCGCCGCGATCGAGGCGGATCGTGACATCGGACAGCGCCTTCACGCCGGGGAAGGATTTCGAAACTTCGGACATGGCGAGAAGGGCGGTCACGAGGCGGAGATCCTCAGCGGCTGACCTCGTCGCCCCACAGCCCGTAGGACTTCGCCTCGGCGCTGTCGATGTTCTCCTTCGTCAGCAGGAGGTGCGGCCAGTACTGGTGTGCCGGGATCGCGCTCTTGTCGCCGTGCAGGTAGTCCTCGACGTAGGAGACCGACTTTTCCGCCATCGTCAGCGGATTCTGCGAAAGCGTCGCATCCATCTGGCCCTTGCGGATCGCGCTCAGCGCCTGCTCGGTTCCGTCGATCCCGATGATGATGATGTGCTTCGGGTTGCCGATCGGCTCGAAACGGTCGGCCTGCCGGATCGCCCGGATCGCGCCGACCGCGTTGTCGTCGTTTCCGTTGAAGATCGCATCGATGTCGTTGTGGGCGGCGAGAAGCTGCGTCGTGATGTTGAAGCCCTTGTCGGCGTCGAAATCCGCGGCCTGTCTCGCGACGAGCTTCAGGTCGGGATTGCTCTTCTGCAGCGTGGCGAACTCGTCGGCGAAGCCCTTCTCGCGCTCGTCGCCCGCCGTCGTCCCGAGAAGCCCTTCGAGATCGACGACGTTCCCCTTGATCGAGCCGTAGCGTTGCTTCAGCCGCCCGGCGATGTAGTCGGCGCCCTCTTTCCCGAGTGCGACGTTGTCGGTCTCGAGGAAGTTGACCTGGCACGGACCGCAGGCCGCGCCGCGATCCAGTGTGAAGACGGGGATGCCCTTGCGGTTCGCTTCCTTGACGACGGGTACGATCGAGTCCGCGTTGATCGGGTTCAGGATGAGCGCATCGACATGACGGTTGATCAGGTCGGTGACCTGATTGGTCTGCGTGTTCGCGTCACCGTTGGCGCTGGTGTTGACGAGCTGGAGATCGGGGTGCGCCTTGATGCCGGCTTCGACGCCTTTCGTCATGCCCTGGAAGAAGGGGTTGGCGAGGGTCGCGACGCTGAGACCCACCACGTGGGTGGCGGCGTGGGCGGTCGCGAGCGGGAGCAGGACGGACAAGGCTGTCGCCGCGCCGAAACGTCGGGCGTTGGTCAAGGACATGGTCGTTCTCCCTCGTGCGCCCGATTCTGTCCGACGGGCGTCAGCATGATGTGACGTGCGCGATGCCGGATCGTCGATCGCCCGGGCTCGTGCGCGGATCGGCGGCACGAGGAGGCGGGTCCGGGTCTTGTCGCGGATCAACGGGCGCGCGGTCGGCTGACCTGCTGCGCCGGAGCACATGTCTCGGACGGCGTCCATTCCGCGTTTCCTCATAGCGATATTCTTCGCCTCAACCTGTATGACAGGTTTGCGCGCTTCCTGGTTCGGCGCAAGGGTGGCGATCCGCTTGAGGAGAAACGTCGGGCGATGACGGCGAGGATGGTCACGCGCTCGGAACAACTCGCAGACGTTCTCCGGCGCCGGATCCACAGCGGCGCGCTGCCGACCGGATCGAAACTTCCGTCCGAGCAGGCAATGGCGTCCGACACGGGCGTCAGCCGGACCGTCGTCCGCGAGGCGGTCGCGCGCCTCAAGTCGGATGGGCTCGTCGAAACCCGGAAGGGGGCCGCGGCACGCGTACGGATCCCGTCGGACGAGACCGGACGCGTCCTGCCGGTGCCCCGCTCGGTCGACTGTCTCCTCGGCTTCCTCGAAGTCCGACGCTCCATCGAGGCCGACATGGCCGCCCTCGCGGCCGAACGCCGCACTGAGCGCCAGTGCCGGGAGATCGCGTCGGCGCTCCGGTCGATCGACGACGCGACGGATCGCGGCGAGACCGGCGTCGAGCAGGATCTCGGGTTCCACCTCGCGATCGGACGGGCGACGTCGAACGCGTACTGGCATGGTTTCGTCCGCTTGTTCGCCTCCCCGATTCGGCTCGCGATCGAAGTGACGCGAGCGAACGAGGCGCGGCGGCTCGACTTCGCCCGCGCCGTCGCCGACGAGCACCGCCTCATCTTTCGAGCGATCCTCGACCGCCATCCGGACGCGGCGCGATCGGCCGTTTGGCGTCATCTCACGAACGCGGCCGATCGGGTGCGGCAAGCGGATCAGAGCTTCTGGGAGCATGAGGGCGGGGATCTGGCGCAGCGTTGGCGTCGGGGCGCGATGCCTGAGCGATCCGAGCCGACCGTGCCGCGGGGAAGTCCCTGAGCCTTTCGCGAGCCGCTCGAAGCCCCGCACCGACGGACGTTCACGTTCTGTTCTTGACCGCCCCGGCGCTCCGGTCCATTCTCCGTGTCGAACGCTCAGGAGGGTCGTGATGCCTCTCGACGCCACGGATCGCTGCGAAGCCGACGTCCCGCACCACCGCCCGGTCGTCCGCAAGGGGCGCGGGGCGTCGGACAACGTCGGCAACCGCTTCGAGAAGACCGTTCTCAGCCCGTTCGATGACGGGTGGGACACGATCGGCGGCGAGATGACCGTGCCGCCTGCCGTTCCGACCACGCTCACCCGCGACACCTCGCGCTCGGTGATCAGCTGGAACGACAGCCCGGATCTCGGTTTCGATCGTTCCGTGAACCCGTACCGCGGTTGCGAGCACGGCTGTGTCTACTGCTACGCGCGCCCGAGCCACGCCTGGCTCGGCCTGTCGCCCGGGCTCGATTTCGAAACGAAGCTGACGTTCAAGCCGGACGTCGCGGCCACCCTCGAGCGCGAGATCGGCAGAAAGGGATACGTCGCCCGCCCGATCGTGCTTGGCGCCAACACCGACCCCTACCAGCCGGTCGAGCGGACGCTCTCGCTGACGCGGCAGGTGCTCGACGTGCTCGACCGCTGGAACCATCCCGTCAGCATCGTGACGAAGTCGGCCGGGGTGCTGCGGGACCGGGACATCCTGGAGGGCATGGCGCGCCGCCGCCTGGTGCGCGTGTGGCTCTCGGTCACGACGCTCGATCCCGCGCTCGCGCGCGTGATGGAGCCGCGCGCGGCGACGCCCGCGCGGCGGGTCGCGGCGATCGAGGGCCTCGCCTCGGCCGGGATCCCCTGCGGGGTGCTCGCGGCGCCGATGATCCCGGGCCTCAACGATCCGGAACTCGAGCGCATCCTGGAGGCGGCGTCGCGCGTCGGCGCCGCCCATGCCGGCTACGTCCTGCTCCGTTTGCCGCTCGAACTCCGGCAGATCTTCGACACCTGGCTGCACCAGCATTTTCCGGGGCGTGCGCGGCACGTCCTCAATCTGGTGCGCGAAACCCGCGAGGGCGCGCTCTACGACACCCGCTTCGGCAAGCGGCAGAGCGGAACGGGCCCTTATGCCGACATGCTGGCCCAGCGCTTCGCGCGCGCGCTCCGGAAGACCGGGTTGCGGGCGGAGCGGGACGCGCTCGACAGCGATCTGTTCCGCAATCCGGGACGCGTCGACCGGAACGCGCAGCTGGCGCTGCTTTAGCGGGATCCCGATTGATCGACCGGGCTCGCGCCTTGTCGCGGACCGGTCGGGTCGCGCAAGCGGATGGGGCGGGGTCGCCGGCTCGCGGTCGCGTTCGTGACGCCGGCGAAAGCGATCGACGGAGCAGGCCGCGTGCCGTCAGCCGTCGTGCGGGGCGCTCGTGATGCTATAGGGGTGCGACGACGCGAACGGGTGCGAAAGGAAGCCGCCGATGTCCGCCGGTCCGGTCCCGAAGGTCACGAACATGAAGCCGGCGCCGAGAGCGAAGTTCTTGAGGAAGTCCCAGAACAGTTCGCGTCCCTTGCCGCCGGACCAGAAGTCGCCCGGACGCCAGAACTGCTTCCACAGCAGGGCGGTGACGCCGCAGTAGCCGCCCAGGATGAAGCCCGCGAAACGGTCGGCGACACCGGTCAGGACGCCGAGCGACATGAAGATCTCGACGAAGATCCCGACCCCGATCAGCAGCGGCGCCGCGGCCGGCGAGAACTCGGCCGCCTGCTTCTCGGCGCCGCGGAAGTTGAGGATCTTGTCGGCCGCGCTGAAGGGCAGGAAGAGCAGGACCAGCACGAGACGCTGCACGAAGGCGACGAGGATCGCGAGGCTTGCCACCGTCCTTGATCTCCCGCCGCGGCATGCGGCCGAGCGAGAGACGCGCCGGCCCGGACGGGGTTCCGCCCCGTGCGGTCAGTCCGCGGCGATCGTCTGCGGCACGCCCCGCCGCGGCGTGATCCGGTTCCAGGCGTCGAGGGCCGCGATCTTGTACGCCTCGGCGAGCGTCGGATAGTTGAACGTGTTGTCGATGAAGAAGTCGAGCGTGCCGCCGAGGTTGAGGACGGCCTGGCCGATGTGAACGAGCTCCGTCGCGCCCTCGCCGACGATGTGCACGCCGAGGATGTGCCGCGTGTCGAGCGCCACGATCATCTTCAGCAGGCCGCCGTTGAGCCCCATGATGTGACCGCGCGACGTTTCCCGGAACCGGGCGATCCCGCATTCGTAGGGCCGGCCCGAGGCCCGGACCTGCTCCTCGCTCAGGCCCACCGTCGAGATCTCGGGCACCGAATAGATGCCGAACGGGAAGAAGGCCGGTGTCGGCGGCAGGCTCTCGTCGAACGCGTGGCAGGCGGCGATCCGCCCCTGCTCGAGCGAGGTCGAGGCGAGACTCGGGAAGCCGATCACGTCTCCCGTCGCGTAGATATGCGGCACCGCCGTCTGGAACGTTTCGGGATCGACCGCGAGGCGTCCGCGCGCATCGGTCGCGAGGCCGGCGGCGGCGAGGTTGAGGGCCTCGGTGGCGCCTTCCCGTCCGGCCGCGAACAGCAGCATTTCCGAGCGCACCCGGCGGCCACCCTCCAGGATCGCGACCGGTTGTTCCGCCTCGATCTGAACCGCTTCCAGCCGGTTGCCGAGCCGGAAGTTCATGCCGCGGTCGCGCAGCTGGTGGACGAAGTCGTCGACCAGCTCGCGATCGATGAAGTCGAAGAAGGTCGGGCGCGGCTCGATCAGCGTGACCCGGACATCGAGCGCGCTGAAGATCGTCGCGTATTCCACGCCGATCACCCCGGCCCCGACGACCGTCAGACTGCGTGGCAGGATCTTGAGCTCGATGATCTCGTCGCTGTCGAGCACGGTCTTGCCGTTGAAGGGGATGTGCGGCGGCCGCAGCGGTTTCGTGCCGCAGGCGATCACGATCCGCGAAGCCTCCACGTGGCGCGTCTCGCCGGCTTCGACCTGGACCGCGAGCCGGTGAGGATCGACGAACGCGGCGAGGCCGCACAACGTGTCCACCCGGTTGCGCGCGAACTGGTGCTCGAGCGTCTCGACCTCGTGCTCGAGCGTCTTGTGGAGCCGTGTCACGAGGTCGCCCGCCTCGATGTCCTTCTTCACGCGGTAGGCGAGACCGTAGAAGCCGCGCTCCCGCCACCCGGTCAGGTTCAGCACCGTCTCGCGCAGCGTCTTCGACGGGATCGTCCCGGTGTGGACCGAGACGCCGCCGACGCGCCGCCCCTTCTCGATCACCAGAACGGACCGTCCGAGCTTGGCGGCCTGGACGGCTGCCCGTCGGCCCGACGGGCCGCTTCCGATCACCACCAGGTCGTAGGGCTTCATGGGCGTCGGTTCCGTGCAGTGTCGTCGTGCTTCGTCGCGCCGCCTGTTGTCGCGGCAACGTCGGCGGTCGCCGCGGCGACGAGCCGGCCCCGATCGGTCTCCCCCACCCAACGCTGCGAGCTGACCTCGCCCGTCGTCGGCGTGTTCGAAGACGATCCGGTTCCGACCGTGCGCCTTCGCCAGATAGAGCAATCCGTCCGAACGCGCGAGCGCGTCGACAAATCCTCGTCCGGGCGCAGGAACGGGATGCCGCCGCTCAGCGTCACGTCGGGCCTTCGCCCGTAGTCCCCCGTCCGCGGGCAGGCCGCCGGGCGCGGCCCGCCTCGTGCCCGGACGGATTCTGAAGGAGGGCCGTCGCGGCGGTGTCGGCCAGGCCCTCGTTGTCGTCAGAAATGCGGAATCGGAGCGAGGCGATGGTGACGGGCGAGTGGAACAGGGTCGCGAGCAGGCCCGCGACGATCAGGCGCCGCGCCGTCCCCCGCCCGCAGATCGGCCGGGGCGAACGGAGGCGGCAGGGCGGGAGCCGGAGCGATCCATGATCAGCGGCATGATGGGTAGACGAACACGACCCGCGCGTGAAGCTTGGCCGCCGAGGCGGAACAACGCCTCGACGGCAACGTTCAGCACTGCCGAGATCCCGGGGAAGAGCGACATGAGCACGGCCACCGAAGACCGTTACGACGTGATCGTCATCGGGTCCGGGCCGGGAGGCGGCAGCATGGTCCATTCGCTTGCCTCGACCGGCAAGCGGATCCTGCTGCTCGAGCGCGGCGACTACCTGAAGCGCGAGCAGGCGAACTGGGACACCGAAGAGGTCTTCATCAAGGCGCGCTACCAGGCCGACGAAACCTGGTACAGCTCCGACGGCAAGACGTTCGCGCCCGGGCTTCATTACTTCGTGGGCGGCAACAGTAAGGTCTACGGATCGATCCTGTTCCGTCTTCGCGAGCGGGATTTCCACGGCGTGCGGCATCCGGACGGCGTCGCCCCCGAATGGCCCGTGAAATACGACGAGTTCGAGCCCTACTACCAGGCCGCCGAGGAACTGTTCCACGTCCACGGGCAGCGCGGCGAGGATCCGACCGAGCCGCCGGCGGCGAAGCCGTACAAGTACCCGGCGGTCAAGCACGAGCCGCGGATCCAGGAGCTCTCGGACGGGCTCGCGCGCGAGGGCTACCACCCGTTCCATCTTCCCGTCGGCGTCCTGCTCGATCAGGACGAGCACGGCGAGGCGCTCCCGCACTCCGCGTGCATCCGGTGCGACCGCTTCGACGGGTTCCCCTGCCTCGTGAACGGCAAGTCCGACGCGCAGGTGATGGTGGTCGATCCGACGATCCGCGCCAACCCCAACGTAACGCTCCTGACCCGCGCCTATGTGGACCGTCTGATCACCAATGCGGCGGGCACGAGCGTGACCGGCGTGTCGGTGATCCGGGACGGCGCAACGCGCGAGTTCTCCGCCGACGTCGTCGTCGTCGCCTGTGGCGCCCTCTCGTCGGCGTTGCTGATGCTGAGGTCGGGCAACGAGGCGCATCCCGCCGGTCTCGCGAACGCATCCGACCAGGTCGGCCGGAACTACATGCGCCACAACAACGCCGTGCTGATGGCGATCTCGAAGACGCCGAACCCGACGCGGTTCCAGAAGACGCTCGGGATCAACGACTTCTACTTCGGCGCCGACGACTGGGAATTCCCGCTCGGCCATATCCAGATGGTCGGCAAGTCGGACGGCGTGCAGGTGCACGGCGAAGGTCTGCCGAAATGGCTGCAATGGTTCCCGGAAAAGCCGTTCGACTGGCTCGCGCGCCACTCGATCGACTTTTGGCTGACCTCCGAGGACCTGCCGAAGCCGTTCAACCGCGTTTTCTACAAGGACGGAAACGTCCATCTCGACCTGACGGAGACGAACGTCGAAGGCAACAAGCGCCTCAAGCACAAGCTCGAAACGATCTGCAACAAGGCCGGCATCTACTCGCAGCTCGTCGACCGCGGGCTCTACCTCGGCCAGAACACGCCGATCGGCGGCACCGCGCATCAGGCCGGGACGCTCCGGTTCGGCGACGACCCGGCGACAAGCGTGCTCGACCGCGATTGCCGCGCCCACGGGATCGACAACCTCTACGTGACGGATGCGAGCTTCTTCCCGTCGATCGGTGCTGTGAACCCGACGCTCACCATCATCGCCAACGCGCTCCGCGTCGCCGACCGGATCCGCGAGCGTCTCGCGGCCTGAGCCGGCGCCGCACGCCGTCGTCCCGGCGCGGACCCTCGTCGCGCCTCGCCGAGGCGCGCAGCCCCGCGATCTACTTGGTTCGGGGACTGTGGACGGGTATTCCGGTGTTCGAAAAGAAGACAGTCAGGGCGGCGCCGGTCACGACGTCGGGCGCGGCGCACGGCCGCGGCGAAAGCCCTTCAGCCCGTCGTGAGAGCCAGCCCTCTGCCGCCTCTCGGGACCGTTCGACGAGCCGCCAGCACCGGATCCGCCACACGCTCCCGCACAGCCAGCGCGCGAGCAGACATTGAGTCATCGGTGTTTCCGGATAAGCGCCGAGGTAGTATTTCATTATCCGTCAGGAGAGGGAGCGCTGACGCCGTGACAGGTCCACCAGCGGTCGACGGCACTCGGAACTAGTCAATCAAGAAGCAACAACCAGGAGCGAGACGTGATCAAGAATGCCCTTTACACCACCATCGCCGCCTTGGGCCTCGTCGGCCCGGGCGCACTCGCCACGAGCGGTCCTGCCCGAGCGGCGCCGATCGAAGCTTGCCTGATCACCAAGACCGATTCGAACCCGTATTTCGTCACGATGCGCAACGGCGCGGTATCCGAAGCCCGAAAGCTGGGCGTCGATCTCAAGACCTACGCGGGCAAATACGACGGCGACAACCAGACCCAGGTGTCGGCGATCGAGAGCTGCATCGCCGAGGGCGCCAAGGGCATCCTGATCACGCCATCGGACACCAAGGCCATCGTCCCGACCGTCGAGAAGGCGCGCCAGGCCGGGCTTCTGGTCATCGCACTCGACACCGCGCTGAGCCCGATCTCCGCCGCCGACGCGACCTTCGCGACCGACAATTTCCAGGCCGGCCAGCTCATCGGCGAATGGGCGAGAGCCTACCTGGGCGACAAGGCCAAGGACGCCAAGATCGCGATGCTCGATCTCTCGGTCTCACACCCGACGGTCGACATCGACCGCGACCACGGCTTCCTGTCCGGCTTCGGGATCAAGATCGCCAACCCGGACCAGTTCAACGTCCCCGATCCGCGGATCGTCGGACATGCCGAGACCGCCGGCGCCGAGGAAGGCGGCCAGAGCGGCATGGAGTCGCTGCTCGCGCGCAACCCGAACATCACCCTCGTCTACGCGATCAACGAGCCCGCAGCCTTCGGCGGCTACCAGGCGCTGAAATCCGTCGGCAAGACGGGCGACGTGAAGATCGTCGCGATCGACGGCAGCTGCACCGGCGTCGGGGGCGTTAAGGCCGGCATCATCGCCGCGGACTCGCAGCAGTATCCGCTCAAGATGGCATCGCTGGGCGTGCAGGCGATCGTCGACTTCGCGAAGACCGGGAAGAAGCCGCAGCTCAGCGCCGGCAAGGATTTCCTGAACACGGGAACGAAGCTGGTCACGGCC
>CAXUBA010000004.1:17470-42697 GCA_964249205.1 uncultured Acetobacteraceae bacterium | reverse complement strand
GGGCGGGGCGGGGCGGCCCCGGAGGGCGGTCGCCGAACAGGTCGCTCATCGGCGCCGAGGTGCCGTCGGCCACCCGTCCGCGTCAAGCGCCAACAACGAACGGAACGGAAACAGAAAAGGCTCCGGGAGCGTCCCCCCGAAGCCTTCCCCTGGGCGAAAGCCATCGGTCCCGAAGCCCGGAAGCCGCGGGACCGCAAGCATTGTCGGCGGGTTCCCCGCCTCGGCGAGATCGCTCAGACGGCGGTCGAGACCGCCGCGAGCGTGAGGATCCGGCCGCGGGCGTGGGTCACCTCTGCATGACAATGAGACACCGGATCACCTCCTTTCAGTCAGTTTCGGGATGTCGACCATGTCGTGATTCGCATCGCGGTTGCAACTCGCAACATCGGGTCGAATTGCGCCGGGCGGGCGGGGAACCATCTTCTATCCGCCTCTGACCTCGGGATTGCCCGCGCGTGCAACTTGTCCTGTTCGCCCTGAAATATCGCGTGACCTTCTGGGTGCTCGCCGTCTTCATCATGCTCGCGGGCGGCGGCGCGGCAGTCGTCATGAAGAAGGACGTCCTTCCCGAGGTCGCGATCCCGGTCGTGAATGTCCTCTGGACCTATACCGGGCTCGATGCGCCCGACATGCAGAACTACGTGACCTCCTACGAGGAGCTCGCGATCTCGAACAACGTCATCGGTATCCGGTCCATGCAGAGCACGACGCTGCAGGGCATCACGCTGACGAAAATCTATTTCTACCAGGACACCGACGTGAACTTCGCGCTCACCCAGGTGATCGCGGCGACCAACGCGATCCGGGCGCAGCTCCCGGCCGGCATCCAGCCGCCGATCGTGCTGCGGTTCGACGCGTCCTCGGTGCCCGCGATCCAGCTCGCGGCGACGTCGACCACTGAAAGCCAGGCGCAGGTCTACGACTACACGCGGTTCCGGATCCGGCCCGTCCTTCAGACGGTGCACGGCTCGACGATCCCGCCGCCCTACGGCGGGCAGCCCGAGAACGCGATGATCGACCTCGACATGAACAAGCTGAATGCGTTCAGCGTCACGCCGCAGTCGGTTCTCAATGCGATCACCTCGCAGAACCTCATCCTGCCCTCCGGTCTGACCAAGTTCGGCCCCACCCAGTTCGTCATGCGGCTGAACTCGGTTCCGTCGGTGCTCAGCCGGCTCGGGCAGATCCCGATCGCGGTGCGGGACGGCCAGCCGATCACGATCGACGACGTGGGCGGCGTTCGCGCCGGCGGCTCGCCGCAGCAGAACATCGTCCACGTGAACGGCAAGCCGGGCGTGTTGCTGACCATCCTGAAGAACGGCCCGACCTCGCTGATCGACATCACGAACAACGTGAAGAGCGAGATGCCGGCGATCACCAAGTCGGCGCCAAAGGCGATCAAGGTCATCACGCTGTTCGATCAGTCGGTGTTCGTGAGCGAGGCGATCAGCGAGGTGGTGCGCGAGGGGGTGATCGCAGCCGGGTTAACCGGCCTGATGATCCTGCTCTTCCTCGGCTCGTGGCGCGCCACCCTCGTAGTGCTGGTGTCGATCCCGCTCTCGATCCTGTCCTCGCTCGCGATCCTCGCGCTCATCGGCGAGACCATCAACCTGATGACGCTCGGTGGCCTCGCTCTGGCTATTGGCATCCTGGTCGACGATGCGACCGTCGCGATCGAGAACACTTATCGGCTTCTGGAAGAGAAGCGCCCGTTCCGTGAGGCGGTCGCCCATGGCGCCGCCGGCATCGCCAAGCCCGCGCTGATCTCGACGCTGTCGATCTGCTCGGCCTTCATCTCGGTGCTGTTCCTCACGGGGGCGGCGAAGTACATCTTCACGCCGCAGGCGCTCGCCGTCGTGTTCGCGATGCTGGCGTCCTACCTGCTTTCGCGGACCCTGGTGCCGATCCTGGTCGACGTGCTCTGCGCAAAGGAACATCCAGAGGCCACCGGGAGCGACGGAGAGGGCGAGGGCGAGCACGCCGCGCCCGCCAAACCGCCGGGTCGCGGGATCTTCGCGCGATTCGGACGAGGTTACGCCGCATTCCGGGAGCGATTCGAGCAGACCTTCGCCCGGTTTCAGGACTTCTACGTTACTCTGCTTACTGCCGCGATCGAGCGGCGGGTCGTCACCGGCTTGATCGCCGGGTGCACGATCGTGGTCGCGGGTGTGATGTTCATGTTCGTCGGCCGCGACTATTTCCCGGTGATCAGCGGCGACAGCTTCACGCTCCATGTCCGGGCCCGACCCGGTCTGCGGATCGAGGACGCGTCGGCGCTGTTCCAGAAGGTCGAGGACACGATCCGGGAAGTCGTGCCCAAGAAGAACATGGGCGATATCGTGGACAATATCGGCTTGCCGACCATCACGTATAACCTTGCCTTCAACGACGGAACGTTCGTCGCCTACAATGATGGCCAGGTGCTCGCGACCTTCGCGCCGGGCAGCCCGACCTTCAGCTACGAGCGCAAGCTCCGGGTGCTGCTTCGGCAGCGCTTCCCGGATGCGGTGTTCTACTTCCAGCCGGCGGACGTCATCACCCAGATCCTCGATTTCGGCACCCCGTCGCAGATCGACGTCGAGGTCCAGGGTCGGCACGACAAGCAGGATATCGCGGTGCTGCACGACATCGAACACCGGATCGCGCAGATCCCCGGTGCGGTGGACGCGCATGTCCAGCAGATTCTGAACGCGCCGGACTACGACGTGAACGTCGACCGGCAGCGAGCGTCCGAGCTCGGCCTGACGATCGAGCAGATCGCCGACCAGATCAATATCGCGACCTCCGGTTCGTTCCAGGTGGCGCCCGCGTTCTGGACCGATCCCAAAACCGGGATTCCCTGGCAGCTCTGGGTTCAGACGCCGGAGTACCGGCTCGACACGTTCGACAAGTTCGTCGACACGCCGCTCAGCACCGCGGGCAATCCCGGCGGAGCTCTCAACCTGTTCAGCAACGTCGCGACGTTCAAGCGAGGCGCCGAGCAGAGCGTCCAGACGCGGATCAACTCGCAGCCGACCTGGGACGTCTACGCGTCCGTCCAGGGAACCGATCTCGGCTCGGTCGCATCCGCGATCGATCGTGTCGTCGCCGACGATCAGAAGAAGCTGCACGCGCCCGACACGATTAAGGTGCTCGGGCAGATCCAGAGCATGAACCAGGCGTTCTTCCACATGGGCATCGGGCTGGCGATCGCGGTGATCGCCGTCTACCTCCTGATGGTGCTGAACTTTCAGAGCTGGGGCGATCCGTTCGTTGTGCTCTGCGCGCTGCCGATGGTTTTCTCGGGTGTCGTGTTCTCGCTCTTCATCACCGGGACCTCATTGTCGATCCCGTCGCTGATGGGCGCGATCATGAGCATCGGCGTCGCCAGCGCGAACTCGATCCTGCTCGTGACCTTCGCCCGCGAACACCGCGAGGAGACCGGCTGCTCAGCCGTGGAGGCGGCGCTGATGGCCGGCCAGACGCGGCTCCGGCCGGTGCTGATGACGGCAGGCGCCATGTTCGTCGGCCTGATCCCGATGGCGCTCGCGCTCGGCGAGGGATCGGATGCGAACGCCGCGCTGGCGCGGGCCGTGATGGGCGGGATCGGCGTCGGCACGTGTTCCACACTGCTCTTCGTGCCCTTCCTGTATAGTGTGCTTCGACGGGGTCCAGCCGAGGCACCCAAGGACTACCTATGACCGACGATCGACCGAGAAAGCCCCTGCCGGCCAAGCGCCTCGCATTGTTCGTGAGCGTTCCGGTCGCCGTTTTAATCGGGATCGGCGTCGTCGGCCGGCTCGACACCGACGCAGCGGCCGATCAGACGGTCAAGGCCGCCGACATGACACCGACGGTCGCGGTCGCGAAGGCGAAGCGGGAGGACGGTCCGATCCAGGTCTCGTTGCCCGGACAGACCGAGGCGTTCGATGTCGCCTCGCTCTATCCCCGGGCCACCGGCTACGTCGTGGAACGGCGCGTCGATATCGGCAGCCGGGTCCACAAGGGCGACCTCCTGATCCGGATCGCCGCGCCGGACACCGACGCCCAGCTCGCCCAGGCGCAGGCGCAGGTCGGCCAGCTCGAGGCCGCCATCGTCGAGGCGCAGGCGAGCCTCAAGCAGGCGATCGCGAACCATCATCTCGCGGACGTGACCAGCAAGCGTTCGACCGCACTCGCGGGGGAAGGCTGGACGCCCCGCCAGACCGCGGACAACGACACCGCCAACAAGAAGGTGCAGGTCGAAGGCGTGCAGTCCGCCCAGGCCGGGATCGGGGTCGCGGAGGCGAACCTCAAGGCCCAGCAGGCGACGGTCCAGCGGCTACAGGCTCTCGTCGGTTTCGAGACGGTGCTCGCACCGTTCGACGGCGTGATCACCCAACGCAATGTCGACATCGGCGACCTGCTGACCGCCGACAGCACAAATGGCGGCACGCCGCTCTTCACCGAGGCGGCCGACGACGTGCTGCGCGCCAACGTCTACGTTCCGCAGAGTGAGGCGATCGGGGTCCGCGCCGGGATCGACGCCCGCGTCACGATGCCCGAACTGCCGGGGCGGGTGTTCAGGGCAACGGTGTCCCGAAGCGCGGTCGCGATCACCGATGCGTCGCGCTCGATGCAGACGCAGATCGACATCCCGAACGCGACGCATGACCTGCGTCCCGGCCTCTACATTAACATCGCGTTCGCGGTGCCGCGGCCGCACCCGGTCGTGACCATCCCGGACGCCGCGGTGATCTTCAACGGCGATGGGCTGCAGGTCGCGACCGTCGAGAACGGCCACGCCAAGCTGCACGCGATCACGATCGAGCACGACCTCGGGACGATTGCCGAGCTGTCCAACGGGCTGCAGGGCGGCGAGCAGGTGATCGTGAGCCCGCCCGCCGACCTCGTCGACGGCGAGCGCGTCGACGTGCCGGGCAGCGGGAAGCCGTCGGCCGAGCAGGTGTCGTCCCGCCGCTCGGCGCGGCCGCGGCCGGCCTGACGCGCCGGACCGACGACCAGCGGCGATCGAGGGGGGCCGGTGCGGAGGATCTTGATCGAGGGCTGGCGCGGCGTGAACCATTCCTTCGCGCTGGTGAACCAGAACCAGATGCTGCAATTGGCGGCGCGGCCCGGCATCGTGTTGTTCCACCGCGACATGCCGTTCTTCTCGAAGGAGTGGTCGCGTCACGCGAACGAGGACGGGTTCGCGGCGTCCGACCGGCGCCTGATCGACGCCCCCGCCGACCCAGGCAAGGCCGCTCTCGACGCGGTGTACCGGATCTGCTCGCCGTTCCGCCTCGCGCCGCCCGGCTGCGCCGTCGCGCGCGCACCGCGCGCGATCGCGTTCATGGTGACCGAACTCGGCCTGGCGCCGCCGAACTTCGCGACCGAGGCGGACCGCCTGGCCCTTCTCGAGGGCGGCGACGAGCACCTCGTGGTGACGCCGAGCGAATGGTCCTGGGACCGGATCGTCGAGTTCGGTGTCCACCCCGACCGCGTCCGCGTCGTGCCCCACGGCGTCGACACCGCGCGGTTCCGGCGCGTCGTCTCGCCGGACGAGCGGCGCGCGCTCCGCTCGCGCTTCGGGCTCGCGGAGGACGACACGGTCTTCCTCCATGTCGGCGCGGCGTTCTGGGCGAAGGGGATCGACCTCCTGCTCCGCGCCGTCGGCGTGCTGCTCGCGCGTGGCCGGCGCGTCCGGCTCCTGGTCAAGGATCAGCGCGCCCTCTACGGCATCACCGCCGAGCAGGCGCTCCGGTCGGTCGCCGCCCATCACGCCGAACTCGACGCGGACGCCGTCGCGAAGTCCCTGGTTCCCATTCCCGGCAACCTGTCGCCCGAGCTCCTGTCGGCGCTGTTCGGCGCGGCCGACGCCTACGTCTCGCCCTACCGCGCCGAGGGCTTCAACCTTCCCGTGCTCGAGGCGATCAGCTGCGGCGTACCATCGGTGGTGACGAAGGGGGGAGCGACGGACGATTTCTGTTCCGACGCGCGGGCGGTCCGCGTCGGCGGACGCCTCCGCCGCGGCCGCGCCGCCGATGGCGCCGCGACCGCTCACGTCGAACCGGACTTCGATCGGCTTGTGGACGCGATGGACGCGTTCGCGACCGGCTGGCGGCCCGACGAGGCGCGGTTCGAGGCGGCGCGGACCGCCGTGCTCGAGCGTTTCACCTGGGATCGCGCGACGTCGCTGCTGCTCGCGGCACTCTTCGGACCCGACGCGTCGGCCCGTCGGGCGGCCTGAGCGCCCGAGACATCCCCGCCGGGCGGCTCGCGGAGACCTTGTCGCGACCGACCCGCTGCGACACGCTCCCGGTCGCGCCGGCCCGCACGCTGTCGGCCCCCGCCGTCTGACCGGTCGCGCGGTCGGCGCCGGATGCGGGTCCGGACGCCCGACAACAACGGAGGCGACCTGTGGTCACGCGCGCCGCAGTCATCCAGTCCCTGCTCGACCTCTTTCCCGATCCCGCCTATCTCGAGATCGGCGTGGACGAGGGCGCGACGTTTCACGGCCTGCGGGCGGGTCGGAAGGTTGCCGTCGATCCCGCCTTCAAGTTCCGGCCGCCTGCCGATGGGGACGGGACGGTTTCCTACCGCGAGGCGACGAGCGACGCGTATTTCGCCGACCTTCGTCCGGACGCGCCGAAGTTCGACGTGATCTACGTGGACGGTTTGCACACGTTCGAGCAGGTGCTGCGCGACCTTCTCAACGCCATCGACCGGCTGTCCGCGGCGGGCGTCATCGTGCTCGACGACATCCTGCCGAATTCTTACCACGCGTCACTTCCCTCGCTCGACGAGGCGTTCCGGGTGCGGAACTACGTGGCCGACCGGCAGAACCAGCCGGGCCTGAAGGCCGACACGACCTGGATGGGCGACGTCTACAAGGCCGCGTTCTTCGTTCGCGGCTTCCTGCAGAGCTTCTCGATGGCGACGGTCGCGGAAAACCACGGCCAGCTCGTGCTGTGGCGCGCGCCCCGATCGCCCGGGGATCTCGGCGAGGAGACGGTCGGAAGCGTCGCCGGGACGGATTTCCGCGCCACGGTCCTCCGACGCGACGCGTTCAACGTGCAGCCCCTCGCGACGATCGTCGAGGCGATCCGGACGCGGAATTGGGTCCGTGCGGCCGCCGCAGACACGGCCGACGGGATGCCCGCGCGTCGTCCGCGGGCGAAGGGCGGGGCTTCGCGCCGGCGACGCGCCGAGGGGATCCCAACCTCGGACCCGGACCCGGACACCGTCGCGGGCGCAACGTCGCCCTCCGACGATGCCGGACCCGGCTGAGCCGTCCGGGCGGCGATCAGGCGCCCGAGGTTCCTGCCTTCGCCACGTGCGGGCCCAGCAGCGACAGGTCGGCGGGACCGAGCCGGTCGGACGCCGTCTGCAGCTGGTGCCAGTAGGGGTACAGGATCGGCGGCGCGCTCACCTCGTCGAGCCGGAGCCGTTCTTCGGCGGTGAGCACCAGCGACGCCGCCTTGAGGTTGTCGGCGAGCTGCGCCTCGTTCCTCGCGCCGATCACCACCGACGTCACCGCCTGACGGCCGAGCAGCCAGCTGATCGCCACCTGCGCGCCCGATACGCCGCGCGCCTCCGCGATCGCCACGAGCTCGTCGACGATCCGCCACAGCCGCTCCTCGTCCCGGATCGGCGGCTCGGTCCAGCCCGCGGTCTGCCGCGTGCCTTCGCCCGGCGAGTTGTTCCGGCGATGCTTGCCCGACAGGAGGCCGCCGGCCAGCGGGCTCCACACCAGGACGCCGAGACTCTGGTCGAGCGAGATCGGCAGGAGTTCGTACTCGGCCTCGCGCGCTTCCAGCGTGTAGTGGATCTGCTGCGACACGAAGCGCTGGCGATGCTCGACCGCGCTCACGCCGAGCGCCTTCATCAGGTGCCAGCCCGAGAAGTTCGAGCAGCCGACGTAGCGGACATGCCCGTGGGACACGAGCCGGTCGAGCGCCTCCATGGTCTCCTCGAGCGGCGTCACCCCGTCCCACTGATGCACCTGGTAGAGGTCGATCACGTCGGTCCGGAGCCGTCGGAGGCTCGCCTTGCACGCGGCGATCAGGTGGTGCCGCGACAGGCCGCGCTCGTTCGGTCCGTCGCCCATCGGGAATCGCGCCTTGGTCGCGATCAGCACGCCGTGCGGCCGCTTGCCGCCGAGCGCCTCGCCGACGATCTCCTCCGAAACGCCCGCCGAGTAGACGTCCGCGGTGTCGATCAGGTTGATCCCGGCATCGAGGCAGAGGTCGATCTGTCGACGCGCCTCGGTCAGTCCCGCCGAGCCGACCGCGGCGAACTTGCCGCCGCCGCCGATCGTCATCGTGCCGAGGGTGAGGGTCGAGATCTTCAGCCCCGACCGGCCGAGCGTACGATATTCCATCTGCTTCTCCTGTTGTCGTGATCGGCGGGTGTCGTGGTCGTTGGTGTCGTCAGGCCGCGCGCCAGAGGCGCGTCAGAGCGCCGCCGTCGCCCTCGACCGGGTCGCGGTCCGGAAACGGCAGGTGCCGCATGCGGGCGACCGCATCGGGCGCGGGCGCCGCGCGGCAGATGTCCCATCGCTGGCCCGGAGGGTAGGCGCCGATCACCGAAAGGTCGTCCGATCCCGCGAGGAGGCAATGCCCGGTTCCGGTCGGCAGCACGAGCACGTCGCCCGACGCGACGTCGATCTCGCGCCCGCCCGGCCCGCCGAGCATCAGCCGCGCGCGTCCCGACGGGAAGCCGAGCACCTCGTGCGCGGTCGAGTGGTAGTGGTGGAAGCGGTAGACGCCATTCCGCCATTGCGGCGGCCACCCGTTCGTCTCGAACAGCGCCTCGAGCGACGTCGGACGGTCGGACGCGAGACCGCGATAGTGCAGGACGGGAAGCGTCGGGTTGTTCGGCATCCAGTCGTTCGCGTCGAGCACGAACGTGTCCGGCGCCGCCGTCGTCCGACCGGCAGCACCGGCGGCCGCGGCATGTCCGACCGCGAGGATCGCGGCGATCTGGCGTCGGCGAAGCATGTTCGTGAACCCCGAAGCATCCGTCCGGCGCATGAACGCCCGACCGGCGCTTCCGCTTCCCGGCGAACGCCGCTTCTTCCGCGCCGCCCCAGGGCGCGCCGGACCGCACGCGGGCGCTGCCGGGATCGAGCCTCCGCGATCGGCCCGTTCATCGGACGGTAAGATCGGCGCTCTACGGCAGAGATCCGATCGGTCGGCAGGACGGCGACCATCCTCCTCGAACCGAAGGATATCGCCTTGCGCCACGATCGCCGCGCGCTGCTCGGGACGGCAGCCATCCTCGCCTTCGTTTCAACGCCCTTCCTCGCGCAGGCGGCCCCGTCGCCCGGCGTGCCCGCGAACGACGTTCCGCCGGCCGGAGCGTCGCAATCCGCGCTCACCGTCCTCGGCGCGGCTCCGACCTCGCAGCAGGTCCAGTTCGACGTCGTTCTCCCGCTCAGCAACCCGGCGGCGCTCGATGCGCTGCTCGCCGCCCAGCAGAATCCGACCTCGCCGCAGTTCCACAAATGGCTGAAGCCGTCCGACTTCGCCGCCCGCTTCGGTCCGAGCCAGACCGTCGTGAAGGTCGCCGCGAACGTGCTCCAGCTGCTCGGCTTCCAGGTCACGCCCGAAACCCGGTCGCTCCACGTCACCGGCACCGTAGCCGGCGTCAACGCGGCGTTCGGCACCTCGCTTTCGCTCGCGGCCGACCTGGCCGGCAACGCCCGCCTCGCCGCGCCAGGGCCGCTCGCGCTTCCCCCGTCGCTCGCCGGCGTCGGCGCCCTCGTGAGCGCCTTCCTGCCGAGCGGCTTCGAGGCGACGACGCTCATCCGCCGGAGCGGCTCGGGCTACGTGCATAACAGCACAGGCGGCTACGGCCAGCCGGCCGCCTCGACCGTGCCGACCGCCGGCTATTTCTACAACGACCTGAAGCAGGCCTACGGCTTCCCGTCCTACCAGGCGACCGTCGGCCAACCCGCGCAGCGGCTCGACGGCACCGGAACGACGATCGCCGTGGTGATGAGCAGCGACGTGCTTGACAGCGACATCGCGGCCTTGTTCGACGCGAGGCATTTCACGCAGGACTCCGGCCGCGCGTCCGACCCCAGGATCTTCGCGCGCCGGCCGGTGAACGGCGGCATGCCGTTCTCGCCGACCAACCCTACGGCGGAGGAAGCGACCCTCGACATCGAGCAGGTCCTCGGCGGCGCGCCCGGCGCGAACGTCATCCTCTACGACACGCCCGATCTCAGCGATCCCTCGCTCGTTTCGGCGCTCGCGGCTGTCGTCGACGACGACGCGGCCGATGTCGTTTCAATGTCATTCGGCCAGTGCGAGCTGAACTATACAGCGGCCTACAACGGCGGCGTCGACCAGACCGCAGTGCTCGGCGTCTATTCCGAACTCTTCAAGCAGGGCAACGCGGAAGGCATGACCTTCATCGCCGCGTCGGGCGACGGCGGAGCAGTGCCCTGTCTCTCGCCCGGCTATTATGCCGCCACCGGCGGGCAGTTCGTCACGGGTGTCAACGTGCCGGCGGCCGATCCCGATGTCACGGCGGTCGGAGGGACGAACCTCGTGACGGCGGCCCTCGCCGGCGGCACGGGCTCCTCCTACGCACGGGAAAACGCGTGGTCGGATCCCGAGCTTCCTTACGATCCGTTCGGGACCGGCGTCGACGTGTCCGGTGGGGTCTGGGGCGCGAGCGGCGGCGTGTCGACAATCTACGCCGAGCCCGCTTGGCAGGCGTCGTTCGGGATGTCAGCCGCCAACCGCGCCTTGCCGGATGTCGGCATGGAGGTGGGCGGCTGCCCGGACATCGCGACGGCTCCGTGCAACGGCGGCAACTCGAGCCGCGACGGCGCCGGCAACGCCGACCGTTCGTCGCTGAACGTGGTCTTCGACGGCGACTGGGACCAGGTCGTCGGCACCAGCGCCGCGGCGCCGGCATTGGCGAGCGCGGTCGCGCTGATGGTCGAGGCGCAGGGACGCCAGGGCAACCTCAATCCGATGCTCTACTCCCTCGCGGGAAGCCAACGGACGGGCGGCGCGGCGATCTTCAACACCGCCGTTCCGGGCTTCAACGGCGCCGTCGCGAGCACCGCCCCGTGGAGCCGGACCACGGGGGTCGGCACGCCCAAGGTCGCGGCGATGATCGGACTGTCTTCGCTGCCGCTCGCGGGCCTGCCGGGGTCGGCCTCGAACCCCTGACGCTTATCCGCACCGGCCGCGGGGACCGGGCACGCCCATCGGTCAGCGCGGCCGGTGGACAGGCTCCGTGCGTCCGACGCCCCCCGCATTGAGGAAGCCGCAATCCTTTCGTCGCACCTTCGGCGTCGTGACCGAGCATCGATCCGGTTTTCCTGCAGACGGGCGTCGCGCCCCCGATCGCCCGATCGGGCGATGGGCGCGCGCCGCGCTCGCCTCGCTCGTCGTCTTCGTTCTCGCGACTTCGGCCGCGCGGGCGCAGTTCACCCGCTTCGAAAGCTTCTCCGACGAGCAGGGGCTCGGGAACAACTCGGTGACGGCGATCGGCCAGGACCCGGCCGGTTTCGTCCTTCTCGGCACCGAGGCGGGCCTGTTCCGCTACGACGGCACCACGGTAACGCCATACGACCAGGCGGTCGGCCTCCCGGGCGGGTCGTGGATCCGCCGCATCGAGACCGACCGGCAGGGGCGCGTCTGGGTGGTCATGACGACGGCTCTCTACCTTCGCGAGAACGGTCGCTTCCGCGAGGTCGCGACGGGGCGCGCGCTCGACATCCGGTCGCCGCATTTCTTCGTCAGTCGCGGCGACGACGTCGTGCTCGACAGCGGCGGCACGCTGCTTCGGGCGAGCGTGAGTCCGAACGGCATCGGACCGTTCCGGCCACTTCTCGACCGCGCGACCGTGGCCGCAAGGCCGGCGCTCGGTCGCGCCAGCTTCGTCGTCGCCGACGGCCCGCACGATCTTCTGGTCGGCTGCGACGACGCGATCTGCAGGATCGCGGACGGACACGTTTCGGTGCTCGACGGGACGGTCGGACTGCCGACCGACCGGTGGGACACGGCGCTCCGGACGCCGGACGGCACGCTGTGGGCCCGCAGCCTCGACCGACTCGCGTGGTGCCCGGCGGGCAGCCGGTTGTTCCGCACGGTGACCGTTCCCGGCGCGCACGGACAATTCGACGCCCACGTGCCCGAGCGGCTCGATCTGGTGGCCGATCGGCATGGGGGCGTGCTGACGCAGAACGACCAGGACATCCTCGACTGGACGGGTTCGGCGTGGCGACGCACCAGGCATCACGAGGGCGGCCTCGACGCCGCACCGATCCAGACGCTGTTCTTCGATCGCGAAGGCTCGCTTTGGGCCGGGAGCCTCGGTCACGGTGCCTTCCGGGCGATCGGTTTCGGTCACTGGGAGCACTGGACCGCCGAGGACGGGCTGCCGAGCGACATCGTCTGGTCGATGGCCCGGCGCCGGGACGGCACGTTCTGGGTCGCCACGTATGGCGACACGGTCCGGCTCGGGGGTGCCGCGGCCTCGATCGAGGGGGGCAGCGAGAACGTGGTCGCGACGGCGCGGAACCGGCTTTGGCTGGCGCCGCTCGACGCACCGCTCGCCCGGCTCGATCCGAGCGACGCCCGCCTCGAACGCGTCGCGCTGCGCGGCAGGCTGAGCGCGATGAGGGTCGACGCCTCGGACAGACTCTGGCTCGCCACCGATGCGGGTCTGCAGCTGGTCCGCGATGCCGATGCGGACGTCGCCTCGGTTCGCGTCGACATGGCGCTCCCGGTGCCGACGGTCGCGGTCGGGCTCGATCCGGCAGACCGGCTCTGGGCGGTGACGGCAAAAGGCCTTTACCGACGGAGCGACGACGGGCGTTTCGCGAGGCTTTCGTCATCGGTTTCGTTCGGTGACGACAGCGAGGCGATCGCCTTTCCGCCGGACGGCGCGATCTGGATCGGGACCGCATCCGACGGCGTGCGGCGCTTCCGCGAGCGGGATGGCGCGATTCGCGCGCTGCCCGCGCTCGCGTTTCCGACGATCGCGTCGAACAACATCCTGTTCCTCCACCGCGACCGCCGAGGCTGGATGTGGGTCGGCACGGATCACGGTCTCGACCTGTTCGACGGACGTCGGTGGCGTCATCTCGACCACTCCGACGGCCTGATCAGCGACGACATGGACCAGGGCGCGGTCTACGAGGACCGCGACGGATCGATGTGGTTCGGCACCAGCCACGGACTGACGCATCTGCTCGATCCCGGCCGGCTTCCGCCACCGCTGCCGCTCCATCCGGTCGTGACCGGCCTGTCGATGGGTGCGCGCGGGATCCCCCTCGCGCCGTTCGTGCGGCTCGACTGGCGTGCCGCCTCGTTCGTGATCCGCTTCGTCGATCTGGATTTCGCGCCCGGCCACGCCGTGTCGTTCCGCTACCGGATGTGCGGGCTCGACAGCGGCTGGAACGAGACCGCGGGACATGACATCCGCTACGCCGATCTTCCGGCCGGTCGCCTCAGGTTCGAGCTGGTCGCGGTCGACGCGGCGCACGGCACCCTATCGGTACCGGTCGGTTTCGATCTCCGGGTCCGCGCACCCTGGTGGCGGCGTCCGTTGTTCCGCGCGCTCTTCGGGCTCAGCCTTGCCGCGATCGTCGCCGCCGCCTGGCAGGCGAGGGTCCGCCTGCTGCTCCGTCACCAGCGCCGCCTCGAGGCGATGGTGGGGGCGCGGACCGCGGAGATCGAGCACGCGCGGAGCGAGCTCCAGCTCCTCGCCCTGTCCGACGTGCTGACCGGCCTGCCCAATCGCCGGGCGATCCTGACCGAACTCGAGGGCAGGGTGGCGGCCGCCCCCGCCGCTTCCGGAGCAATCGCCGTCCTCCTCTGGGACATCGATCGCTTCAAGTCGATCAACGACGAGTTCGGTCATCTCGCGGGCGACGGCGTGCTCGCGAGTTTCGGCCGGCGCCTCGGCGTCGCGATCAGGCCGCCGGAAGCGGCGGGACGCTACGGCGGCGAGGAGTTCTGCGTCGTCCTTTCGGGATCGCGCCCCGATGTCGAGAGCCGTGTCGCGGCGATACGCGCCGCAGTCGCCGATCCGCCTTTTCCGCTCGGCGGACGCGATCGGGTGGTGAGCGCGAGCGGCGGCCTGGCCTTCCTCCGTCCATCCGACACCGCGCTCTCGCTTCTGTCGAGGGCGGACGCGGCACTGTATTTGGCCAAAGAAAACGGCCGCGACCGCGTCGAATGCGAGAGCGACGGCACGACGGCGCAGGAAGGCGCACCGGCGCGACGGCGTCGCGGCAGGGACGCGGACGACGCGGCGCGCGTGTCGCTCGCGCGCGACCTCGAAGACGCGATCGCGCGCGAGGAGTTCGTGCTCCAGTACCAGCCCGTCTTCGACACCGGCCGCGAAGCGGTCAGCGGCTTCGAGGCCCTGCTTCGCTGGCATTCGCCGAGCCGCGGGCGGGTCCCGCCGGTCGAGTTCATCCCGTTCGCCGAGGACATCGGCCTGATGCCGGCGATCGGCGACTGGGTGCTCGCGAACGCCTGCCACGAAGCGGCGAGCTGGCCGGTGCCGGCGCGGATCTCGGTCAACCTGTCGCCGGCGCAGTTCGGCCTGCCGGACCTCGTCGAGCGGATCGCGTCGGCGCTCCAGAGCAGCGGGCTCGCGCCGGAACGGCTCGAGCTCGAACTGACCGAAACCGCGATGATCGAGAACCTCGACGTCGTGAAGACGATGCTGGCCGACCTTCGGAAACTCGGGATCGCGGTCGCGCTTGACGATTTCGGAACCGGCTACTCGTCGCTCAGCTTCCTCCGGACGCTTCCTTTCGATCGGATCAAGATCGACAAATCCTTCGTCCAGGACCTTTCGAGCAAGCCGGAGGCGTCCGCCATCGTCGGCGCGATCCTCAACATGTGTCGCAGCCTCGACGTCGCGGTCACCGCCGAAGGCGTCGAGACCGACGAGCAGATCGCGGCTCTCCGTTTTGCCGGCTGCACCGAACTGCAGGGCTACCGGATCGGCCGTCCTTGCGCCGCAGCCGACCTCGGCGCGTGGTTCGACCCCGCCGACGCCGGGAGGCCCATCGGGGCGGCCGGGCGAACGCCGTCGTCGGTCTGATCGGCGGCATCGCGGTCGTCCGGCCCCGAATGCCGTCCGGTCAGCCGAGCCCGGTGAAGAGTGGCGTCGACAGGTAGCGCTCGGCGAAGGACGGGATGATCACCGCGATCATCAGTCCGCGGTTCTCCGGACGTTTCGCGAGCTCCAGACCGACATGCAGCGCGCCGCCCGACGAGATGCCGATCGGCAGTCCCTCGATCCGGGCGGCCCGGCGGGCGGCGGCGAGCGCCTCGCGCTCCGAGACCGTCATCACGCCGTCGAGGCTCTCGAGATCAAGGATCGACGGGCGGAAGCCGGGGCCGATGCCCTGGATCCCGTGCGGTCCCGGCTCCTCGCCGTTCAGAACCGCACTTTCGGCCGGCTCAACCCCGATAACCTGGAGACCCTTCTTCCGCGGCTTCAGACGCCGCGCGATGCCGGTCGCGGTTCCACCGGTTCCGACGCCCGCGACCACGATGTCGATCGCTCCCCCGGTGTCGGCCCAGAGCTCCTCGGCCGTCGTCTCCTCGTGGATCGCCGGATTGGCCGCGTTGTCGAATTGCTTGGCCATCCAGCTGTCGGGTGTCGCGCGGAGGATCTCGTTGGCGCGCGCGATCGCGCCCGCCATGCCGAGCTTGGCCGGCGTGAGCTCGAGCTGGGCGCCCATCAGGCGCATCATCTTCCGCCGCTCGACGGACGCGCCTTCCGGCATGGCGACGATCAGCCGGTAGCCGCGCGAGGCGGCGACGAAGGCGAGCGCGATGCCGGTGTTGCCGGAGGTCGGCTCGACCAGCACGGTCCGGCCGGGCCGGATCTCGCCACGCGCCTCGGCGTCGAGGACCATGGCGGCACCGATCCGATCCTTCACGGACGCGAGCGGGTTGAAGAACTCGAGCTTGAGAAGAAGGTCCGCCACGAGCTCGTCCTCGGCCGTCAGGCGCGGCACGCGCACCAGCGGCGTGCCGCCGATCGTCGCGAGCACGTCGTCGTAGATCCGGCCGCGCGGGGCGGCGAAACCGTCGCGCCGCGACGGATCGGCCTCGTTCTTCCTCGCTGTTGCGAACCTGTTCGTCACGGCGTCCTCCCTCGTTCGCTCGTCGCGCGTCCGACCGCGAAAATAACCGACGCCCGGCGTGGATCATGCATGGCGACTGCGCATATGATCGGCGGCACGCGGTCGTGAAAGGGAGGACGACATCCCATGCTGGTTCGGCGCGACAGGGCGATGATCGCCGTCCTCATCATGCTCGACGTCGCCTTTCATGCGGGCCGCACCGCGACGGTCAGCGCGGCCGACATCGCGGAACGGGCCGGCCTCGCGCGTCGCGGGATCGAACCGCTTCTGCAGTCCCTGTCACGCTCCGGATTGCTGGAAAGCGTCCGGGGACCGCGAGGGGGCTATCGCCTCGGACGGCCGCGCCGGGACGTCACGCTGGCCGACATCGTGGCGACCGCGCTCTCGGACGAGCACGGCGTCGACGAGGCGGTGCCGGAGGCGGGCACCGCGTCCGAGAACGGCAGCCCGCTGCACGAGGGGGTCATCGAGCCGCTCTGGGCCGAGCTGCAGACCACGGTCACCGAAGCGCTCAAGGCGACGACGCTCGACGATCTCGTGCGCCGCGCGGAGAAGGCGGGGCTCCGCCGGCCGCTCGCCGAGCCGATCACCTTCTCGATCTGAACGGACGATCCATCATCGGACGGCGGCCGATCGTGGACCTCCGGACCTCCTTGCGATCTCCGTGATTTGATGCGATCCCGCTCGCGCCCGGGTGGCGGTCGCCCCATATCGGCGTCCGCCCGACGTGCGGGCGGGCTTGATCGGGGAGTGTTTGGATGACCATTCAGCTGGGGCAGATCGCGCCCGACTTCGAGCAGGATACGACGAAGGGCCGGATCCGGTTTCACGACTGGCTCGGCGACAGCTGGGGCGTCCTGTTCAGCCATCCGAAGGACTTCACCCCCGTCTGCACCACCGAACTCGGCGCCGTCGCCAAGCTTGGCCCCGAATGGCGGAAGCGGAACGTCAAGGTGATCGGGCTCTCGGTCGATCCGACCGATCGTCACCGCGACTGGGAAGCCGACATCCAGGAGACGCAGGGCGCCGCCGTCGATTTCCCGATGATCAGCGATCCGGACCGCAAGGTTTCGAACCTCTACGGCATGGTGCATCCCGAAGCCGACCCGTCGGTGACGGTGCGCACCGTCTACGTCATCGATCCGAACAAGAAGGTGCGTCTCACCCTGACCTATCCGCCGAGTGCCGGACGCAACTTCGACGAGATCCTGCGGGTGATCGATAGCCTGCAGTTGACCGACGCGCACAAGGTAACGACGCCGGCGAACTGGACGCCGGGCGACGACGTCATCATCGCCCCGTCGGTCACCGACGAGCAGGCCCGCGAACGCTTTCCCGAGGGATGGAAGACCCTGAAGCCCTATCTCCGCATGGTCGCCCAGCCGGGCGGCGCGAAGTAGCGCTTCCGCTGTCGCACCCGAAGCAGACGGATTGATCAGCCCTTGCCCGACACAATCGCGACGACGAAGCCGAAGAAGCTCTCAGGTGTCGAGACGCTCAAGCTCGAAAGCCACGGACTGCGCGGCCGCCTGGCCGAGGAACTGTCCGAAGGCGGCATCTCGGTCAGCGAGGATGCCTACAACCTCCTCAAGTTCCACGGCAGCTACGAGCAATTCGACCGCGACACCGCGACCGAGCGGAAGCAGGCGAAGCTCGAGAAGGAGTATCAGTTCATGGTCCGCGTCCGGATTCCGGGCGGGATCACCACGGCGACCCAGTATCTCGCACTCGACCGGATCGCCGACGAGTTCAGCAACGGCACGCTTCGGATCACCACGCGCCAGGGCATCCAGTACCACGGCGTGCTGAAGGGCGAGCTCAAGCCGGCGATCGCACGGATCAACGAGACGCTGCTAACGACGCTCTGCGCCTGCGGCGACGTCACGCGCAACCTCATGACGTCGCCGGCGCCGCTGCAGGACGCGGTGCATGCCCGGCTGCGCGCCGACGCGCGTCTCCTGTCCGCCGAGCTGCTGCCGAAGAGCCGCGCCTACTACCAGATCTTCCTCGACGAGCAGACGATTGCCGGTCTCGACGAGGAGGAGACCCTCTACGGTCCGGTCTACCTGCCGCGGAAGTTCAAGATCGGGATCGCGATCCCCGAGGACAACACGATCGACGTGCTGACGCAGGATCTCGGCCTGCTGCAGATCTGGGAGGGCGGCGCGCTCGCCGGCTACAACGTGCTCGTCGGAGGCGGCCTAGGCCTCACGCACAATCGCGCCGACACGTTCGCACGCCTCGCGACCCCGCTCTGCTTCGTGCCGGCCGATCGGCTCGTCTCTGTAGTCGAGGCCGTGGTCAAGGTGCATCGCGATCACGGCGGCCGGACCGATCGGCGCCGCGCCCGTCTCAAATACGTCGTCGCGGATCATGGCATCGAGTTTGTTCGCGCCGAAGTCGAGCGTCACCTCGGAGGCCCGGCCGCCGATCCACGTCCGATGCCGGCGCTCGCGATGCCGGAACTGCTCGGATGGCAGGCACAGGGCGACGGCCGCTGGTGGCTCGGCGTTCCGGTGCCCTCGGGGCGGATCGCCGACCACGAGAACGGCCCTGCGATCCGCACCGCGATCCGCACCATCGTCGAGCGTTTCGGGGCCGACCCCGTCTTCACGCCGCAGCAGGACGTGTTGCTCGCCGACATCGACGCTTCGGATCGCGACGCGATCGACGCGATCCTTCGCGAGCACGCCGTCGTTCCCGCCGACGCGCTGACGCCGCTCGCGCGCTGGACGATCGCGTGCCCGGCGCTTCCGACCTGCGGTCTCGCGCTCACCGAAGCGGAGCGGATCCGGCCGCAATTCGTCAGCGCGATGGACGCGGCAATGGCCCGGCAGGGTGTCGGCGACCGGCGCGTTTCGTTCCGGATCACCGGATGTCCGAACGGCTGCGCCCGGACCTACGCCGGCGACATCGGCGTCGTCGGCCGGATGCCGGGACACTACGCGCTCTACGTCGGTGGTGATTTCGAGGGAACGCGTCTGTCGTTCCGGCTGCTTGACCGGGTCCGCGAAGATGACGTGGTCCCGACGCTGGAGATACTGCTCGGCGCCTGGGCCCGCGAGGACGAAGCCGGACGCGAAGGGTTCGGCGACTGGTGTAACCGGCGCGGCGCTGATCATCTTCTCACGCTCGTGGCGGGCGAGGCCGGCGTCGGATCCTGAGAAAGGGCCGTTGGGTCGGCGGCCGCCGACCCAACGCGCCGCCGATCAGCTTCTGGGGGTGCCAGGCGCCACTGAAACGGTGATGGCGACGTGCAACACCGTTCGCGGCGCACCCGGGGCCGGAATGAATTCGACGGTCATGCTGTCCGGACCGACGTACCCGGCGCTCGCCGTGTAGGTGACCACGGTCTGCTCGTTGTAGTTGTAGATCAGCGGATCGCCATGGTGCGGCACCTCGGTCACGAGGAACGAGGCGAACGGTCCGCCGCTTGGTCGCGCGTAGTGCAGCGCGCAGTAACCGTCGTTCGTCACCGAAAGCGTGGTGGATGCCGGACCTTGAGGCGGCAGCGCGCCCTTGCCGACGATGCAGACGCGCGCCGGCTGAAGATAACCGTACGGGTTCGGCGGGGCGGCAGCCTCCGTCGCGGCCTGCTGAGGCGCGCAGCCCGACAGCGCAGCCGCCATCCCGGTCGTGACGAGCAGCGCGTGGTGCAGACGAGGACGCAAATTCTGCCACTCCCGGTTCGCGAACAGGCGGTCCTCATAGGCGACCGGACGGGGACTGTCGAGGCGACGCAGAGGAGGACTATCGCTCAGCGGCGGTCCTGATCTATGAAGCGGCGCCGGCAGGGGCGAGGCGCGACGTCGCCGCGATCGTTCCTGTGCCGGCGTTGCCACAGGGACGAGCCTCCCGGACCGATTTTGTAGAAAATTGTTGAAAATCGAGGCGATACCGATCCTACTTCGCCCGGCAACTCACCTTACGGCGCGACACTCGCCCTTTCTCCAGGAGAGCAACGAATGCGTCATCTCGTTCTTGGCGTCGGAGCGATCGCGATGCAGCTGTCCGGCGCCGGAGCCGCTCTGGCGGCGAGCCATCATCACCGCGTGACGCGATCCCACGAGCGCGGGTCGGCGTCCTATGTCGCCGGTGCCCATTGCGAGCCGACGGTGAGCGACCAGCAGGCGTTCGAGGTGAGCGGTCTGAAGAGCGAGCTGATGGTGACCGCGCTCTCCTGCAACGAGCAGGATCGGTACAACGCCTTCATCGCGAAGTTCCATCCGGACCTGATCGCGGAAGAGGGCGTCCTCAACAGCTATTTTTCTCGTGCCTACGGGCGTGGCGCGCAAACCGCCCACGACGACTACATTACCCAACTCGCGAACGTTCAGGCGGAAGGAGGGCTGAAGGCGGGCGTCGCCTTCTGCCAGCAGCGCGCCAGCATGTTCGACGAGGTTTCCGCCCTCGACAACGCGCGCGACCTGTCGGACTACGCGCAGGGCAAGGACATCGTGCAGCCGGCCTCGTTCACCACCTGCTCGGCACCGTCCGAGCCTGGCAGCGCCGCCCATGTCCATCGGATCAGCGCGCACACCGTGACGCATCGGCACCGCGGCGGGTAGCGCCCGCCCGCGACACCGCGCCGACCGTTCGCTGGTCGGCCGGCGCCGTCCCCTCCGGACGCACTGGCGTTCGGTCCGACCACGGGACCGGACGGTGCTTTCAAGAGCGCTGGCTTCCGGCTGGCTGACGCACACGCGTCCGCCGCTTCCCGCTTCCGCGACGTGCTCGCCCGCGCCCGGCGTCGTCCGACTGGCGCGGGCGAATATGCCGCGGCCTAGCGAAGCTCGATCTCGACCCGGCGGTTCTGCGGTTCGCGCACATTCGGTCCGGTCGGCACGAGGAGGCTCGTGTCGCCGAAGGCGTGGATGTCGATGATGTTCGACGGGACGCCGTCGCGAACGAGTTCGGCACGGACGCTTTCGGCCCGACGACGCGAAAGCGCGAGATTGTATTCGGCGCCGCGTGCACCGGGCAGCGCGTGCGAGGTGTCCGCATAGCCGTCCACGGCGATCGTCGTCGTCTGCACGGTCGTCGAGTTGCGGGCGGCCTCCGCGACGATCTCGCGCGCCCGTGGCGTGAGCTCCGAGCGATCCCAGTCGAAGAAGACGAGATACGTCCGCGCGGCCGCCGGCGCGGGTGCGGCCGGCGGAACGGGCGCCGGCGGCGCGGGCGGCGGCGCGGGATTGAACTCGTAGCGGAGACCGAGCAGCAGCGAGTGGTTGTAGTCGCTGTTGATGTCGACGTTGCCGCGCCGCTCGGTATACGGGCCGATGCTGCCTTCGCTCCCGACCACGCCGGTCGAGCTGCCGTTGAAGCCAAGCGGCGAGACGACGCTCATGAAGCGGTATTCGGTCGTGAGCGAGAGGCCGACCACCCAGGGCACCGGGAAGCTCAGGCCGAACATCGCCTGCCAGGCGAAATCGCCGGTCGTGCCGCCGAGATTTTCCGCGAAGGGAAGCGTCGTCGCGGTGTCGTGGAGGTTCCAGTGCACCCACTGGTAGCCGACGCCGAGACCGACATACGGGTAGATCCAGCTCTTGCCGATGTCCATGTCGAACAGGACGTTCGCCATGGTGCCGTAGCCGTTCTGGGTGCCGCCCGCCCGGGTCGGGAACGGGGTCTCAAGGAAATGCTGGAGCGTGTTGCCGCGGTCGTCGCCCTCGAGCTCCACGCGGACGCCGTTGCCGAACCCGTAGCCGACGGAACCGAGCCCAGCCCAGCCCACGTCCCATCGTTCCTTTCCGCCCGGGAAGGAGGGCGAGATCCGTACTTCCTCGTCCTGAAGGAGGTTCGCCCCGCCCGCCGCCCCGACGTAGAGGCCAGTCACGGGCTGGGCCTCCGCGGCGCCTGCCGAGAGCAGGGGCGCGGCGAGGATCGAGCCGAGCAGGTACTGTGCGCGCCGCGTCATCTCGCCGCAAAACTCCGGACCATCGGGGACGCGATGTCCCTCCGCGGAATGTAGGTAACGGAGGAGCCGGGCTTTCGGGAGATCCGTCGCCGGGATTTCCGCCGAGCGTGACGGCGCGGCCACAGCGGGCAGCCACGGCGGCCGGGCGCCGCGTCCGATCCCGACCTTTGAACGGTGCCGCGGTCGTCGCATAGTTTCCGCGGAGTTGGACGGGAGGCGTGCCATGCGGACCCTGAAGGGACCGGCCTTGTTCCTTGCGCAGTTCGCCTCGGACACGCCGCCGTTCGCGGACCTCGCCTCGATCGCGCGATGGGCTGCCGGATGCGGGTTCGAGGGCGTGCAGATCCCGAGCTGGGACGCGCGCCTGTTCGATCTCGAACGTGCGGCGGAGAGCGACAGCTATTGCGACGAGGTGCGCGGCACGCTCGCGGATGCCGGGCTCGCGCTGACTGAGCTTTCGACGCACCTCCAGGGCCAGCTCGTCGCCGCGCATCCGGCCTACGACGCGATGCTGGACGGGTTCGCGCCGAAATCAGTGCATGGCGATCCGGTCGCGCGACGAAACTGGGCCGTCCGCCAGCTCCATTTCGCCGCTGCCGCGTCGCGTCGGCTTGGTCTTTCCGCGCATGCGACCTTCTCGGGCGCGCTCGCTTGGCCCTTCCTTTATCCCTTCCCGCAGCGCCCGGCGGGTCTGGTCGACGAGGCGTTCGCGGAGCTCGCGCGGCGCTGGACGCCCATCCTCGACGCGTTCGACGCGGCAGGCTGCGATCTCTGCTACGAGCTCCATCCGAGCGAGGACCTGCATGACGGCGTGACGTTCGAGCGCTTCCTCGCGCTGACCGGCAACCACGCGCGATGCCACATCCTCTACGATCCGAGCCACATGGTCCTGCAGTGCATGGACTACCGCGGCTTCATCGACGCCTACCACCAGCGGATCCGGATGTTCCACGTGAAGGACGCCGAGTTCACGCCGAGCCCGCGCCAGGGCGTCTACGGCGGCTATCTTCCCTGGGTGGAGCGGGCCGGCCGTTTCCGCTCGCTCGGCGACGGGCAGGTCGACTTCGGCGCGATCTTCTCGAAGTTCGCGCAATACGACTTCGAGGGCTGGGCGGTGCTCGAATGGGAGTGCGCGCTGAAGGACGCGGAGGTCGGCGCCCGCGAAGGAGCGGCCTTCATCCGTCAGCACATCATTCCGGTGACCGCGCGCGCGTTCGACGACTTCGCCGACGCCGGCACCGACCGTTCGGCGAACCGACGCATGCTCGGCCTCGCGGATGACGCCTCGTGACCCGGCGTCTTCGTCTGGGCATGGTCGGGGGAGGCGCCGGCAGCTTTATCGGCGCGGTGCACCGGATCGCGGCGCGTCTCGACGATCGCTGGACGCTGGTCGCGGGTGCGCTCTCGTCGGATCCGGTGCGCGCGGCGCAGTCGGCGGAGGCCGTGCACGTCGCGCCGGATCGCGCCTATGCCGATTTCCGGACGATGGCGGCGGCGGAGCGCCTCCGCGACGACCGGATCGATGCCGTCGCCGTGGTGACCCCGAACGACAGCCATGCCGCGATCGCCTCGGCGTTCCTCGAAGCCGGCTTTCCGGTCATCTGCGACAAGCCGCTCACCACCGCGCTCGCGGACGCCGAGGCGCTCGCCGGTCTGGTCGGCAGGACCGGGCTCCCGTTCGTGCTGACCCATAATTACAGCGGCTACCCGATGGTGCGCGAAGCGCGGGCGCGGATCGCGGCGGGTGAGCTCGGCGCGATCCGCGTCGTGCAGGTGGAATACGCGCAGGGGTGGCTCGCCACCGCGCTCGAGAACACGGGCCAGAAGCAGGCGGCCTGGCGGACCGACCCGGCGCGGTCCGGTCCGGCCGGAAGCGTCGGCGACATCGGGACGCACGCCCAGCATCTCGCCTCCTTCGTAACCGGACTGCGGCTCGAGGCCGTCGCCGCCGATCTCGCGCGTTTCGTTCCGGGACGTCGGCTGGACGACGACGCCCGCATGCTCCTCCGCTTCGAGGGCGGCGCGCGCGGCGCCCTCTGGTGCAGCCAGGTCGCGCATGGCGCGGAAAACGGTCTGCGGCTTCGGGTCTACGGCGAGGCGGGCGCACTTGAATGGGCGCAGGAGCAGCCGAACGAGCTCGTGCTGACGCGCGCCGGCCAGCGGCCGAGCACGCTGACCCGCGGTGCCCCGGGGCTTTCGGCCGACGCCGCCGCGGCGTCGCGTCTGCCGAGCGGCCATCCGGAAGGCTATCTCGAGGCTTTCGCCCGCCTTTACGCGGAATCGGCCGACCTCGTGGAAGCGTTTCGGGAGGGGCGGCCGCTCCCCGAGACAAGCCGCCTGCTGCCGGGGATCGCCGCCGGCGTCGAGGGGGTCGCCTTCATCGAGGCCGCCGTCGCCTCCAGCGCGAACGACGCGCGATGGACACGTCTCGCCCGGGCGTGACGGTCGCGGCGTCCCCGTTCTGCTGTCCGGCGCTGGCGTCGTCGGCGTAGGCGCGGCGATCGTCTCGAGGGTGGTTCGGCGAGATCGAACGACCCGGCGGCCTCCTACAGGATCCGCATGGGGAAGGGGGGCTTGCCGTCGGGCGCCGCGTCGAACTCGACGACCCAGAGGTCCGGATCCCGTCGCACTGCCCGCTCGACGGTGGCGGCGGCCTCGTCCGGCGCGACGAACCCGTCGGTGCCCGTGCTCCTGACGAAGGCCGCCGCGCCGTCTGGCGCGCGCGCCTCGGACAGCACCGCCATCCGGTCGTCCGCGGTCCGGAGCAGCAGGATGATCGCGCCGGCCTCGTCGTCCCCGTGCCGGACCACCGCGCCGAAGGAGCCCGCCGACTGGCCCTGACGCAGCATGGCCTGGACGCGGATCCTGGTTTTGAGCCGCGGCTCGTCGAGCACGGCCTAGCCCTTGTCGGTCAGCGGCATCGGCACCCAGCGGCTGCCCTCGCCGTCCTCCACGAGAACAAGGAGCGACGTCCGTCCCGCTCGCTTCGCTTCCGCGATCGCGTCCACGATCTGCGCCGGCCGTGTGATGTTGGTCTGCTGGATCTCGAGCACGATGTCGCCCGGCTTCAGCCCGTGATCGGACGCGATCCCGTTCGCCGAAACCGCGGTCACCACGACGCCTCGCCGGTCGGCGCCGAGGCCGAAGCGCCGGCGGAGCACGTCGTCGACCGACGCGACCGTCATCCCGAGCGCCGGGAGCACGGTGG
>CAXUBA010000004.1:12071-17460 GCA_964249205.1 uncultured Acetobacteraceae bacterium | reverse complement strand
GGGGCGTAGCAGGGGGGCTACGGAGGCGACCGTCTGCCCCAGCGCCGGTCGCCGGGGGTTGGCGGAGGCCGGCTTCGCGGGGGGCGGCGCGGGCGTGGGGGGTGACGGCTTGGCCGGCAGTTCGGCGATCGTCATCGTGAGGGTTTCCGTCTTGCCGCTCCGCCAGACCACGACCGGAACGGAGGCGCCGATCGGCGTTTCCGCGACCATCCGCGGCAGGGTCCGCATCTCCTCCACAGGCGCATTGTTGAAACGGAGCACGACGTCGCCGGTCCGGAGCTTGCCGGCCGCCGCGGGACCTTTCGGGTCGACGCCCGCGACGAGTGCGCCGCCCTGTTCCGGCTTCAGGCCGAGGCTCTTCGCGATGTCGGCGGTGACCGGCTGGATTCGGATGCCGATCCAGCCGCGACGCGTGTGGCCGAACTGACGAAGCTGGTCGATCACCAGCTTCGCCTCGACCGACGGGATCGCGAAGCCGATGCCGATCGAGCCGCCCGAGGGCGAGTAGATGGCGGTGTTGATCCCGATCACGCCGCCGTCCATGTCGAACAGCGGGCCGCCGGAATTGCCGCGATTGATCGGCGCGTCGGTCTGGATGAAGTCGTCGTAAGGGCCTTCCTGGATGTCGCGGCCGCGGGCGGACACGATGCCGGCGGTGACGGTGCCGCCGAGCCCGAACGGGTTGCCGATCGCGAGATCCCAGTCTCCGACACGCGCGGCATTGCTGTCGCCCCAGCTGACGGCGGTGAGCGGCCGGTCGGCGTGCACGCGAAGCAGCGCGAGATCGGTCTGGTCGTCGTGGCCGATCACCGTCGCGGTGAGCACCGTGTTGTCCTGCAGCGTCACGGTGATCGCGTCGGCGCCGGCGATGACGTGATTGTTGGTCACGACCAGGCCGGACGGGTCGATGATGAAGCCGGAACCAAGGCTCTGCATCCGCCGCGGTGCCGGTCCGCCGTCGGTTCCGTGCTGGCGGTTGAGGAAGTCGTGGAAGAACTTCTCGAACGGCGAGCCGGGCGGGAAGGGGGACGGCGTCTGGTTGTCGCCGCCGTCGCCGCCCTGGCCGTCGCCCCCCGGACCATCGTCGCCACCCTCGTCGTCGCTTCCGCTGTCGGCCTTGACGGTTTCGGTGGACGAGATGTTGACGACCGCCGGCAGGAGCCGCGCCGCGAGGTCGGCGAAGCTGGCCGGCGCCGGACGCGCCGCCGCGGTGCAGACGGGCGCGAGAAGCAGCGACGCGAGAAGCGGGACGGCGAGAACGCCGGGCAATCGGGTCGGGCGCGAACGGAAGAACGGCATGCGCGTGATCCCCGGAACCGGCTGCGGCGAGCCCGTCGGGCCGCGCGTCCTCCCGCGCAACTTCCCCCCTTCAGCCGTCTCCGTCCAGACCGTCGGCGGCGTCGGAGGCTGACGTCATGTGTCCGGTCGGCGACGAGAGGCCCTGGCGCGCGCTCCGGGCCCAACCGTCGCCCTCGCCGGCCGCGTGTCGGATGAAGGCCGCGACCGCTTCGCCGAGCAGGCCGTAGCCCAGGTCGTCCATGTGCATTCCGTCCGGCGACAGGCCGGCGCAGCCGAGTCCGGTCTCGGCCGCCCACAGGCGCATCTCGTCGTAGCGGGGGAACACCGGGATCTCGTGCCGGAGGCCGAGCGCGCGCACGCTGTCGAGGAAGGGCGGGAAGCGCGGGTCGGCTTCCAGCACGGTGCAGAACTGCGGTTCGATCAGCAGCGGATCGGCGCCGCACGATCGCACGACGTCGATCAGCTCCTCCATCAGGCGCTCGAAACGGGCGACGGCGATTCCGCGCGGTCCGTCGTTGCTGCCGGTCTGCAGCAGCACGAGATCGGGGCGGTCTGGCGGAATGTCGGCGAAGCGCGCGGCCATCGCCTCGATGTCCTCGCCGGACACGCCGCGATTGCTCAGCGCGATCCCGCCCGGGACGAAGGGCAGGAGACGCTCGCGCGCCACCGCGGGGTAAGAGGTCCGGACCGGATCCGTGGCCCCGAAGCCCTCGGTGGTCGAGGATCCGAACGCGGTGATCCGGAGCGGCCGAAGATATTCGCCGGACTGCAGATAGGCGGCGACGCGGGGGAGCGCGGCGCCCGTCATGCCGGTATTCCCGGCCGCGCGGCCGTCTCCTCCGGTTCCGCCGCACGCGCGTGTCGGAGGCGTGCCTCCGCGCGCTGGCGGCGTTTCCGCCGGTCGAGGAACGACGCGAGGGCAAACAGCAGGGACACGCCGACGAGATTGATCGCGACCTGCATGACAAAGCCCGTCCCGAACCGGTCGAAGCTCAGCTTGCCGAGGAGGTCGACGAACGTGCCGAGCGTGAACACTTCGAGCGAATGGCGACCGAGCAGGGCGAGTCCGCGTCCCGGAACGGTCGCCGTCAGGCGGCGTGCCCGCTCGCTTGAGGCGACCAGGTAGAAGATCGAAAGCACGTCGAGAAGTCGGAGCGGCGCGAGCGGGGTCTTGCCGGGGTTTGCGATGTCGAACGGTGCGAACGAGGGCAGGCCGTGCTGGTCGTAAGGGAAGGCCTCGAGCAGCGAAAAGGCGAGATAGGTCCAGGCGCCGACGGTCAGCGCCGGATGGCGCGGGATGTCGCCGCCGTGACGTGCGGCGACCGTCGCGAACACGGCCCCGAGCGTGAACAGGAACTGCCAGGCAATCGGGTTGAAGTACCAGCCGTCCGGATCGAGCCAGTTCGGGAAGTTGAGGTCGGGATCCAGGTTGGCGGCGAGCCAGAGAAGGGCGCTTGGCACCAGCACGACGACCAGCCCCCGTCGGAGCAGCAGCCAGATCGCCGGGAAGCACGCCAGCAGGACGATGTAGAGCGGCAGGATGTTGAGGTTCGACGGCAGCGCGAGAAGGAAGGCGGCACGCCAGATGTTGCGGTGCCCGTGGGCAAGTTCGGGTTCGAGATATTCAGGCGAGACGGGGTGGTGGTTCGAATACCACCGGATCAGCACGATCGAGATCAGCAGCAGGCCGAGCTGGAAGAGGTAGAGCTTGCCGATCCGTCGAGCGACGCGGTTGATGCCGGTCAGCAGGCCCGCCCGGTCCATCAGCCGTCCGTAGGCAAGCATGGACGCGAAGCCGGCGAGCAGGACGAAGATCTCGGCCGCGTCGGCGAAGCCGAGGTTCCGGAGCGTCAGCCGGTTCAACAGATTTTGCGGGATGTGGTCGACGAACATCATCAGCAGAGCAAGGCCGCGCAGCGCGTCGACCCGACCGTCGCGCTCTCGCCGCGGCGGCACGTCCGCGTCCCGCCCGGCCGCTCGCGACGGCGTCGCGACCGGGCGCGCGTCGGATCGGGCGGGCACGCCAGCAAGGAGGACGGACCGTTGTTCCAGCGCGGTGATCTCCATGGACGGAGGCTGACGGGGCGACGCGGCATTTCTGCGGCGCCTTCGTGGCGCGACGCCGAATGACACCTTCCGCCATCCGTCGAGCATACGCGGCGGCGCGGCGGTTGTTGCCGCCGACGTGTCGTCGCCCCAGTTTGCCTCCATGACCCAGCAAGACGACGCCCTGGCGCGCGAGGCGCGCGCCCGCCTCGCGACCCTCGCCGACCCCTCGGGCGGCGGGAACATCGTCGCGACCGGCCGGGTCGAGGCGATCCAGCAGCGCGGCACGCTCCTTCAGGTGTCGATCCGAACCGGCCGGGCCGATCGCGACGCCGCGGAGCGCGTGTCGCGTGAGGCGGAGGCGCTGCTCCGGAACATTCCCGGGGTTTCGAACGCGACCGTCATCCTAACCGCGCACCGGGAGGCGCCACCGGCGCCTGCACCGGCGGCGACGCCGCGCGCGCCGGGTCCGTCGGCCGCCAATGCCGTGCCGCGGGCGAAGCTGCTCGCCGCGGTGCCGCACGTGATCGCCGTCGCGTCGGGCAAGGGCGGGGTCGGCAAGTCGACCGTCGCGGTAAATCTCGCCTGCGCGCTCAGCCGCCTCGGCCAGCGGGTGGGGCTGCTCGACGCCGACATCCACGGTCCGTCCATGCCGCGCATGCTTGGGCTCGACGGGTCCGGTCAACCGGAGGTGCGCGGCGACCGAATGCAGCCGCTCGGCGCCTTCGGGCTCGCTGTCATGTCGATGGGGTTCCTGGTGCCGGAACGTCAGGCGATGATCTGGCGCGGGCCGATGGTGATGGGCGCTCTCGAACAGCTGATGGGCCAGGTGGACTGGCCGGCGCTCGACATCATGGTGATCGACATGCCGCCCGGCACCGGCGACGCGCAGCTGACGATCGCGCAGCGCGTCGCGCTCGCGGGCGCGGTGATCGTGTCGACGCCGCAGGACATCGCGCTGATCGATGCGCGGCGGGGGATCGACATGTTCGGCCGCACCGCCGTGCCGGTGCTCGGCATCGTCGAGAACATGAGCGTGTTCTGCTGCCCGCACTGCGGCACGCGGACGCCGATCTTCGGCGAGAACGGCGCGCGGACGGAGGCGGCGCGCCTCGCCGTGCCGTTTCTCGGCGCGGTGCCGCTCGAACGCGGCGTGCGCGAGGCGGGCGACAACGGCGCGCCGGTCGTGGTGTCGGCGCCGGACGGCGCGGCCGGGACCGTGTTCCTCAATATCGCGCGCGCGGTCCTCGCCGGCCTGGCCCGGTCGGCCGCGGGCGGCGCCGAGCCGTTCGGCGTGGGGCACCTCGATCCGGTCCGCTGAGCGGCGGTCGGCGCTTTCGCGCGCCGGTACAATTCAAGTCGGGGCTTGGCCGCCCGGAAAGCGCGGGGCGGGAGAAGAGGGTGTCGGGCGAATGTCGGCCTGTCTTCAGGCGGCGGGCGCGGCCGCTACCAGGGCACGTCCCGATTTTCCCAGTCGACGAAGGCGGCATCCCGCAAACCCGCGCGGGCGGCGAGCATGTCGGCCATGCCGGCCGCGCTGGTCGCGACGTCGAGCGGCGCCTTCGCGCCGCCCATGTCGGTCCGCACCCAGCCCGGATGGACGACCAGCACGCCGAGGTCGCGGTGGCGTGCGGCGAACGAGCGGGCCAGCGTGTTGAGGGCCGTCTTCGACGCCCGGTAGCTGTCGTAGCCGCCGTCCGTGTTGCGGGCGACCGAGCCGAGCGTCGAGCTCATGAACGCGACCCGGCCGCCGGGCGCGACGCGGTCGGCGAAACGCTCGGCGAAGCGGATCGGGCTCAGCGCGTTGGTCCGGTAGATCCGGAGCGTCTCCTCCTCGGGTTCCTCGTGGATCGGCATCGCGGGATCCGCCGCACTCACGCCGGCGACCAGGAAGACGAGCGCGAAACGCGTGTCGGCGAGACGGGCGTGCAGGGCGGCGACCGCGTCCCCGTCGTCGATGTCGACCGTCTCGACGCGGGCCGCGCCCGGCACGGCGAGGCCCGGCTGCCGCGTCGTCGCGGTGACGTGCCAGCCACGCGCGCAG
>CAXUBA010000004.1:0-12061 GCA_964249205.1 uncultured Acetobacteraceae bacterium | reverse complement strand
GCAGAGAACCGCGGCAAGGCCGGCGCCCAGCCCGCGCGAAGCGCCGACGATCAGCGCGTGTTCCGCCATCAGCCTGGTTCCTCTGCCGTCAGCGCGGTTTCGAGTTCCGTCCATTCGCGTTTCGTCAGGCCGCTCGCCGCCTGGTCGACCGTCTCGCCGCGCAGGCGTCGGCGCACCACGTCGAGCATCCCGGCCGACAGGGTGACCGCGCCGAGCCGGTATTCCGCGAAGCTGTCGGCCGCGGTCGGAACCCAGGCGCGGAGGATGTCGACCATCGGCGCGGTGTAGGCGCGGATCTCGTACTGGGCGTGCGGGTCGGCGCGCAGTTGGAGGAAGTTGAGCAGATTGTGGAGGTCGGTCTTCCAGTACCATTGCGTGTAGGAGTTGAGCGTCAGCGTCATGCGCGCGAGTTCGCGGGCGAGGCGGGGCCGCTCGGGATCGATCGGCGCGCCGGTCTCGTCCTCGTTCAGGAGGGCGAGGTAGTGGTCGTAGGAGCGCCGCGCGTCATCGCGGAGCAGCGCCAGGACCTCCTCGGCCGCTTCGGCGGGCAGCACGTCGCCACGGCCCTGCCGGTTGGTCGCCGACTGCATCGCGAGATGCTCGGGCGCGGGCAGGTAGAACTCGCGGTCCAGCACCGAATAACGCGCCGAGATCTCGTTCACGTTCGCCATGCGGTGGCGGATCCACTGGCGTGCGACGAAGATCGGCAGCTTCACGTGGAACTTGATTTCGCACATCTCGAACGGCGTCGAATGGCGGTGCCGCATCAGGTAGCGGATCAGGCCGCGATCCTCGGACACGCGCCTCGTGCCGCGACCGTAGGACACGCGCGCCGCCTGCACGATCGCGCCGTCGTCGCCCATGTAGTCGATGACGCGGACGAAGCCGTGATCGAGCACGGGGTGGGCGTGGAACAGCATCGCCTCGAGCGCCGGCACGGTCGGCCGCAACGTCGGCGCGGTCGCGTCGCGGCTTCGGCCGATCTCGTTCCGCTCGGCGTCGCTGAGGCGCTGGTCCATGCCGCCCCCCTATCACACGGCGCCCGGCTTCTCTATATTCCGGACTGCCGGGTTCGCTCGGCTATGACGATAAACGGTGCGTGGAATAATCGTTGCGGACCCGGGGGCAGTGCCCGGCGCCTCCACCATTCGGTTCGCGATCGTTGGCGGCCGGCAGGGGGCGAAACAGGCTCGACGCGCGTGGTAAAGACCCATCTTTCGTTCGGCATGGTTCCGCCGTTATCGGGCCGTATCACAAGTGCCAACGACAACGACGTTATGGCGCTCGCTGCCTAATTGACTTAGGCAAGCGCGGTCCGGGGGGCACCGGGCAACAGAAGCCCCCCAACTTACGCGTTCAGGAATGGCGATGACCGACGACGGGGGTTCGAACGCGGGTTCGGGTGGCGAGGGCGACTTCCCCGAAAGCCTGCTTCCCTACGAGAGCTGGACGGAGGACGCGTTCCGGGGCGTCGCGGTGCGGGCGCTCGCCCATGTGGCGTCGCATGGTCTGCCCGGCGATCACCATTTCTACATCACGTTCCGGACCGATCATCCGCTGACGAACATCCCGCCCCGGCTCCGCGCACGTTATCCGGATGAAATGACGATCGTGCTGCAGCACAAGTTCTGGGATCTCGCGGTCGACGAGACGGGACGGACGGTGTCGGTCGGACTGTCGTTCGGCGGCGTCGGCGCGATGCTGGTGATCCCGTTCGATGCGATGACCGGGTTCGCCGATCCGTCCGTCAAATGGGGGCTCCGGTTCCGCCCGATCCTGCCCGATGCCGCGTCGGCTGCGCCGGCGGCAGTGCCGGTGGCCGCCGAATCGGAGACCGATGCCGAAGCGCCGATCGACGCCGATCCGACGCCGCAGGTCGTCAGCCTCGACGCCTTCCGGCGCCGGCGCGACTAGCGCACGATCGGCCGGGATGGCGCGGACGCTCCAGCGCGGGTCGGTCGCCGACGTCGGTCCGCCGGATGCCGTCGCCGCGAACCACACGACGGAGCCCGCTTCCGCGACCGCTCCAGGAGGACCACGGGGATGAACGCGCCGGTCACGATCGCCGAGGACAGTCCCTACGCACCGCTTTTCCCGCTCGGCCCGGACCCGACGCCCTACCGTCTGCTCGCGACCGAGGGCGTCAGCACCGTCGACTGCGCCGGGAGCCGGGTGCTCCGGGTGTCGCCGGCGGCACTCGCGGCGCTGGCACGGGACGCGTTCCGGGACGTGTCGCACCTGCTCCGGCCCGGCCATCTCGCGCAACTGCGCCGCATCCTCGATGACCCGGAAGCCTCCGCCAACGACCGGTTCGTGGCACTCGATCTTCTAAAGAACGCCAACATCGCGGCCGGCGGCCGCCTGCCGATGTGCCAGGACACCGGCACCGCGATCGTGTTCGGCAAGAAGGGCCAGCGCGTCTGGGTGGCCGGCAACGAGGAGGAGGCGTTTTCCCGCGGGATCGCCGAGACCTACACCGGGACCTCGCTCCGCTACTCGCAGATGGCGCCGCTTTCCATGTTCGAGGAGGTCAACACCGGCAACAACCTTCCCGTCCAGTTCGACATCGCCGCCGCGCCTGGCGAGGAGCATGCCGAGGAATGGAAGCTGATGTTCGTCGCCAAGGGCGGCGGATCGGCGAACAAGACCTTCCTGTTCCAGGAAACCCGCGCGCTGCTCGCGAGCGAGGAGAAGCTCCTCGACTGGCTCGCGACGAAGGTGCGGACGCTCGGGACTTCGGCCTGCCCGCCCTACCACCTCGCGGTGGTGATCGGCGGCCTGTCGGCCGAGCTGACGCTGAAGACCGTGAAGCTCGCGTCGACGCGCTGGCTCGACGAGCTGCCCGACCATGGGACGCGGCACGGCCAGGCGTTCCGCGACCGGGCGCTCGAGGCGAAGCTGCACGCGCGGACCGGCTCGCTCGGCATCGGCGCGCAGTTCGGCGGCAAGTATTTCTGTCATGACGTCCGGATCGTCCGCCTTCCGCGGCACGGCGCGAGCCTTCCGGTCGGGATCGGCGTGTCGTGCTCGGCGGACCGGCAGATCAAGGCGCGGATCACGGCGGACGGTATCTTCCTGGAGCAGCTCGAAACCAATCCCGCCCAGTACCTTCCCGAGACGACCGAGGACGCGCTCGGGGGCAACGTCGTGTCGATCGATCTCGACCGGCCGATGGTGGAGATCCGCGCCGAGCTTTCGCGCCATCCCGTCAAGACGCGCCTGTCGCTGAACGGCACGGTGGTCGTCGCTCGCGACATCGCGCATGCCAAGGTCAAGGAGCGGCTCGATCGCGGCGAGCCTATGCCGGACTGGTTCCGGAACCACCCGGTCTACTACGCAGGACCCGCGAAGACGCCGGAGGGGATGCCGACCGGCTCGTTCGGACCGACCACCGCGGGACGCATGGACAGCTATGTCGCCGAGTTCCAGCGCGCGGGGGGGTCGTTCGTGATGCTCGCGAAGGGCAACCGGTCGCGCGCGGTGCGCGACGCGTGCCGGGAGAACGGCGGTTACTATCTCGGCAGCGTCGGCGGTCCCGCCGCGCGTCTGGCGCAGGACTGCATACGCGCCGTCGAGGTGCTCGAATACCCGGAGCTCGGGATGGAAGCGGTCTGGCGGATCAAGGTCGAGGACTTTCCCGCGTTCATCGTGATCGACGACAAGGGCAACGACTTCTTTGAGGGATTGACCTGAACGATGCGCTTCACCGTCGATCGTCTCGATCATCTCGTCATCACCTGCCGCGACGTCGAGCGCACCGCGTCGTGGTACCAGCGCGTGCTCGGCATGGAGCGCGAGGAATACGGACGCAACAACCGGAACGCGCTCCGCTTCGGCGGCCAGAAGATCAATCTCCGGCCCTGGGGGGCGGACGGCTGGGAGACCGCCGAGACCGACATGACGGGGACGCAGGATCTGTGCTTCGCGACGACGCTCCAGCCCGAGGACACGATCGAGCACCTGACTGCGTGCGGCGTCGCGGTCACCGACGGCCCGATCGAGCGGATCGGCGCGCTCGGACCAATGGTTTCGGTGTATTGCCGCGACCCGGACGGCAACCTGATCGAGCTCGCGTCCTACCTCGGGCTCCGCGACGAGCATGCGCTCGCCGAACGGAGCCTCGACCGATGAGCAAGGCGCCCCTGCTGGACAACGAGACGATCGGGAGGCTCGCCGACGACCTTCCGGGCTGGTCGGTTTCGGACGACCGCAGGCATCTCCGCTGCACGATCCGGTTCGCCGATTTCGACGCGGCATTCGCGTTCGTGTCCGAGGCGGCGGCGCTGGCGCGGACGCACGACCATCATCCGGAGATCCTGTTCGGCTGGGGGCATGCGACGGTCTCGCTCACGACGCACGATGCCGGCGGCCTGACCCTGCGCGACGTTCTCCTCGCGAGCGACATCGCCGGGCTCGTGCCGGTCTGACGCGGCCGCCGGTGCTGCCGGAGGGCGTCGATCTCCGTCGCGCCGACCCGGCGGACGTCGACGCGATCCGGTCGCTGACGCGCGACGCCTACGCGCGCTGGGTGCCGGTCCTCGGGCGCGAGCCGGCGCCGATGGTGGCGGACCACGAGCGGGCCGTCCGAGATCACCGGATCGATCTCGCGCACGCGCCGGACGCGTTCGTCGGCCTGATCGAGACGGTGATCGAGGCCGAAGCCCTGCTGATCGAGAGCGTGGCGGTCTCGCCCTCGTGGCAGGGGCGCGGCCTCGGGCGCGCGCTGCTTCGGCACGCGGAGACGATCGCGGCGGCGGCCGATCGTCCGACCGTCAGGCTCTACACGAACGCCGGGATGACGGCGAACATCCGGCTGTATCGCGCCGTTGGCTATCGGTTGGACAGCGCGGTCTCGTCGCCGTTCGGCGTCCGTGTGCTGATGAGCAAGCCAATCCGGTAAACAAAGTATCGGTCCGCTGCCAGGGAAAGGAAGCGCCCGGCCCCGCAAGCGCCTACAGTCGCAAAGAAGCAACGAGTCGGCCCGGCGTTCGCCAGGGTCGGCCGAGGGTGGACACGAATGCCGAGATCCGTCGCGATGGGCGGCGCCTAACCGTATGGCCGAGCCCGAACTCGAAATCGTCGGCGTCGCGGACAGCGCGCCGTTCAAGATCTGGTCGCACGGCTACCCGTACCGGACCGTGCGCTGGCACTTTCATCCCGAGCTCGAGATTCATCTGATCACGGCGACGAGCGGCCGCGTCTTCGTCGGCGACTACATCGGCGAGTTCTCGCCGGGCAACCTCGTCATGACCGGGCCGAACCTGCCGCACAACTGGTTGAGCGACGTCGCGTCGGGCGTCACCATCCCACAGCGATGCATCGTCCTGCAGTTCGCGGCCTCCTTCATCGAGGCGTGCGCGCTGACCTTCCGGAGCGACGAGCTGCGGCGCCTCGTGACCGACAGCGGGCGCGGCCTTCAGTTCACGGCCGGAACCAGCCGCGCCGTTGCGCCGCTGATGGCCTCGATGCTGGCGGGCGACCTCCGATCGCGTCCCGCCCTCTTCATGCAGATTGTCGAGCGGCTCCTCCGCGACGACGAACGCCGCATGCTGGCGAGCGTCGGCTACCGGTCGGAGCCCGCGGTCTACATGTCGAGGCCGCTCAATCACGTGCTCGAACATATCGAGCGGAACCTCAGCTGCGACCTGCGCGAGGCCGAACTCGCGGAGCTGAGCGGCTACACGGCCAGCGGCTTCTCGCGCGCGTTCCACCGGCAGACCGGCCTCACCTTCACCGCCTACGTCAATGGAATGCGGATCAATCGCGCCTGTCGGATGCTGACCACCTCCGATCGGCCGATCACCGACATCTGCTTCGATGTCGGCTTCAACAACGTGTCGAACTTCAACCGGCGGTTCCGGGTGGTCACCAGCATGACGCCGCGCTCCTACCGCGTGCGCCATCGGGAAAACGACCGCCACCGTCACGAGCCGCCCGCGCGGTCGGAGCCGGTCTTCCAGGACCGGCTCTGACCGCGTGCATCAGAGAAACCAGCGAGAGGAACAGTCCAACGATGTCGAATTTCACGAGGCAAGCCAGAAACGCCGTCGGCGTTTTGACCGTCGCCGCGACGCCGCTCTTCGTGCCGGCGACGCAGGCCGCCGCCGCGACCGTGTCCAATGCCAAGCTCGCGTTCCTGATGCCGGACGAGAGCTCGACCCGTTACGAGGAGCACGACAAGCCCGGTTTCGTCGCCGAGGTGCACGCGCTCTGCCCGAGCTGCACGGTGCTCTACCAGAACGCGGACGCCGACGCCTCGCGGCAGCAGCAGCAGTTCAACTCGGTGATCTCGCAGGGCGCCAAGGCGATCGTGCTCGACCCGGTCGACAGCACCGCCGCCGCTTCGCTCGTCAAGGAAGCGCAGTCGCAGGGGATCAAGGTGATCGCCTACGACCGCCCGATCCCGTCGGCGCAGGCGAACTACTACGTCTCGTTCAACAACGAGCAGATCGGCAAGATGATCGCGCAGTCGCTGGTCGAGCACCTGAAGTCGACTAACGCGGCGACCGGCGGCGGCGTGCTCGAGGTGAACGGCTCGCCGACGGACGCGGCGGCCGGCCTGATCAAGAAGGGCGTCCACGAGGGCCTCGCGACCGGCGGCTACCGGACGCTCGCCGAATACGACACGCCGGACTGGCTGCCGTCGAAGGCGCAGCAGTGGGTCGCCGGGCAGATCTCGCGTTTCGGCAAGAAGATCGTCGGCGTCGTCGCGGCGAACGACGGCACGGGCGGCGGCGCGATCGCGGCGTTCAAGGCCGCCGGCGTCGACCCGGTCCCGCCGGTCACCGGCAACGACGCGACCATCGCCGGTCTCCAGCTGATCATCGCGGGCGACCAGTACAACACGATCTCGAAGCCGAGCGAGATCGTCGCCGCCGCGGCTGCCAAGGTCGCGATCGGCCTTCTCGAAGGCAAGACGCCGCAGAGCGACACGACCCTGTTCAACACGCCGACCCAGCTCTTCACGCCGACGCTGGTCACGCAGCAGAACCTGAAAAGCGAGATCGTCGACAAGGACGTGAACGGCAAGCCGATCGAACCCGCCTCGGTGCTCTGCACGGGCCGCTACGCCGAGGGCTGCAAGAAGCTCGGCATTTCGCCCTGATCCGCCCGGCCGTCCGGCGTCCACGCGGATGCCGGACGGCTCTTCCCGCGAGGTTTCCGATGACTGATCCGGCAAGACACCACGCGGCGACAGGCGAGCTTGTTCTCAGCCTTCGCGGCATCTCGAAGCATTTCGGCGCCGTCTCGGCACTCACTGACATCGATCTCGACGTGCACGCGGGCGAGGTCGTGGCGCTCGTCGGCGACAACGGCGCCGGCAAGTCGACGCTGGTCAAGGTCCTCGCCGGCGTGCATCAGCCGAGCTCCGGCACGATGACCTTCGCCGGACGCGAGGTCACGCTCGCCGATCCCGGTGCCGCGCTCTCGCTCGGCATCGCGACCGTGTTCCAGGATCTGGCCCTCTGCGAGAACCTTGACGTGGTCGCCAACATCTTCCTCGGCCGCGAGGTCGGGCCGATGGGGCTCGATGAAGTGTCGATGGAGATCAAGGCCTGGACGCTGCTCCGCGAGCTTTCGGCCCGCATCCCGAGCGTGCGCGAACCCGTCGCGTCGCTTTCCGGCGGCCAGCGGCAGACGGTCGCGATCGCGCGTTCGCTCCTGCTCGAACCGAGGCTGATCCTGCTCGACGAGCCGACCGCGGCGCTCGGCGTCGCACAGACCGCCGAGGTGCTCGACCTGATCGAGCGGGTGCGCGACCGCGGGCTCGGTGTGGTGATGATCAGCCACAACATGGAGGACGTGCGCGCGGTCGCCGACCGGATCGTCGTGCTGCGTCTCGGTCGGAACAACGGCGTCTTCTATCCGGACGCGAGCAATCACGAACTGGTCGGCGCCATCACGGGCGCGGCGGAGAACGCGGTGTCGCGTCGTGCCGGACGCCGGAACGCGGCGGGAACGATCGCGAGCGCGTCGGCTCCGGCCGGCGCCACGGAAGGAGCGCGGCCATGAGCGGAACCGGGCTGATCGATCGCGCCGACGAGCGCCTCAAGCAGGACCAGGGCCTCGGCGGCGCCATCCGTTCGTCGATCGACCGCATCAGGTCCGGCGACCTCGGGTCGCTGCCCGTCATCGTCGGGCTCCTGATCATCTGCACCGTGTTCGAGAGCCTGAACACGGTGTTCCTGTCGGCCAACAACCTCGTCAACCTGCTCTACGACAGCTCGACCGTCGGCGTGATCTCGCTCGGCATCGTGTGCATCCTGATGATCGGCGAGATCGATCTGTCGGTCGGTTCGATGAGCGGCTTCGCGTCCGCACTGGTGGGCGTGCTGTGGGTCAACCAGGGCTGGCCGGTCCCGCTGGCCATCCTGGCCGCGATCGCGACCGGCGCGCTGGTTGGCTTCGTGTACGCGACGCTGTTCAACCGCTTCGGCATGCCGTCCTTTGTCTCGACGCTGTCCGGGCTGCTCGCGATTCTCGGGCTGCAGCTCTACATCCTCGGCGACACCGGCTCGATCAACCTGCCTTACGGTTCGCCGATGGTGAGCTTCGGCCAGTCGCTCTACATGCCGGCTCCGCTCGCCTACGTGGTCGCGGCCCTCGCGGGCATCGGCGTGTTCGCGACCGGCGCCCGCACGGCGCGCCGGCGCCGCGAGGCGAAGCTTTCCTCGCAATCCACCGGCGCGCTGGTCGCGCGCGCCGTCGCCATCACGGTCGTGCTCGAGCTCGCCGTCTTCTATCTCGACCGCGATCGCGGCGTGCCCTGGATGCTCGGCTTCTTCATCGCTCTCGTGCTGCTGCTGAACTACGCGTTGACGCGCACGCAATGGGGCCGCTCGGTCACCGCCGTCGGCGGCAACCGGGAAGCGGCGCGTCGCGCCGGCATCAACGTCCGCCTGATCACCACCAGCGTGTTCGTGCTCTGCTCGGTGTTCGCCGCGGTCGGCGGCGTGCTCTCGTCGGCGCGTCTCGCGTCGGCGAGCCAGCAGGCCGGCACCGGCGACGTCAACCTCGACGCGATCGCGGCCGCGGTGATCGGTGGCACCAGCCTGTTCGGCGGGCGGGGGAGCGCCTATTCGGCGCTGCTCGGCATCATCGTGATCCAGGCGATCTCGAACGGGCTCACGCTGCTCGATCTGTCGTCGTCGCTCCGTTACATGATCACCGGCGCCGTGCTCGCGGTCGCGGTGATCGTCGACAGCCTCGCGCGCCGCTCGCGCGTCTCGCACGGCCGCGCCTGAGCGCGGCGCAACAGAGGAGATCCCCGATGGCGGAACAGCTGTCCGGCCAGGTCGCGGCCGTCACCGGTGCGGCGTCGGGCATCGGTCTCGAATGCGCGCGTGCGTTCCTCGGGGCCGGCGCGCGCGTTGCGCTGGTCGACTTCGCGGCGGACCGCCTGCACGCGGTCTGCGAGGAGCTCGGCGAGGGTGCCTTCCCGGTGGTGGTGAACCTTACCGATTCCGCCAGCGTGGATCGCATGCTGCCGCAGATCCTCGAGCGGACCGGGCAGCTCGACATCTTCCACGCCAATGCCGGCTCCTACGTCGGGGGGCCGGTCGAGGAGGGCGATCCCGACGCGTGGGACCGCATGCTCAACCTCAACATCAATGCGGCCTTCCGTTCGGTTCGCGCCGTGCTGCCGCACATGATCGAGCGGCAACGCGGCGACATCGTCATGACGAGTTCGATCGCAGGGCTCGTGCCGGTGGTGTGGGAGCCGATCTACACGGCGTCGAAACATGCGGTGCAGGCCTTCATCCATACGGTGCGCCGCCAGGTCTCGCGGCACGGGATCCGGGTCGGCGGCGTCGCGCCCGGTCCGGTGGTCACCGCCCTGCTGAAGGACTGGCCGCAGGCCAAGCTCGACGAGGCGAAGGCTTCGGGCAGCCTGATGGAGGCGAACGAGGTGGCGGAGGCCGTGCTCTTCATGGTGACGCGGCCGCGTGGCGTCACCATCCGCGACCTCGTGATCGTGCCGCAGAACCTCGATCTTTGAGGGCGCGGCGATGACGGACGCGTTCATCGGCGTCGACGTCGGAACGGGGAGCGCGCGTGCCGGCGTGTTCACCGCGGACGGAAGCGCGCTCGGCAAGCACGCGGTGCCGATCCGGATGAACCGGCCGAAGCCGGATCACGTCGAGCAGTCGTCCGACGATATCTGGTCCGCCGTGGTGGCGGCGGTGCGGGGCGCGCTCGGCGCCGCGGGCGAGGTCACGGTGCGCGGGATCGGCTTCGACGCGACATGCTCGCTGGTCGTGCTGGATGCGACGGGCGCGCCGGTTTCCGTCGGTGACGGGGACGACGCGTGGAACGTGGTCGTCTGGATGGATCACCGGGCGGAAGAGCAGGCCGAACGGATCAACCGCACCGACCACCCCGTGCTGCGGTATCTCGGCGGCCGCGTTTCGCTCGAAATGCAGACGCCGAAGCTTCTCTGGCTGCGGGAGAACCGTCCCGACACCTGGCGACGGACGGCGCACTTCTTCGACCTGCCGGACTATCTCACCTGGCGCGCGACCGGTGCGGCGAGCCGGTCGCTCTGCTCGCTGGTGTGCAAGTGGACGTATCTCGGCCACGAGGTACGCTGGGACGAAAGCTATTTCCGCGAAATCGGCCTCGGTGATCTCGCCGACGAGGGCTTCCGGCGGATCGGCCAGGAGGTGCTGCCGATCGGCGCACCGGTCGGAGGCGGACTCGCCGCCGAGGCGGCGGCCGCGTTCGGTCTCGAAGCGGGGATCCCGGTCGGGACGTCGGCGATCGACGCGCATGCGGGCGGGATCGGCACGATCGGCGTCGCGCTCGACGGCGGCGGCCTTCCGGACGACGCGGCGCTCGACCGGCGGGTGGCGCTCGTCGGTGGCACCTCGTCGTGCCACATGGCGGTGTCGGTCGCGCCGCGCTTCGTGCCGGGCGTGTGGGGTCCCTACTTCGCCGCGATGCTGCCGGAACGCTGGCTCAACGAGGGCGGCCAGTCGGCCACCGGCAGCCTGATCGACCACGTGATCCGGACGCACGCCGCGTACGACAGCGTCGCGGCCGAGGGCGGCAGCATCTACGAGCGGCTCAACGCGCGGCTCGACGTGCTCGCGACGGGCCTCGCGCATCCGGCCCTGCTCACGAGCGGCCTCCACGTCGATCCGGACTTCCTCGGCAACCGTTCGCCGCGCGCCGACAGCACCCTCCGGGGCGCCATCACCGGTCTTCCGCTCGCGGCCGGACCGGACGACCTCGCGCGCCTTTACCTCGCGACGATCCAGGCGGTCGCCTATGGCACGAGGCACATCGTCGAGACGATGAACGCGAGCGGCTACGCGATCGACACGATCCTCGCGTCCGGCGGCGGCACCCGGAACCCGGTGTTCATCCGCGAGCACGCCGACGCGACCGGCTGCCGGATCGTGCTGCCGCGGGAAGAGGACGCCGTGTTGCTTGGCGCCGCCATCCTCGGCCGGGTTGCCGCGGCCGGCGGCGGCGGGTTCCGCGAGGCGATGTCGGCGATGACGGCGCCCGGGCGAGTGATCGAGCCGGATCCCACGATGCGCCGGTACCACGACGCGAAGTATCGCGTCTTCGGCCGGCTGCACGACGACGGGCAGAGCTACCGCGCGATCATGCGGGAGGGCATGCTCCCGCGCTGATGGCGCGCGCCGGACACATCGAGACGGGAGGCGCGGCGCGGCTCCTCGCGATCGTCGGGTTCTTCCTGGCGCTGGTCGGGCAGATCGGCACGGCTTCGCTGGTGATCCCGGACGACGCGGGCGGGCAGGCGGCGACGGCGACGATCCGGGCCGCCGCCGTGCTGTGCGAGGGCGTCGCGCCCGGAACATCGCAGCACCCGAAGCGCCATCGGCACCAGGATGCGGGCGGCGGCGCGCTCTGCCCGCTCTCGGTCGCGCTGTCGGCGCCCCCCTTCATCCTCGTGCCCGTCGGCGTGCCCGCGCGCGTGCGCGTCGCCGTCGTTCCGCGCCTCGGCCGTCGCCCGCCTGCCCGCGGGCCGCCCCCGCCGGACACGCGGGCGGGAACGCCGCGCGCCCCCCCGGTCCCGGTCGGAGCCCAC
>CAXUBA010000003.1:2703-51546 GCA_964249205.1 uncultured Acetobacteraceae bacterium | reverse complement strand
GACGGGAGCCGCAACCGCGGCACGACGCTTGCTCGGTTCGCGCCTCATCGCCGAAGAGAACATGATCGTGTCGCGCCCGCCGCTCCGCATGCTCCTGCTCGCCGCCGTCGCGCTCGGCGGCGCCGCGCCGTCCGACGGGCCGCCCGTGGCGCCGGTGCATCCGGTGACCGAGACGATCTGGGGCCGGACCGTCACCGATCCCTACCGCTGGATGGAAAGCGAGCCGGAGCCGGAATTCCGCGATTACCTGCATGCGGAGGACCGCTACGCGCGCGGGATCCTGGCGCGTATCCGCGGCCGCGACAGGCTGCTCGCTGACATCTCCGCCGTCAGCGGCCTCACGACGGCGGTGAACGCGGTGACGCCGGTCGCCGGTGCCCTCTTCTTTCTCAGGCGCGACCCCGGCGCCGACATCGCGAAGCTTCTCCGGCGCGACGGCGACGGACACGAGACGGTTCTTCTCGACCCGACGTCGTTCGGCACCCGGACGTCGCATGCGGCGATCGACCAGTTCGCGGTGTCGCCGGACGGCAGCCGCGTCGTGGTCGGTGTTTCGCTCGGCGGCTCCGAGGAGGACACGCTGCACGTCGTCGACGGTCGCACCGGTGCGGCGATCCCCGGCACGATCGATCGCGCCGAATACGCCGCCGCGTCCTGGCTGCCGGACAACCGGTCCTTCTTCTACGCGCGCCTGCCCGTCGTCCCGCCGAACACGCCGGCCGCGGAACGCTGGTATCACCTCAGGGTGTTCCGGCACGTGCTCGGCACCGACCCGGATCATGATCCGGTGGTGCTCGACAGCGATCATCTCCCCTTCGCCTTTCCGGCGGCGCAGAAATATCCGTCGATCATCGTGACACCAGGATCGGACCGCGTGCTGGCCGAGGTGAACGACAGCGTTTCGCCCGAAATCGAGCTGTTCACCGCGCCGCTCGCGTCGCTCGGCGCGCCGAACGTGCCCTGGGCGCTCGTCGCCTCGCCGGGGGACGACGTGACGGCGTTCGCGCAACGCGGCAACACGCTTTACCTCCTCACCCACAAGGACGCGCCGCTCTACAAGGTGGTGCGGGAAGATCTCGCCCATCCCGGCTTCGCCGGCGCGACGGCGGTTCCGTTCGCGCCGGACGGCGCGGTCACCGGCATCGCCGCGACCCGCGACGCGCTCTGGGTCGCGCGTCGGGTCGGCGCGACGTTCCGTCTCGCGCGCGGCGATGCGACCGGGCAAGCCGATCGCGACTTCCACGACGTCGCGCTCCCGTTCGCGGGAACGATCGATCCGGCGATCGAGGGGGAAGGCGGGCTCGTCGCCGATTCGCGCGACACGCAGGCGTTCGTCAGCCTGGAAAGCTGGGTGCATCCACGCGTCTGGCTGCGTGCCGGACCGGACGGACGCGTGTCGGACACCGGCATCGTCCCGCCCTACCCGCGAGACCTTTCCGCCTACCGGGCGACGGAAACGTCGATCACGGCACGCGACGGCACGTCGGTGCCGGTCTCGATCATTTCCCGGCGCGACGCGCCGCACGACGGCCACCGGCCGACGGAGGTGATCGCCTACGGCGCCTACGGGATCTCCTACGATCCCTATTTCGCGGTCGACTACCTGCCCTGGTACGACCGCGGCGGCGTGGTGGTGTTCGCACATGTCCGGGGTGGCGGCGAGAAGGGCGCGCCGTGGCACGAGGCCGGCAAGATTTCGACCAAGGAGAACACGATCTCCGACAGCATGGACGCCGCGCGCGCGATGGTGTCGCGCGGCCTCACCGACCACGCGCATCTCGCCGGCGAAGGCACGAGCGCCGGCGGCATCACGATCGGCGGCGCGATCACGCAGGATCCTGCGCTTTATCGCGCCGCGCTGATCCGGGTCGGCGAGACGGATGCGCTCCGCTCGGAGTTCACCGAGAACGGACCGTCGAACATCCCGGAATTCGGCTCGCAGCGGAACAAGGCGCAGTTTCCCTTCCTGTTCGCGATGGACGCCTACCAGCACGTGCGGAAAGGCGTCCGCTACCCGGCGGTGCTGCTGACCGGCGGCGCCGACGACCCGCGGATCACCGTCTGGGAACCCGCCAAGATGGCGGCGCGTCTGCAGGCCGCGACGGCGAGCGGCCGGCCCGTCCTGTTCCGCATCGAGTTCGATGCCGGCCACGGCATCGGCTCGACACGCGCGCAGCGCGACGCCGAGACCGCCGACGAGAGCGCGTTTCTGCTGTGGCAGATGGGCGAACCCGGCTGGACGCTCCGCCCGTGACGGGGGGTGCAAGCGACCCGAGGCCCCTGCCGGGTCCGGGCAGAACCCGGATTTATCAAGTCAGCCGCCCAGATGCACCCGCGTGACGCGCCGGTCCGGCACGAGCCAGATCAGCGCGACCACGACGTAGAGCGCGTACGACAGGAGCGGCGCGAAGAAGCTGAGGGCGATCCCGGCGACGTAGAGCAGCGCCGAGGCGGTGCCCTTGCGGTCACGCCCGAGCGCGCGGCTGACGGCATGGTCGTCGCCCTCCACGCGGCGCATCGCCATCTGCAGCAGCATCCAGGACAATGCCGTCAACAGCAGGACGATGCCGAACACCGCCGTCGGCGGGGTGGCGCCGTGATTGCGCCCGATCCAGCTCGTCGCCAGCGGAATCAGTGACAGCCAGAACAGCAGGTGAAGGTTCGCCCACATCACCAGCCCGTCGACCCGCCGGATCAGGTGAAGCAGATGGTGATGGTTGTTCCAGTAGATCGCGACCGTCACGAAGCTCAGCACGTAGCTCGCGAAGACCGGCGCGTCGGCGAGCAGCGCGCGCCAGGACGTGCCGTCCGGGGTGCGGAGCTCGAGGACCATGATCGTGATGATCACCGCGATCACGCCGTCGCTGAACGCGGCGAGCCGGTCCGGTCCGATCGCGGGCGCTACGCGATCGCGCCGGTGATGATGCCGACCAGGCGCTGGCTGTCGATCTCGCGCGTGCGGTGCGTCGCGATCGTGCGCCCGTGCCGCATCACGCAGACGCTGTCCGAGATCCGCATGACCTGCTCGAGGTCGTGGCTGATCACGAGCTGCGCGATGCCTTCCGCGCGGAGACGCAGGATGAGCTCCTCGACGGCGGTCCGCTCCCGGAGACCGAGGGCGGCGGTCGGCTCGTCCATGATGACGAGCGCCGAGCCCCAGCTCGCGGCGCGGCCGATCGCAATCGACTGTCGCTGGCCGCCCGAGAGGCGGCGCACCTTGGCGCGGACCGGCGGCCGGTTGACGAGCAGCCGGTCAAGCGTTTCCTCCGACCGCGCGATCATCGTGCGCCGGTCGAGGATCCGGAACGGGCCGAAGCCGCGCGTCAGCTCGCGGTCGAGATACATGTTCTGCCAGACCGTCAGGTCCTCGATCAGCGCGAGGTCCTGGTAGACGGTTTCGATGCCGAGGCGGCGCGCGTCGACCGGCGAGCCGATCCGGACCGTTTCGCCGTTGAAGCGGATCGTGCCGGCATCCGCCTCCTGCACGCCGGTGATGCAGCGGATCAGCGTCGACTTGCCGGCGCCGTTGTCGCCAACGATCGCGGTGACCTCGCCGCGCGGACAGACGAGATCGGCGCCCCGGATCGCCTCCACGGCGCCGAAGGATTTCCGGAGATCCGTGATGGCGAGCGCCGGAACCGCGGCGGGAGCCGCGCCGCTCATCGCTGCAGCCGGCTCAGCACGGCGGCCACCACCACCACCACGCCGACCGCGATCGGCTGGTAGTACTCGGACACCTGGAGCAGCGTGAACCCGTTGAGCAGCGCCGTCAGCAGCACCGCGCCGGCGACGGTGCCGCCGATTGCCGCCCGCCCGCCGAACAGCGAGCCGCCGCCGAGCACGACCGCGGCGATCGAGCTCAGCAAGTTAGAGGTCTGCAGCGACGGGTCCGATCCGCCGGTGCGCGCCACGAGCAGCACGCCTGCGATGCCGACCAGCGCGCCGTCGATCGCGTAGACCGCGATCCGCATCCGATCGGTCGGGATGCCCATCGAGCGCGCGGCCTCCCGATTGCCGCCGGTCGCGAGGATATGCGTGCCGAGCGGGGTCCAGAAAAACACGACGTGCGCGGCGGCGGCGAGCAGGGCGGCGATCAGGTAGAAATAGCGGACCGGTCCGAACCGGCCGAGCGCGAGCCCCCGCAGGAACGCGCCCGCCACGCTGAACGACTGGCCGTCGCAGGCGAGCAGGGCGATGCCGCTCATCACGCCGAGCATGCCCAACGTCACGATGAAGTCGTTGATCCGAAGCTTGGCGATCAGAAATCCATTGGCGGCGCCGACCAGGGCGCCCGCCAGGATCGCCAGCAGCACGGACGGCACGATGCTGAGATGGGCGTTGAAGGCGAGCCCGAACACGATGGCGCACCAGGGGAGATTGGCGGCGATCGAAAGATCGATCCCGCCCACCACGATCGAGAAGGATTGCGCGAGCGCCAGCACCACAAGGATGGAGGCCGACACGAGCAGGTCGGTGACGTTGCCCCAGGTCAGGAAGAATGGCGTCAGGACCGAGAACGCGGCGGAAATCACCACGAGGCCGATCAGCGCCGCGTTGTCGCCCCAGAAGCCCGGATCGCGCAGGAACGCGAGCGGCGCGCGACCGCTGACCGTCACGGACGCCGCGCGTTCATTCGCGGGAGGCGACATCGCGCCCTGCCGTCGTGGAACCGTCAGGGCGCGCCGAACGGGTCGGTGAAGCTGAAGAACGGCTTCGGCGTGGCGGCCAACGCCTGATCGAAGTTCGACTTGTCGATAAGCTTGATCGGGGAAACGATGCTTGCCGGGATCGACTTGCCCGCGGCGAGCGCCTGACACGCCTGCACGGCCATCTCGCCCTCCGCGTAGGGGTATTGCGAGACCGTCCCGGCCATCGTGCCGCTCTTCACCGCGTCGAGCGCTTCGTGCACGCCGTCGACGCTGAGGATCGTGACGTGGCCGCCGCGACCGGCATTGGTGATCGCCTGCGCCGCGCCGAGCGCCATCTCGTCATTGGCCGAGAAGATGCCGGCGACGTCGGGATGGACGCGCAGCATGCCTTCAGCGACCGTCATTCCGAGCCCGCGCTCGTAGTTCGCCGGCTGCGCCGCCACGATCGAGAGCTTGCCCGCGACCGTGCTCCGGAACGCACCCTCGCGGTTGCGCCCGTTCTGCTCGCCCGGAATGCCCTCGAGGATCACGACCTGCCCCTTGTCGCCGAGCGCGGTCAGCATCGCCTCGCCGTCGAGATGACCGGCCTCCTTGTTGTCGGAGCCGATGAAGCCAGTGAGCTTGAGGCCGGCGGCTGATACCGCCGCGGGATCGAGCGCGGTGTCGAGATTGATGATCGGAATGCCCTTCTGGGCGATCGGCAGCAGCGGCGTGATGACGTTGGTGCCGTTCACCGGCACGACGCCGAAGCAGGTGTAATCCTGGTTCGCCATCGTCGAGATCTTCGCGTTCTCGCCGATCGAATCGGTTTCCGAACTGCCGGCCTGCACGGTGACGGGAATCCCGAGCTTATGGCCCTCGTCGACGGCGCCGTCGCGCATCGCGCGCCAGTACGGGTTGTTGAAGTCGCGGAGCACGATCGCGACGCGGGTCTTGCCGGCCTGGGCTTCGGCGCCGGGCGCTCCCAGCGTGGCCGCGGCGGTCAACGCGAAAACGGAAAGGACGGAGCGTGCGAGCACGCCTTGCGCATTCGAGGACATGATCTCTTCCCTGCCGCGCGACGCGGCGATTTTCTTGTTCGTTCTGCATACGAGGCGGCCCTGCGACGCGTCAACGCGGGCGGCGGCCTACATGAGGCGGCGCCATCCGAGGCAGGCGAGTTCGAGCGCGTGCTCGCGCGCCGACCGGTTTCGCCAGCTGGCCAGCGTGACGGCCACGGCTCCGTCGAACCAGGACCGCATGCGCGCCTCCACCGCCGCCGCGGTCGCGCGCCCGAACACCACGGCATCCACCTCGTTGTTGAGCACGGCGCTCCTGCGATCGAGGTTCGACGAACCGATGGACGTCCAGACGCCGTCGATCGTCGAAACCTTGGCGTGCAGCACCGCGTCGCTGATCTCGTGGATGCGGATGCCGGCCTCCAGCAGCTTGCCGTAGGAGGCGCGCGCGGCGTTCACCACGGCGGGAACGTCGCTGATTCCCGGCAGCACGATGCGGATGTCGACGCCGCGCCGCGCGGTCTCCGCGAACGAACGGATCTCGGACGGCGTCGGCACGAAATAGCCGCTGGCGATCCAGACGGTCGACCGCGCCGCTTCCAGGGCCGCGGAAAGCGCGCGGAGATGGAGCGGACGTCCTTCGTGCGGGGCACTTCCCTCGACGCAGACCGCCTCGTTGCCACGCGGTTCCGGCGGATCGGCGACGGGCTCGAACGCAGGGATCGGATCGCCGCCCTGTGCGCTCCAGGTGCGTCGGAACAGCGCCAGCGCGTCGGGAACGCAGGGCCCCTCGAACGAGGCGGCGGCATCATCCCAGAACGCCTTCCTGGTGTCGCGACCGGGCGGCATGCCGTTCCGACGGGGATTGAGATACTGGCTGTCGATGTTCACGCCGCCGAGGAAGGCGATCCGGTCGTCGACCACCAGGATCTTCCGATGGTCGCGGTCATTGAACCGGAACGAGAACTGGCGACGAAACGGATTGAGCGAGCGGAACGGCATCACCGAAGCGCCGGCACCCTGGAGGCGCTCGAAGGTCGCGTCCGGCGTCGCGTCGGATCCGATCCCGTCGTAGATGAGCGCGACCTGGACGCCTTCCGAAAGCTTCCGGACGAGCAGGTCAGACAGGCGCTGCCCGTCCACCGTGATGTCCTCGAGCGTGTAGAACTCGATCGCGATCGTCCGGGTCGCCGCCGCCATCGCCCGCCACATGGCGCGCAGCGCGTCCATCGCCTCCGGCAGCAGCGTCACGATATTGCCCGCGCGGATCGGGCAGTCGGTGACCGGCGCGAAGGCGGCGAGATGACGGACGAGGTCGGCGTCGCCCGCCGCCCAGGCGGGCGGACCCTCCGGCCCGCTCAGATCCGAGTCCTGCGCGTCCGCTGTCGCATCCAAGGCGCCACCCCATGATCGGTCCCGCTTCGAACGAACGTCGCGGTTGTTTCGTTTCGTCGCGAGCGCCGGCCCGGCCCGGGATGCCTCGGCGAAGGCGACGCGGTATGGTCGGCACACTTCGAAGAGGAAGACGGAAACGATGGACATCAGCCCGCTGACCGAAGACCTCGCGGCCGATCGGGCGACGCGAAGTGCACCGGTGCGGGACCTTCGTCGCGTGGGCATCCACCGGGACCACTGGTATCCGCTGGTCTGGTCGCGCGAGGTCAAGCCGGGACGCTCGGTCGCCGCCCGCTTCAGCGGCGAACCGATCGTGGTCGTGCGTCCGAAGGACGGGCCCGTCTTCGCGCTCGAGAACCGTTGCGCCCACCGCCAGGTTCCGCTCAGCGACGGGGTGGTCGAGGGCTGCGCGATCCGCTGCGGCTATCATGGCTGGGCGTACGACCAGTCGGGTCGCTGCACCGACGTGCCCTATCTCGGCAAGGGCAAGCTGCCGAACGGCGTCCGGCGCTACCCGTGCCAGGAAGCGTCCGGCATGATCTTCGTCTTTCCGGGCGATCCCGCGCTCGCCGGGACGACGGCGCTGCCGCCGCTCGGCTCGGTTGAGGACCCCGGCTACAAGACGCGGCGGTTCGGCCGTCCGATCGACTGCCACTACAGCTTCATGCACGAGAACCTGATGGACATGAACCATCAGTTCCTGCACCGGAAGCAGATGGGCTCGATCCGCCCCCGCTACCTGGGCGGCGACAAGGGCGAGGACTGGGTCGAGGCGCGCTACTCGTTCGCCCGGACCGACGGCAAGCAGCCGATCGGGGAAGCCGCGATCTTCGGCCAGCGCCGGCGCGCGAACGACCAGACCGCCCATGGCGACGTCATGACGATCCGCACCGAGTACCCGTATCAGACGCTCCGGATCCACGGGAAGGACGGCGGCCGGGTGATGGACCTCTGGATCATCTACGTGCCGCTCGATGCCGACCAGCGGACCTGCCGGACCTTCGGCCTGCTCTCGGTGAAGCGGCTGAAGATCCCGTTCGTGCTGGAAGCGGCCTGGCCGCTGCTGGTCGCGTTCTCGGAGCGGATCTTCAAGGAAGACCGCGACGTGGTCGAGGCCGAGCAGAAGGCGCACGACCGGCAGGGACATGACTGGAACCAGGAGGTGTTTCCGGTGATCCGCGATCTCCGCGCGCTCTTGCGGCGGGTCGGCGATCCGGACGAGATCGGGCCGGCGCGGGCGCTGCCGGATCGCGCCTGCGCGGCGGCTTGAGAACGGCGGGGCGCTGCCCCGCACCCCGCCAACGCTGGGCGTTGGATCCCGTCTAGCTTCGGCTTGCTTCGGTCGCGGCGGGTTCAGAAGGACCCGCGCAACGCCCAAAGAACAGACGCGGCGAGCAGGAGAGGAAGGCCGACGATCGGGAGCGCGATCCTGGGCTTGCCATACCAGAGGAGGACGATGGTCGGCGCCACAAACAGCATTGCTGCGCCGAAGCCCGAGGCAACCACGGAATAGTTTTGAAGAGCCGATATCGGTCTAGGTCCGGCGGGACTGTCGCCCTGGGCCATTCCCAGGCCAGCCGCGACGACAAAACCAAGTATCAAGCCAGATAGAAGCAACAGGCAGTCCAACGCGAGGACGACGGCGGTCATCCACGATCGGGATCCAACGCCCAGCGTTGGCGGGGTGCGGGGCAGCGCCCCGCCTTCTTCCAACGACCCGCTGGCCGGCCCTAGATCGGGCACGCCCCGCTGGCGCAGGCGAGGTGAACGAGATCGATCTCCTCGCCCTCGGCCTGGCGGATTCCGCCGACGATCCCCTCGAACACCGCCGCGCTGACCTCTTCCTCCGGGAGATACTCATAACCGAGGTCGCTGTCCGGCACGGTCGGCAGGATCGCGCAGCAGCGGATCCGCGGCTGGTGCGTCCGCACGATCGCGCGGAAGTCCTCGATGTCGTGCTGGTTGGTGAAGATCTTCAGCGTGTAGCTGACCTGGTTGCCGCGCTCGGCGCCGATCCAGTGGCGCTCCAGCAGCGACAGCCACGCGTATTGCTGGGCGGGCGTCGCCTGCGGCGCGGTGACGAGGCGGCGTCCCATGCCGAGGCGCTGCGCGAGCGTGGTGGTCGGAAAGCCGACGATGCTCATGCCGGGGAACGACCGGAGCGTGCGGACCGGGTAGGCGCGGCTCTCGTAGTCGGCGAGCAGCGGATCCGCGTCGGAGCGCCACGCGCCCGCCTCGTCCTTGGCGCCGCGGAACTGCACCCAGCGGAGATACTGTCGACGAGCCGGAAGGTGGGCGCCTTCGGTGAGGCCGAACAACTTCGAGGTGGTGCCGGCCGGCTTCACGGTCGTGACGGTGGTCGGGCTTTCCATGCCGAGCGACGCCGCATAGGTCGCGGCCTCGTCCTTGGCGGCCTCGGACAGGGTGGCGAGCATGCGCCAGAACGACCGCGAACGGCTCTCGTCGAGCAGGTCCTCGAAGCCGAGGCCGAATCGCATCCAGGCCCATTCGTGCAACCCGGTGGGGCCGATGCCGATCCGGTTGGTCCGGCGGACCTCCTCGCCGTAGAGCGCGTCCATCCGGTTGGCGCGGATCAGGAAGCGGACGCCAAGACGGACGCTGTCGAGCACGCGCTCGTCCCAGAGAGCCGCGGTCTCGTCGTCCGGGCGGCCAGGTTCGAACGCGTCGAACTCGACCGGGCAGGCGAGCAGCGGGGCGTAGTCCGCGATCACGCAGTAGCCGCCGGTCACATGCAGCGTGATCTCGCCGCACGGGTTGGTGGTGACGGGAAAGCGCGCCTTCGACGCCCGGCGGGACAGCTCGCCGAGCAGGCCGGCGGCCTCGCCCACATGGTAGCGGTCGCTGCGGACGTCCCGCCCGTCGGTGTGCACCGGCTTCCGCCAGGCGCTGCCGGTCCGGTAGTCCTCGAGCGCGTCGCCGTTGATGAAGCCGGGCTCGCCGTTGACGTAGCCGCATCGGGTCGCCTCGGCGAACACCGCATGGGCGTGCGCGGCCAGCGGATCGGCGGCGCGGTTCGGGTCCTTCTCGAGCAGCTGCCAGAAGGTCTTGTCGACCATCACCGAGTTGTTCGCGGTCCAGAGCCCGCCCTCGCTCTTCGAGCGGATGAAGCGGAGGATGCCGCGGTCGCGCCACGACTTGGTTGCCATGCGCGCCGCGCGCCGTGCGCCGCCCACCTGCACCTCGACGGAGAGATAGTGGTCGACCAGCATCGCCTGTTCCCAGGGCGCGAGCAGGTCGGACTTCGGGTCGCGTGAGCGGGACGGCACGATCACCTTGTCCCGGAGGTTGAGGAAAGCGCGGAGCAGCGACACCGGGCCGGAAGCGGGACGGCCCTGCATGCCGGCGATCGGCGCGCCGCAGGGCCGGATGTGCGAAAAATCAAGCACCACGGTGCGCGCGCGTTCGCGGCGGAACGCCATGCTTTCGACGAGCTCGATCGCCTGCGCCCAACCTTCGCGGCTGTCGGCGATGGTGTGGACAGTGGCGCCCGGAGGCGCCCCGGCGAGGTCGGCGAGGAGCGCGCCGTCAAGATAGGCGCGAACCGTGCCAACCGCCGCCGCCGTCTCGGCTTCGGACATTCCCCAGGGCAGCACGCCGAGCTCGGTGCCGATGCGGCGGAGCGCCTCGTCGGTCTTCGGGTAGTCCTTGTGGGCCGGCAAAAGATGGAACACGAGATCGGGCGCTTCGGCCCAGTCGACCGCCATCAGGTCGTCGTCGTAGGCGCGGCCCACGCCGGATCCGTTCAGCAGGAGATAGAACTTCGCGAACGACGCGATCGCGGTCGCGCAGTTGGTGAAGACCTCGATGTTGCGGGTGGCCTGCGTCTCGTCGCCATGCTGCAGATGGCGACCCGAAGTCAGCAGCGCGCCCGTCGCGATCGCGTTGCGGAGACGGGTCTGCTCGAGGGCGAGCTCGCCGACCACCGTCTGGCCCAGGATGGAGATATTGCCGGCGGCGACCCGGTCGGCCACGCGACCCATGTCCTCGCCGTCGGCCGGACGGAACACGGTCCGACGTCCGACGGCCTCGCCCATGCCGGCATCGAGCTTGCGTCCCGGCAGCCGCGCTTCCCCGAAGCCCGCGCCCGGCAGCGTGCGCGCCTTGGCGCCCGAAAGGCCAAGGATGTGGTCGACGACGGTCTCGGTAATGGCGTTCATACGGTCCAGGCGCTCCCGACTCGATGCCTGCTCACAAGATATAGGGTGAGGCTCGGCCGAAACAGCCCACGGGTTGTAAGAACATCGAGACCGCGCCGATGTGGCAGATTTGCAGCGCCTTACGCCCGGCACAATTCCCGCGTATGCGTCGCCCTGCATTCGAACCCAGGAGCTCCTCCCGATGCGTTTCCTCGCCGCCACCACCGCGCTCTCCGTGGCACTCGCCGCCGGCTCCGCCGTCGCGCAGGACACCACCACCCACAAGCCGACTGCCAGCGCGACCAAGGGCGCGATTGCTGGCGGCGTCGCCGGGCACATGATGGGCCATCACACGAAGACGGGGGCCGTCGCGGGCGCCATGGTCGGCCACCACATGAAGAAGAAGCAGATGAAGGACGCCGGCTGAGCCGACGCCTTCCGGCGGCACCGCGTCCGGTGCCGCCGCCTTTCCGACCACCCGGCCGTTTCTGACGCATCGTTCCGGAAGAGCCCGTTCTGAAGAAGACCGCCGCCATCGTTCTCGCGCTCGTCGGCGTGACCGTCGCCTGCGGCGCGACGATCGCCTTCGGCGTCCGTCATGTCGCGGCAGCGCTCGAGACCGCCGGATGGCGCGGCTTCGCGCTTCTCGCTCTCTGGCAACTCGTGCTTGTGGCGCTTCTCGGCCTCGCCTGGGCCGCCGTCTGCCCGGGCGCGTCGCCGCTGTCCACGATCTGGGGACGCCTCGTGCGCGAAGGCGCCACCAACTGCCTCCCCTTCTCGGAGGTGGGCGGTCTCGTGGTGGGCGCGCGCGCGCTCGTGCTCCGCGGGATCGGCTGGGAGCGCGCCGCCGTGTCGAGTTCGGCCGACATCGCCGCCGAAGCGATGGCCGAGGTTCCGTTCGTGGGCTTCGGCATCGCGATGCTTGCGGCGCGGCAGCCAGGATCGTCGCTCCTGCTCCCCGCGCTCGCCGGGCTCGCGCTCGCCGTCGCGATCGGAATCGCGCTCCTGACGTTGACGCGCCGGGTGGATCTGCTGCGTCGCCTCGGTCATCGCGTGGCACGATCCTGGTTCCCGGCCGACGAGGGCCGGGTCGATCTCCTCGGCGACGAGGCCGCGCTCGTGTTCGGCCGGACGGGACGCCTCGCTCTCGCGACCGGGCTCCATCTCGTCGGCTGGTTCGGCGGCGGCGTCTCGGTCTTCATCGCCTACCGTGCGGTCGGAGCCCCCGCGGGACTGATCCAGTCAATGGCGGTCGAGGCGCTTCTCAGCGGCGCCCTCGGCATCGCCTTCCTGGTGCCCGCCGGCCTCGGCGTGCAGGAACTCTCCTATGTCGGGGTCGGCGCGCTGTTCGGCCTGCCGCCGCAGGCGTCGCTCGCGCTCTCGTTTCTCCGGCGAGGCCGCGATCTCGTGCTCGGCGCGCCCGCGCTCGGTTGGTGGCAGCTGGCGGAAGCGCGACGCCTTCGTGCCGGCGTCAGGCTGCCTTCCGGGCCGACCGGCCCGGACGGGACGGCGACGCCGTCGCCCGGCGCCCCTCTTGTCCGCGCTTACCGGCAGACGCCTCCTTCACCTTCGCTTCCAGCCGCCGGCCAAGAAATGCCGTGACGGCGACCTCGTCGACGGTGAGCGCGTGGTCTGGATGGTCGAGCGTCGCCTCGGCCCGCGCGGCCAGGCTCTCCATCAGCGAGCCGTCGAGGTAGCCGTCGAAGACGGCGGGGTGGATGTAGCACTTCCGGCAGACGGACGGCGTGTTGCCGAGCATCTTCGCGACCGCCTCGACGGTGCGGAGCACGTTCTTCTTGGCTTTCGCGGTGGTGTCGAACCGTTCGAGTTCGGCGAGCGCGAGCGCCGCGAGGTTGGTCGCCGCCCAGGTGCGGAAATCCTTCGCCGTGATGTCCTCGCCCGTCGCCTCGTGGAGGTAGCTGTTCACGTCGTCCGAGGTGATCGCGTGCGGCGTTCCATCCGCGTCGGTGAACTGGAACAGGTGCTGGCCGGGAAGGTCGTGCAGCTTGCGCACGACGTTCGACAGCCTGCGATCCTTGAGCTCGACATGCGCCTGGATGCCGTGCTTGCCGCGGAAGTCGAGCGCGAGCCGGCTGCCGCTCACCGTCGCATGGCGGTTGCGGAGGGTCGTCAGGCCGAAACTCTTGTTTTCGCGGGCATACTCCTCGTTGCCGACGCGGAGCAGCGTCTTCTCCATCAGCGCAATCACGGCCGCGACGACGTGGCGCCGGTCTAGCCTCGGCCGTTCGAGGTCGCGACGCACGGCCTCCCTGATCAACGGCAGCTTCTCGCCGAAGATCAGCATGTGGGCGTATTTCGCGTCGTCCCGGACCTCGCGCCAGCGCGCGTGGTAGCGATACTGCTTGCGGCCGCGCGCGTCGCGGCCGGACGCCTGGAGATGGCCGTCGGGATCGGGGCAGATCCAGACGTCGCGATAGGCGGGCGGGATCGCGAGCTTGCGGATGCGGGCGATCTCGTTCTCGTCGGCGATCACCTCGCCGGCAGGCGTCCGGTAGCGGAAGCCTTCCGCCATCGCTTCCCGGGTGATCCCCGGCTTGTCGTCGTGGACGTAGCGGAGTTTCGCCCGCCGCGCCGCGGCCCGACCTTCCGCCTCCTTGTCGTCGACCGCATTCACGCCTGCACCCTTCCGCCGTTTCGATCGTTCGGGACAAGCGATGATCGGCGCGGCGGTTCCTTGACGGGTGGCGCGCACCGGCGCGAGATCGCGGCAACCGGAGAACACGATCGTGGCCAACGTGAAGAAGGTGGCACTCTTCTCCAAGGAATATCCGCCGAACGTCTACGGGGGCGCCGGCGTCCACGTCGAATACCTGGCGCGGGCGCTGGCCGCGCGTATCGCGGTCGAGGTGCGCTGCTTCGGCGATCAGCACGAAGATGGCGGCCCGCTGACCGTCCGCGGCTACCGGCAATGGGACGAGACGAAGCGCGACACCGATCCGCGCTTCGTCGGCGCGATCGACGCGATGGCGCGCTCGCTCCTGATGGCCAAGGACCGGCTCGACGCCGACATCGTCCATTGCCACACTTGGTACGCCGACATGGGCGGGGTCATCGCATCCCAGCTCTGGGGCGTGCCGTACGTGCTGACGATCCACTCGCTCGAGCCGCTCCGGCCGTGGAAAGTCGAGCAGTTGGGGAACGCCTACCATCTCAGCGCCTGGATGGAGCGGATCGCGATCGAGGGCGCGGATGCGATCGTCGCCGTGTCCCGGGAAACGCGCGACGACGTGCTCCGCCTCTTCGCGGTCGATCCCGCACGGGTCCACGTCATCCACAACGGGATCGATCCCGATGAATATCGCCCAACGGGAGCGGATCACCGCGCGCTCCTGGCGTCCCGCGGCATCGACCCCGCGCGTCCGTTCGTCCTGTTCGTCGGCCGGATCACCCGGCAGAAGGGCATCATCCACCTGGTCCGCGCCATCCGGCACATCGACCCCGCGCTCCAGGTGGTGCTCTGCGCCGGCGCACCCGACACGCCGGAGATCGGCCGCGAGATGGAGGACGGCGTCGCGGCCGTCGCGGGCACGCGTCCCGGGATCGTCTGGATCCGCGACATGCTGCCGCGCGACGAGGTGATCCGCCTCTACGAGGCCGCTGCGATCTTCTGCTGTCCGTCGGTGTACGAGCCGTTCGGGATCATCAATCTCGAGGCGATGGCGTGCGAAACGGCGGTGGTCGCGTCCGCGGTCGGCGGCATCCCCGAAGTGGTGGTGCCCGGAGAAACCGGGCTGCTCGTCGATCCCGGGCTCCGGCCCGGTTCGTTCGATCCGGCCGATCCGGACGGCTTCTCGCGCCGTCTCGCGGACGCCATCAACCACCTGGCGGCCGACCCGGCGCTTCGCGTGCGCTACGGGCGCGCCGGGCGCCAGCGCGTGCTCGACCATTTCTCCTGGGAAGCGATCGCCGACACGACGCTCGCGCTCTACCGGTCGCTCGAACGTCGGCATCCGTGAAGCTCGTCCGGGCGTAGCGACGAGACCCGGGTTAGGCGCTTCCCGCGCGCCCCCGCGGCGCCCGGGATCCGCGCCCGGGCACGTCCGGACGCTTCCCTCGGCTCCACCTAACTTTTTGTTCGAACGTTATTGCAAGCTGTCGCCCTTGCCGGCATAAGTCTCGTTAATGAGACCGACCGGCGGGGCCAGCCACGCGATCGAGCCTGCCGCCGGAACAGCCGCCAGCGACCGCGTTCCGGAAGGACACAGAGCATGGCTCACCCGTCGGCGGAGCTCATCCGGTTCGACGCGCCGGCGACTGACCGGCGTCCCGCCGCTCCCATTCACGAAATCGAAATTCCCGCGGCTTCTGATGACCCCTGCGCCCCTGCCTGGCCACGGGCCTGGAGACATACTCCCATGTCGCCGTCGAGACATGCCGTTCTGATCGCCGGCGGTGGCCCGGCCGGCCTCGCCGTTCTGCTCGCCGCCCATCGTCACGGTCGGCTCGACCGTTTGCTCTCGCGCGGCGTCGTCCTGGTGGAACAGAGCCCGACGATCGGCGCCGGCGACCTTGGACGCTACGCGATCGCGTCCGACAGCACGGGACGGACCTTCGTCGACTGTCTCGAAGGACCTTCGGACTCGCCGATCTCCGCGCTCCGGACGCACCCGGTCGCGCGAGCCGTCGCGGCGGCAGGGGACGGGCCCATCACGCTCGAACTCGCCGGGCATTTCCTGGCCCTCGTCGGCGAAACGATGGCGGCGATCCTCGACGCGCACCCGAACTGCCTCCTCCTGACCGGTCACCGCGTGGTCTCCGCCCAGCGGCAGGCGGAAGGATGGCAGGTCGGGGTCGCCGGTCCGGACGCTGGCGAGACGCTCGTCCGCTGCCGCCATCTTGTCAGCGCGACCGGCGCCGACCAGCCGGACTCCCGCATCCGGACGGCCATGGTGGGCGGCACGCCGCTCGCGCACCACGCGGGCCGTCTTCTCCAGTCAGGCGACGTGCTCGCCGCCGGCGGCCTCCGTGTCGTCGCCGAACGGCTGCGGCACGCCGCGGAACCGAGCGTCGCAATCGTGGGCGGCTCCACGAGCGCGGTTTCGGTCGCGCATGCCGTGCTGAACCGCCTTTCCGGCGTGCCCCTCGGCACGGGCGCGGTCACGCTGCTGCACCGGCGGCCGCTCCGGCTCACCTACGCGAACGAGGCCGCGGCGCGTGCCGACGGCTACGACGACTTCGGACCGGACGACATCTGTCCGGTCAGCTTGCGGGTGTTCCGGCTCGGGGGCTTCCGCTTGACACAACGCGAGCTGGTCATGCGGGCCCGCGGCATCGGCGGACGTCCGCCCGAGCCACGCCTCCGACTCCATCGTCTTCTCACGACGGCGGTCGACGACGAGGCCCGCCGCATTCTGGATCGCGCGACCGTAGTCGTCGCGGCGCTCGGCTACCGGCCGCGTGCGCTGCCGCTGCAGGATGCCGCCGGGACGCCGATCGCGCTCGGCGTCGACGCCGTGCCCGGCGGCCGCCTCGTCGACCGGGAATGTCGGATCCTCGACGCGTCGGGAGCGCCGATCGAGCGCGCCTTCGCGATCGGGCTCGCCGCCGGCTTCGTTCCGGACGGGGCGCTCGGCGGCGAACCGAGCTTCCGCGGACAGGCGAACGGTCTCTGGCTCTGGCAGAACGACGTCGGCCTGCTGATCGTCTCGGCGGTGCTCGCAGATCGCCCGATCGAGACACCGGCCCTGCCGGCGACGTCGCAGCTCGAGCTGGCGCGATGATCCCGTTCGCGAACCCGGCGCCGCCGCGCCTTTCGGATGCCGCGGACGATCTCCGCGCCATCGAAGCCAGCGCGCAGTTCACCAATTTTGGACCGGTCAACACGCGGTTCGAGCAGGCGCTCTGCCGCACGCAGTTCGGCGGCATCGGCGCCTGCCTGACGGTGTGCAACGCAACGCTCGGCCTGATGATCGCGATCCGCGAGGCAACTCTGGCGGAGCGCTCGCGCAAGCGGGTGTTCGCCCTGATGCCGTCCTTCACCTTCGCCGCGGCGGCCCAGGCGGCGCTCTGGTGCGGGCTGACGCCGCTGTTCTGCGACATCGATCCCGAGACCTGGGCGGCCGACCCGGACGCCGAGGCGCGGCTGATCGCGCGATATCGCGGCCGCATCGCGGTCGTCGTGCCCTACGCGGCCTTCGGCTACGACATCGATCTCTCGCGCTACGAGCGTCTCATCCGGGAAACGGGCATACCGGTCGTGGTGGACGCGGCCTCCTCGCTCGGAACGCGGGACGGCGGGGGGCGTGGGTTCGGAACCGGCTTCACGGGCTCGGTCGTGTTCTCGATGCACGCGACCAAGACGTTCTCGACCGGCGAAGGCGGCGTGATCTACAGCGCCGATCCGACGCGGATCGCGACGCTGCGCAACATGTCGAACTTCGGCTTCGGCGCTCCGCGCGCGGCAACGATCCCGGGGCTCAACGCGAAGCTCAGCGAGGTGGGGGCGCTTCTCGCCGAACGTCGGCTCGAAGGGTTCGCCGGGATCGTGCGGCATCGCGCCTCGCTCGCCGCACGCTACCGCGCGCTTCTGCCGTCGCTCGACTACCAGCCGGATCCGGTGGGCGAACAGGCGCAGCAGTTCGTGCCGGCCCTGCTGCCGAGGAGCGCCGCGCCGCTCCGCTCCGCGCTCGTCGCCCGGATGCAGTCGCATGGCGTCCATATCGCCCACTACTTCAGCCCGCACGTCATCGAGCACCCGCTGTTCCGCGCCAGCCGTGCCGGGTCGCTCCGCGTCACCGACGACGTCGCCGCACGCATCATCAGCCTGCCCGTCCACGACGGCATGACGCTCGACCAGGTGGCCGAGGTCGCCCGCTGTCTCGTCACCGAACTCCGCGCCCTCCGGCACGATCGCCTCGTCGATCACGTCGAACGACGCCCGAAGCTCCGGTCCGCGCACGACGTCCGCGCCTCGCTCGCCGAGCCGCCGCCCGCCACGACGTCTCTCCACCGCTGAAACGGACGATGCTTCCCGAGGACACAGTCGCGCAGCCTTCCGACGCGCGCGGTCAGCGTTTCGCGGTCGTGTTCCGGCTCTTCGAATGGGATCCGTTCATCGCGCGCCAGGCCGGACGCTACGCCTCCGTGTCGTCCGGCGGAGACTTCTTCCTGTCCGTCGACGAGACGAACGGTCCGATCGCGACCGAGGGCGGCCATCGGGTCTTCCGGACCACCAACGACGGCCTCGTGGCGCTCGGCCTGCCCAATCGTTTCGCACGCGGATCGCTCGTCTGGTGGAACAACGACTACCCGCAATACGCCTTCCAGCAGGCGCATCCCGACTACGACTATTACGTCTTCGTCGAATATGACAGTCTCGTCCGCGAGCCGATCGCGGCACTGGTCCGGCAAGCCGCCGAACGGCACCTCGATCTGGTGACCGGTCGTTTCCGCGAACCGGGCAACGAATGGTTCTGGGAGCCGCATTCCCGTCTTGCCTATCCGGACGGAACGCTCCGGGCTTCGCTCAACTGCATCATGATCGTTTCGAGCCGCGCGCTGCAGCATCTGTTCGCGCGCCGCATCGCGATGGGTGTCGACCCGTCCGTTCGGCACTGGCCGATCAGCGAGGCCTTCGTGCCGACCGAGATCGTGCGCGCCGGTTTCGGAGTCGGGTCACTCGGCGAGTTCGGCGACGACAGCACCTTCGACTGGTTCCCCCCGACGCTCGAGGCCAATCTCGACGATCTTGCCGCCACCGTCTTCGTCCACCCGGTTCTCGATCCGCCACGCGCACGCCTTTCGCTGGTCCGGAACACGACCAACTGGCGCGCCTTCCTCGATCGCGACAGCGCATCCCGTCAGCTCCTCGCCGCGCTTCCGCGGCGCCTCGACGTGCCGACGATCGCACGCGCGGTCTGGAACGGCTTCACGGCCGCCAGGAAGTCGCATGCCTGGCGACGCGCGGTCGGCGCAGGCGCGGCGGAGGGCTGGTAGATGCGCCAAGCCGCACGCGGCAAAGGCAGCCTCGCGTCGACCGGCGGCGGTTTCGCCTCCCACGCGCTCCGCGGCCTCGTGTCGAGCTTCGCGCAGAGCGCCGTGCAGCGGCTGGTCAGCTTCGGCAGCCAGCTCGTCCTCGCGTCCCTGCTGATGCCGGCCGATTTCGGCCTGATCGGGCTCGCGGGCTCGATCGCCGGCATCGTGCAGGCGGTCACCGATTTCGGGGTCGAGGACGTGCTGCTCCGGCGCCACCGACGCTTCGATCTCTGGAGCGGCCCCGCGCTGCGCGTGATGCTGGTCCTGCTCACGGCGGCCGGTCTGACGATCGCCGCGTCGGCCCCCCTGCTCGCCAGGGCCTACCACGCGCCCGCGCTCACCGGCCTGCTGCTCGTGATCGCCGTCTCGACCCCGCTTCCGGCCCTCTCGGCGCTCGCCGGCGTGCGTTTCCGCGCCGAGCTTCGTTTCGGCTTCCTCGCCGCCTGGGCATCCGGCGAGACGATCGTCGGCGCGCTCCTCACCATCCTGTTCGCGTCGCGCGGGCTCGGCGCCTACAGCTTCGTCCTGCCCCCCGCGATCCTGGCGCTCGCACGCGCCGTGGCGTGGAACCTCGGGCGCCCGCGCGGTATCGGGCGGGTGACGCGCCGACGCTCGCGAACGCTCTGGCGATGCCTGGTCGGCACGTCGAGCTACACGCTCGGTGCCAAATTCTGCTGGGCCTTGCTCGGTCAGGGCGACTACGCGGTGCTGGGCTTCGTCGCCGGCCACGCCGCGGTCGGGCTCTACTGGTTCGCGTTCCGGCTCGCGGCGCAGCCTCTCTACGTCTTCGCCGGAAACCTTTCCTCGATCCTGTTCCCGACCCTGGTCGCGATCGGCAACGACCGCGAACGTCAGGGTCGGGCCGCCCTCCGGGCGGCGCGCCTGCTGTCCGCCTGCGTGATCCCGGCCGCGCTGATACAGGCGGCGGTCGCCGGCCCGCTGGTCGACCGGTTCTTCGCCGCGAGATGGTCGGGTTCGGTGCCGATGATCCAGCTTCTCAGCATCGGGCTCGGGTTCGACGCGGTGTCCTGGATCGCCGCCGCCCTCATGTCGGCGCGCGGGGAGTTCCGGACCCTGTTCCTTCGCATGCTGGTCTACACGCCGCTGTTCCTGCTGATGGTGTCGTGCGGCGCCCGGCTCGGCGGCGCGATCGGGACCGCCGCGGCCGTCGCCCTCTACTACGTGACGACCCAGCCCCTGTTCGTCTGGAGCGTGTTCCGGACGCTCGGCGTCACCCGTTGCGACGTGGCCGGGCTTTACCTGATCCCGCTGCTGTCCGGCGGCCTTGCGGCGGGCGCGGGCCTCGCCGTCGCATCCAGCCTACCGCACGCGGCGCTCCTCGCGCGGGCGACGCTGATCGGCGCGACGGGGCTCCTCGTCTATCTCCCTCTCCTGCGCACGCTGCAGCCCGAGGTCTGGCACGAGATCGTCGGACGCGCGCAGCCGGTGCTTGCGCCGACCTCTGCCGCCTGCCGGCGCCTGGCCGGAAGGCTGCGGGTCAGAACAGGAAGTAGCGTTGCGCCATCGGGAGCTCCGTCGCGGGCTGGCAGGTGAGCAGGACGACGTCGGCGCGCACCTCGTAGGTTTCCGGATCCACCTCGATCACCGGCAGCGCGTCGTTCCGGATCATGTCCCGCTTGCCGATCGTGCGCGTCCCGCGGACCGCAAGGACGCGACGCGCGAGGCCTAGGCGTTCGGCGATGCCGTCCTCGAGCGCGAGCGCCGACACGAACGTGACCGCGGTCACGGCGAGCGCGCGTCCGTAGGCCCCGAACATCGGCCGTGCATGGACCGGCTGCGGCGTCGGGATCGAGGCGTTCGGATCGCCCATCATCGCGTGGACGATGGCGCCTCCCTTGATCACGAGATCCGGCTTCACGCCGAAGAAGGCCGGCGTCCAGAGAACGAGGTCGGCGAGCTTGCCCGCATCGACGGATCCTACCTCGTGCGACAGGCCCTGCGCGATCGCGGGATTGATCGTGTATTTCGCGACGTAGCGTTTCGCCCGCTCGTTGTCGGCCTCCCCGTCGCCCGCCAGCGCGCCGCGCTGCACCTTCATCTTGTGCGCGGTCTGCCAAGTGCGCGTCACCACCTCGCCGACGCGTCCCATCGCCTGGCTGTCCGACGAGATGATCGAGAGCGCGCCGAGATCGTGCAGGATGTCCTCGGCGGCGATCGTTTCGCGCCGGATCCGGCTTTCCGCGAAGGCGACGTCCTCCGCCGCGTTCGGGTTCAGGTGATGACACACCATGAGCATGTCGAGATGCTCGTCGAGCGTGTTGGCCGTGTACGGCCGCGTCGGATTGGTCGACGACGGAATGACGTTCGCGAAGCCGGCGACCGAGATGATGTCGGGCGCGTGGCCGCCACCGGCGCCTTCGGTGTGATAGGCGTGGATGGTCCGGCCGCCGATCGCGGCGAGCGTGTCCGCGACGTAGCCGCTCTCGTTCAGCGTGTCGGTGTGGATCATCACCTGCACGTCGTGCGCGTCCGCGACGCGAAGGCAGCAGTCGATCGCGGCCGGCGTCGTGCCCCAGTCCTCGTGCAGCTTGAGGCAGCTGGCGCCGGCGCGGATCTGCTCGACGAGCGCGTCCGGCCGCGACGCGTTCCCCTTGCCCGCGAACGCGAGATTGACCGGGAGCGCTTCCGCCGCTTCCAGCATCCGCGCGAGATGCCACGGTCCCGGCGTGCAGGTCGTCGCCGCCGTGCCGGTCGCGGGCCCGGTGCCGCCGCCGACCATCGTCGTGATGCCGGACGCGATCGCGTCGTCGACCTGCTGGGGACAGATGAAGTGGATGTGCGCGTCGATGCCGCCCGCGGTCAGGATCCGCCCTTCGCCGGCGATGATCTCCGTGCCGGGGCCGATCGGGATGTCGACGCCGTCCTGGATGTCCGGGTTGCCGGACTTGCCGATCCGCGCGATCCGGCCGTCGCGGATCGCGACGTCGGCCTTCACGATCCCCCAATGGTCGAGGATCACCGCGTTGGTGATGACCGTGTCGGGCGCGCCCTCCGCACGCGTTGCCTGACCCTGCGCCATGCCGTCGCGGATCGACTTGCCGCCGCCGAACGTCGCCTCCTCGCCGTAGCGCGTCCGGTCCGCCTCGATCGCGATCAGCAGCGCGGTGTCGGCGAGCCGGATCCTGTCGCCGACCGTTGGCCCGTAGAGCTCGCCGTAGGATGCGCGCGACAGACGGGGCGGCATCAGTCGAGCGTTCCCATCACCGCGGCGCGGAACCCGATTGCACGCCGGGCGCCGCCAAACGGAATGAGCGCGACCTCCCGCTCGGCGCCCGGCTCGAACCGGATGGCCGTGCCGGCAGGGATCGCGAGACGGCGGCCGTGCGCGAGCGCGCGGTCGAAGCGGAGCGCCGGGTTGGTTTCCGCGAAGTGATAGTGGCTGCCGACCTGGATCGGACGGTCGCCGGTGTTCGCGACCGCGATCGTGACGACGTTCGCACCCGCGTTCAGCTCGATCTCGCCCGGCGCCGTCAGGATCTCGCCCGGGATCACGACGCGTCCCGGATCGGCGCGTGCACCGTCACGAGCTTGGTGCCGTCCGGAAACGTCGCCTCGACCTGCACGTCGGTGATCATCGACGCGATGCCCGCCATGACCTGATCGGTCGACAGCACGCGCGCGCCCGCTTCCATCAGATCGGCGACGCTCCGCCCGTCGCGGGCGCCTTCCAGCACGAAGTCGCTGATCAGAGCGACCGCCTCCGGATGGTTGAGCTTGACGCCGCGTTCGAGGCGGCGCCGCGCGACCGTCGCCGCCATGGCGATCAGCAGCTTGTCCTTCTCGCGCGGCGTCAGGTTCATCGCCGTCCGGTCCTCGTCGCGACGCGTCGCATCAGAGCGACCACATGCGGGGAGGTTGAGCCCCGCCGCGGAGCGTGTCCAGCGCACGCACGACGTCGCGCCGCAGCGCCCCCATGCTCGGTGCGAGAAGCCGCGCGACGAGAAGCCCGTCCGCCGGCAGCGACGCCCCCGCGTCCGGGCCGAGAACCCGCCGGATCGCCGGAAGGATCGACGCGGCGGCGGCGCTGGAATGGACGATCGTCGCGACGGCCCGATCGGGGCCGAGCCGCGCCGGCACCGCGAGACCCGACGCGCTGTCGAGCGCATCACCCGAGATCCGCGTCGCGTCGTGAAGCTCGCGCACGCCGTCCCGCGTTACCTCGATGCGGTCGTCGAGCACGAGGCGCCCGATCGTTTCGCCGCGGGCGACCCGACCGAAGACCAGCGTCTCGACCAACGTCAGCCGCGCGTCGCCGCGGAGCGTGACCGAGAGGCGACGACGAAGCCGCGCTCCGTCGAACAGGATCAGCTCCTGCGGCAGCCAATCGAGCGAGGCGCCCGCCTCGACCGACACCCTCGTCTCGACCTCGGCCGCCTCGTCGTCGGGCCGCGCCCGATAGACGCGTTCGGCGGCCTGCGTCGTCACCACGGGGGCGGCGCCCCGCTCGACCGCGATCGTGGTCCGGAGCCGATCGCCGCCGGCGATGCCGCCCGCCGTGTTGATCAGCACCCACTCCGCGGGCGAGCCAGAAGCCGGCCGCGGCGTCCGGAGCCGGAGGCAGCCGTCCTCGCGCCGCCGCCCGATGCCGCGGGGACCGATCGAGACGGCGAGCCGTCCGACCGCCCGTTCGAGACGTGTCAGCCGCTCCTCCCGCCTCCGGCGCTCTCGCGCCGTTTCACCGACCGGAACGCGTCGGCGGCGCGACGGGCGCGAGGCGACCGGGACCGTCGAGCAGCGCCGGGGCGACCTTCGTCCCGCCGCGTGAGAGCAAGGCGAGGACCCGCCGCTCGACCGCGAGATGAAACGCGAGGCCGGCACCGATCGCCAGAAGGATCAGGACGAACTCGGCGCCGATCGGCGGGACGACACGCAGCATCGGGTGAAGCACCACCTTGGCCGCGAGCGACAGCACGGGGAAATGGACGAGGTAGATGCTGTAGGACGCGTCGCCTACCAGCGCGAGCGGTGCCGGCACGCGGATCCGGCCTCGCCGCTCGAGCGCCGCGAACCCGCCGAGGGCGACGGCGGCGAACAGCCCGGCCAGCACCGACACGGCCGCTTCGGGAAAGACCTTCCCATAGACTTCGATCAGGCCGTTGATCACGAACAGCGCAGCGCCAACGAACGCAAGCGAGCCGGGCGCGCCGAGGCTGTCGCGCCGGTAAAACAGGGCCGCCGCCATGCCGAAGCCGAACAGCAGCGTAAACGGGTCGAAGGCGTAAAGATCGAGCAGGCCATGGACGGCGGACGGGCCGCCCGACAAGAGCCGGATCGCGGTGAGTGACCACCAGGCCCCGAGCACCAGCAGGCCGGCGCGCTGGTCGATGATGAGGAACGCGAAGCCGACGTAGAACAGGATCTCGAAGAACAGGGTCCAGGAGACGACGAGTACGACGGACGCCGTCCTGAGATGGACGAGCGAGAACGAGGAAAGCAGCGTGAGCGTGTCGAGTTCGTGTCCGGTCCCGAACGCGGGGACGACGGCGTAGACCGGGATCAGCCCCAGCAGCACGATCCAGTAGATGGGGTAGATCCGCAGGAAGCGTTTCCGCACGTATGAGCCGAGCCGAGTGGCCTGCCCGATATCCCGCCAGTGCGCCTGGAGGATGATGAAACCGCTGATGACGAAGAAGAGTTCGACGCCGAGATGACCCCAGGCGAACAGATGGTGAAGCGGATCGCGCGGCCAGTATTCGCGGTGGGAGAAGATCGCCTTGCTGCAATGGAAGACGATCACCAGCAAGGCGGCTACTCCGCGGGCCGCCTGTATGGTGAGCAGCTTCGATGGCGCGGCATCTTCCTTCAAGCGGAACTCCGTACCGTGGATGATAACGGACCGCGGTTGCCGCGAGGGGGCAAGATAGAGCACGTCCGACGACCAGGATCGAGCTTATCGTGCGCCGGCGCATCACGATCGTTGTGTCGTTCGGCTCGGCGTCGAAAGGACGTGCGTTACTGCGAGATCCGGTGACCTTATCCTCGGCGAACCGGGCGACAATCCGAACGCTCCCGCCGTCCGCCTCGATCGGTCGCCGGTCCGCGCGCGCCTCGCTGCGACACGAGGACCGGCTCTAGCGGACGCTGTCGGCCACCATCTCCGCCGTCGCCGCGGACAGCGTCCAGCCGAGATGGCCGTGGCCGGTGTTGTAGTACACGCCGGGACGGGCACCGACGCCGATCCGCGGCATCATGCTCGGCGTCATCGGCCGGAGCCCCGCCCAGGGCACGACCTGCGCCGTCGCCACGTCGGGGAACAGCGCGCGCACCCAGTCGACCAGCGGCCGGACCCGATCGGCGCGGATGTCGCGGTTCTCGCCGTTGAACTCGGCCGTGCCGGCGACCCGGAACCGATCGCGACCGAGGCGGGACGACACGATCTTGGTCGCGTCGTCGAGCAGCGAGACGGTCGGCGCCGCGTCCCGGCTCCGCTCGTCGTCGAGCCCGATCGTGATCGAGTAGCCCTTGACCGGGTAGACGTTGACCCGGTCGCCGAGCATGGCGGCGAAGCGGCGGCTCGCGACGCCCGCGCAGATCACGACGGCGTCCGTCTCGATCTCGTCGCCCCCCTCGGTCGCGATCGCGATCCGGTCGCCGCGATGCCCGATCGTCCGGACGCCGTCGCCGAGATGAAGGCGGGCGCCGCGACGCTCGCACGCCTCCGCGAGACCGCGGGTGAACTTGTGGATGTCGCCCGTGCTGTCGGACGGCGTGAAGAAGCCGCCATACCAGTCGCCGTGCAGCGCCGGCTCGATCCGTCGCATCTCGTCCGGCGTCACCGCGCGACGCTCGAGGCCGCCGCGCAGCAGCAGCGCGTTGACGCGCGAGGCCGCGACGAAGCCGGCGCGCCGCTGGTAGACATGGAGGATGCCGCGTCGCTCGAGGTCGAAGTCGATCCCTTCGCGTTCGGCGATCGCGAACAGGTGCGCGCGCGCCTCGATCGCGAGCCGCGTCGTCGCCACCGTGTTGGCGCGGTAATGGCGGATCTGGCCGACGAACTCGCCGAGCCAGCTGTATTTATGGGCGGACGGGCGCGGGTTGAGCAGCAGCGGAGCATCGCGCCGGGCCATCCACTTCAAACCCTTCAGCAGGGTCGCGAGCGAATTCCACACCTCGGCGTTCGACGCCGAAAGCTGACCGCCGTTGGCGAACGAGGTTTCCATCGCGGCGTAGCGATGGCGGTCGATGACGGTGACCGCGTGCCCGCGCTCGAGCAGCGCGTAGGCCGTGGTGATGCCGGTGATGCCGGATCCGATGACGGCGACATGGGACATGGGAGCTCCGAAGGCACGGGTTCGCGGTGCGAGGCAAAACCCTCGCCAACCGCCCCCGTCTGTCCCACGACCTGAGAGCGTGAGCCGCTTCGATGGGCACCTGGACGGCGCCTCTCTCCAGATGTCCCGACGGCAGGCGGTCCTGGTGCCTGAGAGATTTCCGGGGCGTTGCTCCGTCGGCGGCCGCTCGATCCCGGAGGCTCGTCGGCGCTCTCCCGTCTGCCTGAAAGACTGCCGGTGTATGGCGGCGGGACACGGCGGCGTCAAAGATCCGCCGGTCCGGCTCCATCCGGGCTGCGCGCCCGCCACCCTTTTGCTACGGTTGGCCCTCATGGACATCGCCGCCGGCACCAACGTTCCCGAGTATTCGGTGACCGAGATCTCGGGCGCGGTGAAACGGACCCTGGAAACAGGGTTCAGCCGCATCCGGGTGCGCGGCGAGATCACGGAGCTCAAGCGCTACCCGTCCGGGCACATCTATCTGTCGCTCAAGGACGAGAACGCGAAGATCGCGGCCGTTGTCTGGCGGAGCGCCGTCGCGCGTCTCGGGCTCGCGCCGGAAAACGGGGTCGAGGTGATCGCGACCGGCCGGATCACCGCCTACGGGGAGCGCTCGTCCTACCAGCTGGTGATCGAGCGCCTCGAATACGCCGGCGCCGGCGCGCTGCTCGCGCGGATCGAGGCGCTTCGCACCCGTCTCGCCGCCGAAGGCCTGTTCGATCCCGAACGCAAGCGGCCGCTACCGATGCTGCCCTCGGTCGTCGGCGTGGTGACCTCGTCGTCCGGCGCCGTGCTGCACGACATCCGGACGACGATCGAGCGACGTTTTCCGCGCGACGTGCTGCTCTGGCCGGTGCCGGTGCAGGGCGAGGGTGCCGCGGCGCGCATCGCGTACGCAATTCGGGGCTTCGACGCGCTCCTCCTGGGCGGGACGCCGGCGCGACCTGACGTGCTGATCGTCGCCCGCGGCGGCGGCTCGCTCGAGGACCTGATGGCGTTCAACGACGAGGCGGTGCTCCGCGCGGTCGCGGCGTGCCGAATCCCGGTGGTGTCCGCGGTCGGTCACGAGACGGACACCACGCTGATCGATTTCGTCGCCGACCGACGCGCGCCGACGCCGACCGCCGCCGCCGAGCTCGCCGTGCCGCTCCGAACCACGCTCCGCGCCGATCTCGCCCACCGCGCGGCGCGTCTCCAGTCCGGCCTCGCGCGCATCGCCGACGGCGCGCGCCACCGGCTCGACCGGGCCGGACGGCGGCTGCCCGACCTGCCGTCGCTGCTCGGTCAGGGACGCATGCGTCTCGACGACCGGCACCATCGCCTGGTGCTCGCGCTGCCGAACCTGCTCGATCGGCGTCGCGCCGCCCTTCTGGCGGCCGAGCGGCATTTCCCGTCGTCGGCCGCGCTTATCGCGATGCGGCGCCACGCCCTGTTGCTGCTGGACGGCCGCCTGCGTCATGCTCTCCCGGCGCTGCTTGCCCGGCGGCACGCCACGCTCGCCCGCACGCCGTTCACGGGCTCCGTGCTCGCCTCGCGCCTGCGGGAGCAGTTGGCGCGCCTCGAAGGCTGGGGCGCACGGCTCCACTCGGTGTCCTACGAGAACGTGCTCGCCCGCGGCTTCGCGCTCGTGCGCCGTCCCGACGGCCTGCCCGTCACCCGGGCAGCCGCGATCGAGCCGGGAGCGCCGCTCGTGCTGCGCTTCGCCGACGGCGAAACGGCGGCGCGGGCGGAGCGGGAGGCGCCGTCGCGCCGTCAGGGCTCGCTGCCGCTCTGAGCCGGCCGGGAACCACGATCCGGATCATCCGATCGTCACCCTGACCTGGCCGACATTCGCCACCGTGCCGACCAGCGTGTCGCCGGCGGCCACCGGACCGACGCCGGCAGGCGTTCCGGTGAACAGCAGATCGCCCGGCGCCAGCGCGATCGAGCGGGACGCGGCCGCGATGATCGCGGCGACCGGCCAGATCATCTCCGCAAGGTCGCCCTCCTGCCTGATCGTGTCGTTGATGGACAGCGCGATCCGCCCCGTCGCGGGATGGCCGATCTCGCTTGCCCGACGAAGCGCACCGATCGGCGCCGACCGGTCGAAGGCCTTGCCCCATTCCCAGGGCTGGCCCGCCGCCTTCGCCTCGGCCTGGCGATCGCGCCGGGTGAGATCGATGCCGACGGCGTAGCCGAACACGCAGTCGAGCGCCGCGCTGACGTCGATCGCCGCGCCGCCCGTGCTGAGCGCCACCACGAGCTCGACCTCGTGATGAAGATCGCTGGTCAAGGGCGGGTAGGGGATGGCCTCGCCGTCCGCGACGATGGCGTCGGCGGGCTTGCTGAAGAAGAAGGGCGGCGTCCGATCGGGATCGCCGCCCATCTCACGCGCATGCGCCGCATAGTTCCGGCCGACGCAGAGGATGCGCCGCACCGGGAAACGCTGAGCCGAGCCCGCGATCTCGATTGAGGACGTCGGCGGTGGGGGGATGACGTAGACGTCGGGCAAGAGGGTCTCCCATTTTGAAAAGGCGGGTCTCGCCCCGAACCCCACGGGCGCCGGCGTGCCGACCTACAGCAGGCAGAGCTCCGCGAGCGCCATCCGGAGCCGGGCCGGCATCGCCGCGTCCTCGCCAGCCGGCCCGGACGACGCCTCGTCCGGCGGCGCGTCGCCGGGCTCGAGGTAGCGCCAGCCCTGAAACGCGCGCACCCGGCGCACGCGGACCGGCAGCAGGGCGCACTCGAGCTGGATGACCGTCCCGCGCGTGCCGTCGTCGCGGGTGACTTCGCGGACGGTGCTGATCCGCTGCCGTACCGAGGTGATCCCGGCGGTCACCCAGTAGAGCGACCCCCCGGCCTCGAGCTCCGCGGCGCGCTTCGGGAACTGCCGCGTATGCACCGGAACGGTGCCGGCGCCGGCCGCACGCGCCGCCTGGAACCGGACGATGTCGTCCGGCGTGCGGGCGCCGACCGCGAGCTTGATCAGGTGAAGCATCCGTGTCCGCTCTACGCCTCGTATCGCCGAATGGAAATGAACGCGCGGTCGCGGGATCGAAGTGGACGCGGTCGCGCGGTGGAAAATGAGCGCGCGGTCGCGCAGGATGTTCCCCATGGAGAGCAGCGCCATCGACGCGGCTGGCGGGACGCCGGCCATCCTGTTCGATCGCGTCGGCAAGCGTTACGGGACGCACCAGGCGTTGCGCAACGTTTCGCTGTCGATCGCGCATGGCGAGCGGACCGTGCTGTGCGGACCGTCCGGCTCGGGAAAGTCGACGCTCGTCCGCTGCATCAACCGGCTCGATCCGCACGACGAGGGCGTGATCGAGGTTGACGGGCTCACCGTGAGCGACGACCGCGACACGCTCGCGCGGATCCGGCGCGAGGTCGGCATGGTGTTCCAGTCGTTCAACCTGTTCCCGCACATGACGGTGCTGGAGAACTGCGCGCTCGCGCCGATGCGGGTCCGCGGCCTGTCGCGGAAGGACGCGGAGGCGACCGCGATGGAGTTCCTCGAGCGCGTGCACGTGCCCGAGCAGGCCGGCAAGTATCCCGGCGCGCTTTCGGGCGGCCAGCAGCAGCGGGTCGCCATCGCGCGCGCACTCAGCATGCGGCCGCGCGTGCTGCTGCTCGACGAGCCGACCTCGGCACTCGACCCGGAAATGGTGGGCGAGGTGCTCGATGTCATGGTGGCGCTCGCGCGCGACGGCGGCACGACGATGCTGTGCGTCACCCACGAGATGGGCTTCGCGCGCGCGATCGCCGACCGGGTGATCTTCATGGATCGGGGCGAGATCGTCGAGGACGGACCGCCCGCGCGGCTGTTCGACGCGCCGGAAACCGAACGTCTCGGGCTGTTCCTGCGGCGGCTGCGGACGGGAGCGATGCCGGAGCATGCTGTTCGGGCCTGAGGCCGGCATGCCGGACGACGGCGAGGCTGCGGCGGCGGCGTCCGTGGGCGGCGGGTCCGACGAGTTCGACCGCGCCGGCGGACGCTTCGACGGCGACAGCTACCTCTACCTCCACGCCGACGTCAGGCACGAGCTCGGCGCCGACCCGGAGGGCGCGGCGCGGCATTGGTGGTTCCGCGGCGGCGCGGAAGACCGGTATCCGCCGGGTCTCCCGCGGCGTCGCCCGCGCCGGTTCGATCCGGCGCGGTTCGAGGCGCGCCCGTTCGGGATCACCGTCTGGGGTCCGTTCGACGCCGTCAGCGGGCTCGGCACCGCGGCACGGAACCTCGCCGAAGCGGTCAGGCGGAGCGGCGTCCCGCACGAGTTCCGCCCTTACGACGTGGAAAGCGGCCACGCGCGGCTCGCCGATCCCGCAGACCGGGCGCGGCCGGCGCGCTTCCGCGTCAACCTCGTGCTCGCCAATGCCGACCAGATCCGTCGCGTCGCGTCGCTGCACGACGACGCGATGTTCGACGACGGCTACACGATCGCGGTCTGGGCCTGGGAGCTTGCCGCGTTCCGGCCCGACTGGCATGCGGCGGCGGCGCTGGTCGACGAGGTCTGGACGAACTCGCGCTTCGAACTCGCAGCCCTCGCGTCGTCGTCGCTGCCGGTGCCGCTCCACCTGATGCCACTGCCGGTGCCGCTCCGGGACGGGAGCGCCGCGGCGCGCGCGCGCGGCCGGCGGCTGTTCGGGATCGACGAGAACGCGTTCGCCGTGCTCTGCCCCTTCGATCCCGGCAGCACGGAAGCCCGAAAGAACCCGCGCGCCGCGATCCGCGCCTTCCGCGACGCGTTCGGCACCGACGTGCGGCGCGTGCTGCTGGTGAAGCACCATGGCGGCGGCGGGGCGCTTCGCGATTCGCTCCGCGCGCAAAGCGGCGGCCAGGAAAACATCCGCCTGATCGGCGCGCGGCTCGACGACGACGAGATGGCGTCGCTGCAGGCCGCGTCCGACGTCGTGGTCTCGCCGCACCGGTCGGAAGGCTTCGGGCTCAACATCGCCGAGATGCTCGGCGCCGGGCGGACGGCGGTCGCCACGGATTATTCCGGCTCGTGCGACTTCCTCGACCGGGACACCGGCTACCCCGTCCGCTTCCGCCTCGTGCCGGTCGGGCGCCGGGCCGGCCCCTATCTCGAGGATGCGGTCTGGGCCGAACCGGATCCCGACGACCTCCGCCGCCAGCTTGCCGCCGCCTCCGACGACGCCGTCGAGCGGGCACGGCGTGCGGCGGCGGGGCGGGCGCGGATCGAGGCATCCTTCAGCCCGGAGGCGATCGGCGCGCGCATCCGGGCACGTCTGCTCGCTCTCGGCCTCGATCGTCCCCTCGAAAACGACCCGCGACGTGTCCAGGCTGCGCGGCATGTCGATGCGAGTCTCGGACGTTTCGTGCCGGTGCGCGCGGAAAACGGCCCGCGGGAGGGGGAAGGTGGGGCGGCCCCGGACCTCGGCCTTCACGGAGGGCGTGTGTGCTTTCCCGCCCGCCTGCCGATGTTCTCCATCGCGATCGACGCCGACCGGCCGGACCTCGAACGCGTGGTGGGGTCGCTCCGCGCGCAGCGCTACCCATTCTGGGAGATGCTGCTCCATCGCGCCGAGCCGTGGCCCCTGCCGGAGGATGCGGCGGCACGTGACGCGCTCCGCCCCTTCGCCGACCTCCGGATCCGCCTCGTCGCCCGGGCGTCGGCTGCCGGTCCGGCGGCCGACGCCCGGGCCGGCGTTCCGCTCTCCTGGCCGGCGACAGGCTCGGAAGAACCCGATCCCGACTGGCTGCTCGACGCCGCGCGACGGTTCACCGGGCGGAGCGATCCCGGACCCAACGACCGGACCGTGCCGCCGGACGCGTCGGTCTCGATCCGGGCGGCCGGAGCCGCGATCCTGGCCACGGCGGGCTCGCCGACGCATGCCGGTGCGCTCGACGCCGCCGTGATCGACGCGATCGGCTTCGGCGCCGTCGCGCGTCGGATCCTCCGCGGCGACAGCGCCGAACACGTCGTCGTCCTGTCCGGGCCGCCCATCCGCTTCGACGACGGAAACTGGCTGCGGCGTCTCCTTGCGGAAACGTGGACCGCGGACACCGGCGCGGTCGCGGGCGTCGTCCGCTTCGTGCCGGGCTGCCCGGTGCTCGTCACCACGCGAGCGACGCTCCGCCGGATCGCGTCCCTTCCGCCCGACGAGGCGCACGGCGACGGGCCGGAGGCCGCGTTCCGGCGCCTCAATCTCGCGATCCGCCCGGTGGCGGTCGGCGGTGCCGTCGGCGGGACCGACATCGCCGACGGGAACGACGAGGCTTCGCATCGCGGCAGGGTTCGCCGGAGCGGCCTCTTCGACGACGCGCATTACGCGAACGAGGCCCCCGACGTCGCGGCGGCCGGCGGCGACCTCGTCAGCCATTACTGCACCTACGGCTGGCGCGAGAACCGGTCGCCGAACTTCTACTTCGACCCGGCGTGGTACCGCCGCCGCCACATGGAGGAACACGAGCGGGACACGCTTGATCCGCTGCTGCACTGGATGCGTTACCGCCGGTCCGGCGTCCGCCCGTCCCCGCTGTTCGATCCCGCCTTCATCCGCTGGACGCTGCATCTGGAGCCCGAACGCGACCCGCTCGCCGCCTTCCTCGCACGGCGACGCGACGAGGACATCGCGCCGGTGCCCGGCTTCGATGCCGGCTATTACCGTCGGAGGCGGCGCGACATGGCCTATCGGCGGAGCGACCCGTTCGAGCACTACGTCAGGCACGGCGCGCGCGAAGGCGCCAACCCATCGGCCTGGTTCGACACGGCCTTCTACCGTGCGCGTCACCTGCCGGGGACGGCCTGGGTCCGGCTCAACCCGCTGATCCACTGGCTCGAGAACCGCGACCGCCCTGGGGTCGTGACGAGTGCGGCGGCCGAGCTCCGGGACCGCATTCGGGCAGCGCGGGCCGCCGGCCGCACCTCGATCGACGTCGAGTTCGCCTGGTACGACGGCGTGCCGCAGGGGATCGAGACGCTCCGCGCGCTGCTCGCCGCGACCACGCTCGACACCCTGCCGTTCCGCCTCGTGCTGCGGAACGAGGCGCTCGCGTCACGGCCGGGCCTCGCGCCGCGCGCCGCCGCCCTGATCCGCTCGCCCTACGAAGACCCCGACGAGGACGCGGATCTGTGCGCGCGCCTGGCCGAATGTCTCGCCGACCCGCGCGCGCTCTGCGACGCGTCCGGCGCCTACCTGCTCGGGATCGCGACCGGGCGGGAAACCGCGCGCGCGACGGCATGGGTCGCGCGTCTTCGCGACCGTCTCCACGATCGGCACGGCCTCGCGGTGGTTCCGGTCGTGCTCGGGATGGACGCGTCGCGATGAGCGGCCGGCGGCCGGAACCCGCACCCCTCGCCGTGGTGTGGCGCGACGCGCGTTTCGCGGTGATCGACAAGGTGCCGGGGATGGCGGTGCACCCATCCCGAGGGGACCCGTCGCTCTCGGTCGAGGATCTGTTCCCGAGCCTCGGCCGGGTTCGGGACGGACCCTTCCTCGCGCACCGTCTCGACCGCGACACGTCGGGCTGCCTCGTCGTCGCCCTCCGGCGAAGCGCGCTTCGCGAGGCGCAACGGTGCTTCAACGAGGGTCGCGTCGAGAAGATCTACTGGGCTCTGGTGGAAGGGGAGTTCCCGGCGGCAGGACCGTCGAGCGGGGTGGTGCGGTCGCGTCTCGCCCGGGTGCAGCGCGGTTCATCCTGGCGGATGGAAAGCACGACCGACGGACAGCCAGCGGAAACGGCGTGGCGTCTCGTCGGCGTCGCACCGGGGCGGCGCATGGCCTGGCTCGAACTCCGGCCCCGCACCGGTCGGACGCACCAGATCCGGGTGCATTGCCGCGCGCTTGGCTGGCCGATCGTCGGCGACCCTGTCTACGCCCGGGGCGTCGGCGCCCTGGCGCGGCACGCGCGCACGATCGCGCTGCCGCTCGCGCCGCCGGTCGCCGCCACGGCGCCGCCGCCGCCCCATATGGAAGCGGGGCTGCTGGTCTGCGGCGGGAGCGTCGGTCGTTCCATTAACGATCGTATTCTTCGCACTGCACAATTTTAATTGTGCGACGCACAAAATGGGCTTGATTGGGCGTGGCGAGCATGCGATGTTGCAGTGCGTCAAACGCAAGGCAGCAAGGAGTTGTCGCCATGTTTCTCATCACCGCCTTCGCCCAGGGTTCCTCGTCCGCCGATCGCCCGCTCTCGAACCTTCGGCAGCTCTTCGCCGAGTTCCGTGCCGTCCGGACCGAGACCCGCCAGCGCCGCGCGACCGTGAACCGGATCCGCCAGGAGCTGAACAGCTACAGTGACCGCGAGCTCAACGATCTCGGCATCAGCCGGATGGACATCGAGCGGCTCGCCCGCAGTGCCGCGATCTGACGTTGCGGACCGAACGAGCAGACGAAGGCCGGTGAAGGGCCATCGCCCTCATCCCGGCCTTCGGTCGCGCGGGACCGTTGACGGAGCGCTAGTCGAACTCCGTCGCCAAGCCAGGTTCGCGACGATGGGCGAACAACCGCCGAAGCTGGTGCGGCAGGGTCCGGCCGGTCGAAAGATCGCCCGGTAGCGCGTCCTCGGCGAAGAACGCCACGGCACTCGTTTCGAGACTGCCCGCCGCTGCGCCGCCGACGATGTCGCAGACGAAGAACAACTTGTAGATCGAGAACGGCCCCGCCGGGCTGTGTCCCTGTCGGGCTCGATCGTGCACGAGCGCAAGCTTCAGCGCCCGGGCCTCGAAGCCGCTTTCCTCCCTGATCTCGCGCACCACGCATTCCGATGCCGTCTGGTTGACGTCGGCCCATCCGCCGGGAAGCGTCCATCGTCCCCGATCCGCGATCTCGCGGACCATCAGGACGCGTCCTTCGGCATCGAAGGCTGCGCCGCGCACGTCGACTTTCGGCGTCGCGTAGCCGCTCTCGAACGCAAAACCCCGCAGGACGTCCGCTGGCTCCCCGCCCCCGAACACGGCGGTGGCTTCCGCGGCCATAGCGCGGATTCGCTCGAACCGCTCGCGATCGAACGGATCCTTCGTGAAGGCGAGGCCGCTCTGGCTGATCGCCTGCAGTTCCCGCGACCAGCGGAGCCAGGCCGGTTCTGCGGCGGTCATCCCGTCGCCCACCATCGGTTGTGTCGCCGTTGAGGCACGTTCATCATCCGTCGTCTTCTCCGTTGGGGCAGGGAAACTTGTGCTCGCTTGACAGCCGCCGTCACGCGCGGCCAAGTCTCGCGCGCTTCGGCAACGAACACGACAACCCGGCCTCCGGGATAACGCCTGAACGGCAAAGGAAGCGTCTATGGATGAGAACGCCTTGATCCCCGAGGGATCGACGGGTGGCGGCGTCGACCGTCGCCTCATGCTCAAGGGAGCGGCACTCGGCTCCGCGTTCGCGGCTCTCGGCGGCATCCGCGAGGCACGTGCGGCGGGTCTGGTGCCGTCGCACCCGAGCTGGCGTATCGTGTTCGTCAACCACGTGACGACCAACCCGTTCTTCACGCCGACGCAGTACGGCATGCGCGACGCGGCGGCGCTGACCGGCTGCACGACCCAGTGGACCGGCTCGGCGAACTCGGTCTCGGCCGAGATGGTCAGCGCGATGAACTCCGCGATCGCCTCCAAGGCCGATGCGATCGCCATCTCGCTGGTCGACCAGCACGCCTTCAACGATCCGGTCCAGCGCGCGCTCGACGCCGGCATCCCGGTGTTCAGCTACAACGCCGACGTCACGCCCGCGCAAGGCTGCAAACGCCTCGCCTATGTCGGCCAGGACCTGTTCAAGGCCGGCCAGCTGATGGGCCAGAGGATCGTCGAGCTCGTCGACGGCGGCCGCGTCGGCCTGTTTATCGCGACGCCGGGCCAGCTCAACATCCAGCCGCGTCTCGACGGCGCCCAGGACGTGCTGAAGAAGAGCGGCAAGAACTACACGATCGACGTCATCGCCTCGGGTGCCGCGGTCAACAACGAGATCAGCAGCGTCAAGTCGTACTACCTCGGCCACCAGGACGTGAAGGGCATGTTCGCGGTCGACGGCGGCACGACCGAAGGCATCGCCGAGTGCATGCAGCAGTACAGCCTGGCTTCGAAGGGCGTGCACGGCGGCGGCTTCGACCTGCTGCCCCGCACGCTCGAGCTGATCCAGCAGGGTGCGATGGACTTCACCATCGACCAGCAGCCGTATCTTCAGGGCTATTACACGGTCATGGAAGCGTACCTCTACCTTCTGTCCGGCGGCCTCACCGGACCGGCCGACATCAACACGGGCCTCAAGTTCGTGACCAAGGGCAACGTCGGTCCGTATCTTTCGACGCACACGCGCTACGAGGGCTCGGCGACGAACCCGCAGTACGTGAAGCGCTCCGGCGCGATCAAGAGCTGACGACGATGGGCGGGTTGCTCGATCTGTTCCGCCGCAAACGCGAGGCGAGCATCCTGCTCGTCGCGATCGTGCTGGCGATCTACTTCCAAAGCGCGAACTCCAACTTCCTGCTGACCAGCGCATCGCTCGAGAACCTGTCCCAGTACGTCGCACCGGTCACGATCATCGCGTGCGGCGAGGTGATGCTCATGATCGGCGGAGAGATCGATCTCTCCGCCGGCATGGTCTACGCCCTCGCGCCCTTCGTGATGTATTTCGGCGTGCAGGCCGGCATTCCGCTCCTGCCGTCGATCTTCCTCGGCCTCGCGTCTGGCGCGCTCGTCGGCCTCATCAACGGCTTCATCACCGTCGTTCTGCGCGTGCCGTCGTTCGTGACGACGCTCGGCACGCTCTTCCTGCTCAACGGCCTGACGCTGACGATCTCGGACGGCACGCCGGTCAGCGTGAACGTCTCGCCTTGGGCCGCCAGCATCCTCGGTCACGGCGGCTACGCGGAGTTCATCTGGGCGCTTCTCGTGGTCTTCGTGATGCACGTCGTCCTCCGCAACACCCGCTGGGGTCTTCACACCATTGCGGCCGGTGCCAACCCGATCGGCGCCAGCGAGGCCGGCATCCAGGTCCGCACGATCAAGATCGGCAATTTCGCGCTGACCGGCTTCCTCGCGGCGCTTACCGGCATCGTGGAAAGCTTCCGGATCACGTCGATCGACCCGACCGCGGGCGGCACCAACATCATGTTCCTCGCCGTCGCCGCCGGAGTCATCGGCGGGACCCCGTTGGCCGGCGGATCCGGCACCGTCATCGGCGCCTTGATCGGTGCCGCCGTGCTCGGCCTCCTCAGCGACGGCTTCACGCTGATCGGCATCAACGCCTTCACCTTCAACCTCATCCTCGGCGCGGCGATCCTTCTTGCCATGCTGTTCAACATCCACATCACCCGCGTCCGCTTCAGCGGGAAGAAGCGGGCCTGACGGCCGGGGAAACGCGCATGAGCAGCACTGGCGACACGTTCGACGGCCGACCGGACGTCCTTCGCGCCGAGGACATCACCCGGACGTTCGGCCCGGTCACCGCACTCAACGGGATCTCGCTCCACCTGAAGAAGGGCGAGATCCTCGGGATCCTCGGCGACAACGGCGCCGGCAAGTCGACGCTGATGAAGATCCTGACCGGCTATCAGCCGCAGAGCACCGGCAAGCTCATCATCCACGGACAGGAAACGGCGCTGCGCTCGGTCGATCACGCGCGGTCCCTCGGGATCGAGTGCGTGTACCAGGACCTGGCGCTCGCCAATACGCTGACGATCTTCCACAACATGTTCCTCAATCGGGAGATCGTGTATCCGGGCCCGATCCGGCTGCTGAACAATCGCGCGATGCGGAAGCGGGCGGCCGAGTGCCTCGACGAGATTGGCGTGCACGTCCAGTCGGTCGATCTCGAGGTCGGCGCGCTGTCCGGCGGCCAGCGCCAGGCGATCGCCATCGCGCGCGCGGTGAACTCGAAGGCCAAGATCCTGCTGCTCGACGAACCACTCGCCGCCATGGGCGCCCGCGAAGGCGGGCTGATCATCGACCTGATCAACCGCCTCAAGAACGAGGGCGAGATGTCGATCGTCATGATCATGCACAACTACGCGCAGACGCTCGACATCGCCGACCGTATCATGCTGATGCAGCGTGGGCGGGTCACGTACGAGAACCAGGCGAAGTCGACCTCCGTCCCGGAACTGATGGATATCGTGCGTCGGGAGTATCAGGCCCTCCGGGCCGCCTGAGCCCCGGGCGTTCGCCGCCCGGGACGTCCCGGATGCCCCCCCCCTCGTGCGGGGGAGCGGCGCCGCCGTCAGCGGAGCCCCTGGTCTTCCATGTAGACCTCGATGATCTGCTCGAAGCTGTCCTCGGCCGTGAAGCCGAGCGCCCGGGCCCGCTTCGCCTCGAAGCCTTGCGCCCATCCCGTCACGATCCGTTCGACGAACGGGTCGCGCTCGCGGCGGATCAACGAAACCGTCTTCTCGCCCGCCACCTTCCGCAAGGCCTCAATCTGCTCGCCGACCGTCACCGACAGGCCTGGCATGGTGAGGTTCGGCCGGCTTTCGAGCTTCGCCGTGTCGAGCGTGGCGGCATGGACGAAGAATTGCACCGCGGAACGCGGGCTCGCCATCCAGTGCCGGACGTCCTCGCCGACCGGAAGGATCGCTTCCTGACCGGCGAGCGGCTCGCGGATGATGCCGGAGAAGAAGGACGACGCCGCCCGGTTCGGCTTGCCCGGCCGGACGCAGATCGTCGGCAGTCGGATCCCGACGCCTTCGAAGAAGCCTCGGCGCGCGTAGTCGGCCAGCAGGAGCTCGCAGATCGTCTTCTGCGTGCCGTAGCTCGTGGTCGGGGTCGGGGCGAAATCATCCGGGATCACCGCCGGCATGGCGCCGCCGAACACCGCGTTGGTGGACGCGAACAGCACACGCGGCGTCCACCCTTCGCTGTCGTGGATCTCTCGGATCGCGTCGAAGAGCATCCGCGTCCCGTCGAGATTGACCCGGTAGCCCTTCTCGAAATCGGCCTCCGCCTCGCCCGAAACGATCGCCGCGAGATGGACCACGAGATCAGGCCGTTTCGCGACCAGCGCCTTCACCGTCTCCGGCGAAGCAAGGTCGGCCGCCTTCACGCTCACCGTGCCACCGGGGAGCGCCGGCGGAACGGGCTCGAACACGTCCACCAGGTCGAGCGCCGTGATCGGCGTCCCGCCGACGGTGCCGTCGCGGGCCAGGCGTTCGGCGAGAAGTCGGCCGATCATGCCGGCCGCTCCGATGATCAGGACACGCATGGGGACAGATCCTCCGTTTGATCGAACAGTCGCGGCGACAACGCCGGACGGACGACCGTGTCGCCGGCGCTCAGGACAGGTCGCACACCGCAACTGATCAGGAAGTCAGCCACGGCATCGTAGAAGGCGGGCGGCCGGGTCGGGTCGTCCGCCTCGCCGCGGGGTACCCAGATCGTCGTCTCGTATCGTGCCCGGGTCAGCAGAACGCGATAGGCGGCGATCCGCCAGCTAATCTTGTCGGGATCTCGCAGGGTCTGCCAGACGCGTCCGGCAAAACGTCTTGCCATCCAATCACCTTGCGGGCCGCGGATTAGGTCACCGCCCCAGCACAGTCCGACATGGTCGAGTTCGAGGCCTTGTACGGAGAACTCGGTGCCGACGACTTCGAGCGCGTCGGAGGCGCGAACATCCCGCTCGTCGCGGATCCAGCGGTTCAGAAACCAGTTGGCGACGGCCTTCGGGTCCATGTGGGCCAGTTCGGCACCAAGACCGTCGCCTCGCAAGCGGCGCGCATTGCTGCTCGCGACGAGGCCGGCCCGATGCTGGTCGCGGCACGCCGCCCGCAAGGAGCGCCGGAGCTCGTCGAGATCACGGATCAATCGGAACGGGAGCGGATCCTCCGATGCCGCGATCGTGGCCGCGGTCGCGCTGTCGGACGCAAGCACGGCTTCGACCCAGGCCGGACTTGTCCGATGGCGCAGCGATCGGACCGGGACGGAAAGGTGAAGAAGCGGCTCGATGGTCGCGCGGGACAGGACCGGCAGTCTTGCCCGAGCTTCCTTGGCGTCCAGGCAGTCCGGCGCATGCACGACGCGCCACTCCGGTCGTGCCGCGAGAGCTTCTCCCCAGGCGCGCAGTCCCCCTTCTCCGTCGTGGATCTCCTGGCCGTTGCCGACGAGGCAAACCAGCGCGGCAAAGCCGTCATGCCGCCCCATGATATCGAGAAGATGCGCCGGCTCCGATCGATCGAGCCGCACGGTGCGCGCTTTCGTCTTCCCGACCGCCTGCTCCGCGGTCCAGGACCGCTGCGCCTCGTCGATGACGATAACCCGTTCCGGCGGCACCTCGCCCGTCTCGACCCCGTCATCGCGAAACTTGGTCAGCATCTGGATGACCGTTTCGGCCTGATGCTCGGCAAACTTCCGCTGAGCTCCGCGCCGGTCGACCGCGTCACGCACCAAGGCCTCGCGGAGTACGTGCACGAGTGTGGGGTTGCCGGTAAGGAACGCGCGCGGAGAGCCGTTCTCGACCCGGTGGAACGCCGCCTTCAGACCGCAGAGGCTTTTCCCGGCGCCGGGAATGCCCGTCACGAACAGCACGATCTTCGATCGTTCGCGTTCCGCGTCCGCAAGGAAACGATCGATCGCGTCAGCGGTCGCGGTCAGATTCACGGTGTCGGCGCGGGTGGCAGCGATGTCGGCGACGTCGTGTCGACGGAACAGCAGGCACGCGGCATCCACGATACCGGGCACCGGATCGTAACGCGCGCGCGTCCAAGTCCTGACATCGATCGTGTGCGAGCCGGGCGACGCCGCTGCCTCGAACGTCCGAAGCAAAGAACCAAGCCCGGTTGCGGTCGCGTTCTGCACCTCCCCCACGCCGGCGTGCAGCATCGGAAGCGTTGCCGATGGCACGCTCGACGCTTCGGTCGCGACCAGCACCGGGACGACCGGGGCGAAGCGGCTTCCGGCATGGAAGTCCTGGAGGTCGAGCGCGTAGCCCTCAACCTGGTCGCGGGACGAACGATCGAAGTGCGCGGCACCGATCTTGAACTCGATGACGAAGACCACGCGCTCGCTTACCAGAACGGCATCGGCTCGGCCGCCGAGCCGTTCGACTGTCCACTCGAGACAGAGCAAGGCGTCGTCGGGCGTGGGCCACTCGCGAAGCGCGGCTGACAACACCTCGCCCTGCGCCCGCCACGCGCGAAGCTGTGCGGCCTCGTTGACCCGATGTCTCTCGACGGCAGAAGCGGCGAGGTGGGCGACGATGTGCTCGGACGGCGCGGCGAGAAACGCCGCGACCGAGCCCGACCACCACGCCGCCACGACGACGTCAGGCCGCGAGCCAGTCCTCGAGGGTCCGCTGCTGGCGAAAGAAGTCGTGTTCGGGCCGGCCGCCGGGACGCGTCATCGGCGACTTGAAGAAACTGCCGAGCTGCTCCTGGACGCCGCCGTCGCCGCGGGCGTGCGCGAGATCGAGGCAACGCGCGAGCTCGATCGCCACAGGTGCCGCGAGGACGCTGTCCTTGCAAAGAAGGTTCACCTTCATCTGCATGCGCTGGCCAAGAAACCCGGTGAAATCGACCGCGTCCCAAGCTTCCTTATCGTCGCCGCGAGGCGGGTAATAGTGGATGTGGACGACGTGGTCCTCGACCTTGTAGCCGAGGATATCGTCGATTACGCCCGCCTTGGTGATGATCTTCGAGCGCCGGCTGTCCGGATCGTCGAGCGCGAACCCGTCCTGGTTGCCGAGGATATTGGTCGAGAACCAGCCGTCGACGTGGAGCGCACGGTCGCGGAGCATCGGCGCGACCACCGTCTTTAGGAGTGTCTGGCCGGTCTTGCCGTCCTTGCCGGCGATCGGCACGCCGAGCGCAGTCGCAAGCGTCGTCAGCGCGGGCACGTCGGCGCCGAGGCTCGGCGTGAAGTTCCCGTAGGGGACGCCTTCCCGGATCGCGGCGTAGGCGTAGAGCATCGCGGGGCTGATCGACGGATGGTTGTCGGCGAGCGCGTGCTCGAACCGGTCCGGATCGGCGAGCGGGGTGGTATCGTCCGGCCAGGCCTCGACGGAGGCGAGATTCAGCACGACAAGCCGGTCGATCCCGCGCCGCGCGCGGAACTCGCGTATGTCGGTGCGGAGCTGCTCCACAGCGCCGAGCAGCGAATTGGTCGCGAGCCGGTTCGCCCCGTCGATGTTGCGGCAGAACCGCGTGTTCCCGATCGCACGCCAAGGTGTCAGCTGCGAAAGCGCGGGCTCGACGGAGCGTGCGAGTTCGGGCGGCAGAACGCGATGGGTGTGCAGCGCGGTCGCGAGGTCGGCCGGGTTGAGATCCCAGCCGGCCACAGCGATCGCGTCGTAGGGTGCGAGACCGGGCACGTCGAAGCGGGCGAGCGGCAGGCCGGTGCGGTCCGCGTCTCCGTTCCCGATCCGTTGCAGCCCGGCGGCGACCGTTGACGCGACGGCTCCTCCGAGCCCGACGATCAGGACGCCGAGCCGGTCCTCCGGCCTCGTTCCGTGTTCCGCACCTGACATGACCGACGACACCTCGCTCGAACCTCGGTTGATCCGGCGACGGTTACTCCGACCGGGTCGGTTCCGCCAGGGCGCGAGGCCCGTGCGGGCTGTCCGGAGCCTCGACGCGGTCGGTGTGCTCGCCGCCCGGTTCGCGTGCGCGGCCGGCGCAAGGCGCACTTCCGACCCCCATCGTTATAAGTTTGTTAGGGCGCAAGAATCCTTTGCAGTTCGGCACACGACTCGCGCAAAGACGTCCAAGTAACCGTCGTTCATGAACGTCGTTTTGCTGCAACAAAATATCCTCTTCTCCTAACACCAGAAGCAACCCCGACCCGCAGCCTTCCTGAGCAGGCCGTCTCATTCTCTACCAGCGTCAGCAGACTCCAGGTGGAGTCGCGATCTCTATGCTCGCGGAAACGTGATCGCCGGTGTAAGAAGTTTCTTGAGCGTAACGACATTCGCTGCTTTCGGCGGCAAGGCCGCCAGGAGAGACATCATGTCATTCCGTTTGCACAACGCACTGCGCACGCGCTTCGTCGTCCTCGCGGCGACCGCGCTGACCGGCTTTCCGGTTGCGGCGTCGGCCACGTCGACGATCGATGCGGGAGGCGAGGTCGGCCTCACCAGCTACGCGACTCTGCCGTTCCAGAGCGCCGTTTATCAGCAATCCTGGGGATCCGGCGCCGGCCTCGACCCCGCCCAGCTGTTCTGGCAGAGCGGCACGCACTTCACGAACGCGTCGACGATGGCGCAGGCACGCGGTGCCGCCGCCGGATGGTCCTCGATCGGGATCGTGCCGATCGCCCAGGCACAGCGCTGGGAAGACACGTTCGAGGTGGCGCAATCCGCCTCGCTGTTCGCCGGCGAGCCCGCCTACGCCGACGGCAGCGACTTCGCGGGCGATCGCGCCGACGGCATCGACGCCGGCCCGGAGTTCAAGGCGTGGGCGAGCTGGATCACCGCACGCCCGTCGCTGCTCGTCATGGCGAACGACGGCGGCTCCGTGCCGACCTACTTCCGCAGTTGGAACGGCAGCTGGGGCTATATCAGTCCCATGATGCCGCTCGCGGCGGCAGACTGTCCGACCGGCATGAGAACGTGCACCTACGGCGACTGGATGGCGTCGCGTTGGGGGCAGATCGCGGCGCTCGACGGCGCCTACGGCTTCGGCCTGTCCGACTTCACCACCGCGCAGCCGGGCATCTCCACGCAGATGAGCTACAACCCTGCCATCGTCTCGGGCTTCGCGACCGCAGCGAAGGTCGCCGTTCCCGCCGGCAGCACCGCGTCGCAGTCCGGCTGGATCGTCGCGAACGCAATGCCGGCCTGGAACGACTATCTGTCGAACGGCTTCGCGCGCTTCGACGCCGCGATCGCGAGCGACGTCGCGGCGGGAGCGGGCCACAGCAGCCTGCTGGTCCAGCAATGCAGCCTGTGGCCGGCACTCCTCCGCTACTACGGCGTCGACCAGAGGATGATCGCGACCACGATGTCGCCGAACAACTATCTCTGCGGCTGGGACGATCAGTCGATGCAGGTGGGACGCGGCGGACAGGATCCGGTCTGGGGCGTCGGCGCCTACGCGGTCGCCGCGGCGCGCGAGCCCAACCTCCGCAACGGCGCGAACCTCGAGGCGAACGACAACGCCTATTGGTCCGCGATCGCCTACTTCAATCCAACCCTCGATGCCGCCGACCAGCAGGAAAAGGGACTGAAGCTCCTGAAACGCTCCTGGCTCGAGGCAAGCTGGGCGCACATCGCCACACGTCAGGGCCAAGTCAGGCGCGCGATGGCCTACATGTCGCGCGATTACTGGGATGCCGGCACGCTCGATCCGACGCTGCAGACGCTGATTTCCTCGATCGTGCCGACGGCGCCGTTCGGCTACGCCCTCTACTACTCGACGAATGCGGAGCGGGCCGTGGAACAGGCGGTGGCGACCGGCAACCCCTACATGCAGGCGTACGACAACCCAACCGAGATCCTCGCGATCAAGAACGCGGGCGTGCCAATGAACTACTACGTGAGCGATGCCGCGCTTCCGAGCCTCGTCCCGACCGCGAGGCCGGCGGGCTGGATCATCCCGGAGCATCCGGAATTGATCCCGTCCAGCGAGATGAAGGCCTTGCAGGCGATCGCGCCGGTCCTAGCGACAACGGCGGCGGCGAAGTCGCTCGCGGGGGCGCCGCTCGCCTTTTCCGGCGGGCTCACCGGCACCGCGTTCTGGGATCAATACGGACGGCTGATCCTCACGGTGACCAACCCGACGGCCTCGAACCTGACCGGCACGGTCACGCTCCAGGGCGTCCCCAACGGCGCCTACAAGGTCACCGACCTGTTCGCGAATGCGAGTTTCGGCGTGTCGGTGTCCGGCAACCGCGTGTCGGTCCCGGTGCCGGTGACGCGTTGGGACACGCTTGCCTACGCCGTCTCGCCGGCGAACTGAGACTGGCCGACGGTCGAGGAACACGCGCGCGACATCCATCCGCCACGCCCGCCGTTCCGCGAAAGCGAAACGGCGGGTTCGCGCCGGGACGGCGGGCGTGCGATCGTCGTTTCCGACAGCGGTCGCGCCATGGCTTCGAGCCCCGGAGTACCGTCCCGTCACGCGATCGATAGGGTTATATTCTTGAAAATCACGGCAGCGCGCCACGTCGTCTGACTCAATCGACGCGCCGCGCTCGTCCGCCTTGACCGAAATTCACGATCGAGCCGATCAGACCCTCACGACTTTGTGAGGGTTTGGAATGCTTTCGAGGGCTTTGCGTCACGGGCTGCGGTCTTCCGTCAGCCGATCGGCGATCGTCACCCTTCTATTTGGCACTTTGCAGGCAACGGCCGCCGTCGCCTCGCCGCTGAACGCCGACGGCGACGTCGGTCTGACCAGCTATGCGACGCTTCCCTGGGCCGGATCGATCTTCCAGCTGTCCTGGGGGTCGGGCAACGGGTTCGATCCCGCGCAATGGTTCTGGCGGAGCGGCAGCCACTTCACGGACGCCTCGACGATGGGCAACGCACGCGGCGCGGCCTGGGGGTGGTCGAACATCGGGATCGTGCCCACGGCGCAGGCCCAGCGCTGGGAGGACACCTACGAGGTGGCGCAGCCGGCCTCCCTGTTCCCAAACGAGCCGGGCTATGCCGATGGCAGCAACTTCGCCGGCGACCGCGCGTCCGGCTACGCGTCCGGCCCGGAGTTCAAGGCCTGGACCGCGTGGCTCAGCGCACGCCCCGGTCTCCTGATCATGGCGAACGACGGCGGCTCCGTGCCGACCTACTTCCGGCCTTGGGGTGGCAGCTGGGGTCACGTCAGCCCGCTGATGCCCCTCGCGTCGAGCGATTGCCCGAACGGCATGACCAGCTGCGTCTTCGGCGACTGGGCGGCCGCACGCTGGGGCGAAACGGCGGCGCTGAGCGGCGCCTACGGCATCGGCCTGTCCGACTTCAGCACAGCCCAGCCCGGCATCTCGACTCAGATGGGCTACAATCCGGCCCTGATCGGCGGCTTTCAGGCGGCGGAAGGCGTCGGCGTTCCGTCCGGCAACACGAGCCAGCAATCGGCCTGGATCATCGCGAACGCGATGCCCCAGTGGAACGACTATCTTTCGAGCGGGTACGCGCACTTCCTGTCCGCGCTGCAGTCCGACGTGCAGTTCGGCACCGGCCAGAGCAGCCTGGTCATCCAGCAGTGCAGCCTTTGGCCGGCCCTGCTGCGCTTCTACGGCCTCGACCAGCGGCTGATCTCGGACGTGGTGCCCGCCAAGAACTACATCTGCGAGTGGGACGAGCAGTCCATGCAGATCGGGCGCGGCGGTCAGGATCCCGTCTACGGTCTCGGTGCCTACGCGATCGCGGCGGCGCGGGAGCCCAACCTGCGGAACGGCGTCAACCTCGAGGCGAACGACGCCGCCTACTGGAACGCCATCGCCTACTTCAATCCGGCCCTGAACGCCGCCGACCAGCAGGAGAAGGGCCTCAAGCTGCTGAAGCGCGCCTGGCTGGAAGCGGCGTGGGCGCATGTCGCGACCCGTCAGGGGACCGTGCGTCGAGCGATGTCGTTCATGTCGCGGGACTACTGGGACGCGGGCAGCGTCGATCCGACGGTGGCCAGTCTCGCGTCGTCGATCGTGCCGACCGCGCCGTTCGGAATGGCGGTCTATTATTCGACGGCCGCCGAGCGCGCGCGCGAGCAGCAGATCGCGACCGGAAACCCGTACACCCAGGCCTACGGCGCCCCGAGCCTGCTCTACGCGCTGAAGAACGAGGGCGTTCCGGTCGACTACTTCGTCAGCGACGCGGCGCTTCCCGCTTTGACGGCGAGCGCCAGGCCGGCCGCATGGATCATCCTCGAGCATCCCGAACTGATCCCGAGCGCCGAGATGCAGACGCTGACCGCGATCGCGCCCGTGTTGACGACGACCGCGGCGGTGCAGGCGTTCCAGGCGCCGTTGACGTTCAGTAGCGGCCTCACCGGGACGGCGTTCTACGACCAGAACGGCCGGCTCATCGTGACGGCCACGAACCCGGCTGCCGGCGCGGTCGGCGGCTTCGTGACGCTTCGCGGCCTCGCCGACGGCACTTACGCTTCGCGCGATCTCGTCGCGAACAACACATCGCGGTTCGTGGTGTCGGGTGGATCGGTTTCGCTTCCGCTGTCGGTGGCGCGCTGGGATACCGACGCGTTCGCGATCACCCGGCAGTAGCGCGATCGACGCGCGCAACGGTCGGCGCTCGGTCCGGGCCCAGCGCCGACCACGGTGCGCGAGCCTAGGCGGCTTCCCGGCGGGGCGGATTGTTCTGCTGCGCGAGATAGGACCGCACGAAGGCACGGAGTTCCTCGAGATCGATCCGGTAGGGCTCGGTCCCGAGGGCGCCATGCGCGGCCGTGCGATCGAACCGACGGTCGAAGCTGAAGTAGGGCGTGTAATAGCGCAGGCGGCGGATGACGACCTTGGCGCCCGGGGAGGGCGGAACGCCGGTGTCGCCCACTTCGACGACGACACCGCTCATCGGCGTCAGCTCCCGAAGCACGTCGGCGAGGCGAAGCGGATCGACGCCCGTCACGTGGAACGTCCTGCCCGCAGTCGCGGCGCCCGCACCGACAAGCGCCACGATTTCCGCGGCGGCGACGTCGACCGGGATCAGGTCCAGCGTCGCCGCCAACATCCCCGGCAGGATGATGGGACCGGCCTCGGCGATCCGTTTCGATCGACCGAGCTGCAGAAGCGTGTCGATCACCTGATAGAATCCCGAACGCGACGAAATCCGATGCGTGACCGAATGCGCAATCACGATGCTCGGGCGCAAGATGCGGAACGCGACGCCGGCCGCGGCGCAGCCATCCCGCGTCAGCGCTTCGGCGATCCACTTGCTTTCCTCGTAGGGATTGTTGAAACGACCCGGCCGATCGCGTTCCGTTTCGCGGATCACGCCCTGCCGATCGCCCGCGACGTAGGCCGTGCTGACGTAGTTGAAACCGGCGATGCCGGGCAGTCGAGGAAGCGCGCTCAGGAGCGAAGCCGTTCCCTCGACGTTGGTCCGCCACACGGCGCCGCGGTCGTCCTCCCGGAAGGAGAGATTCGCGGCGCAGTGGATCAGCTCGGTCGGCCGACGGATCGACGCGCGCGCCCCGTCGATCCACGCCGGGTCGTCCAGGTCCCCCGGAACGACGTCGATCCGCGCGGACAGGGCGTGCTCGAGGTCTTCGTTTCGTCCGACGGACGCCTCCGATAGGACCCCGTGCAGCCGATGGCGCGCCGCTTCCGCGTTTGACGCGCGAACCAAGCAGATGATGCGGGTCGCCGGATCGCGGCGCAGCCAATCCAGTGCGATCTGCGAGCCCACGAAGCCGGTGGCGCCGGTGATCAGAAGGTCCATGGTGTCCCGTCGGCGCGTTCAACGCCCAAGCATCCGCAGCCCATCACGTCTCGTCTGATCGACTGCAGTCCATAGAAGCCCCCACCACGCCCGGAGTTTGACCGCACCCGAAATCGTG
>CAXUBA010000003.1:0-2603 GCA_964249205.1 uncultured Acetobacteraceae bacterium | reverse complement strand
GATGAGTGCGGCCGGGGTTCGAACGGCCTCCATTTTTGCTCTCAGCCGTTCCCGGCCTGCTGCGGACGCCTTGCGCGCGGTTGCACGAGCGTTCGCCACCCGTCCGCTTCACGCGTCGGCAAGATCCGGCTTGCTCTCGCGGAAACGACGGATCGTGCGCACCAGGCCCGGGAGGCTGTAGGGCTTGATGAGGTAGTGAACCGGGCCGATCGGTGCGGATGACGGGTGTTCTGCCTCGACCTTGGCATGCGTGTCGTCCGCCCGCTGTGCCTCGATCAACGACGACACGCGCCCGGAGGTGACAATCATCGGGAGCTCGGGCCGATGCCTGCGGATCTGCCGGCCGACGTTGTCGCCGGAGTTCTCGCCTGGAAGCTCCACGTCGACCACGAGCACGGTGAAGCGCTGCGGGTCCCGTTCGAAGCTCGACAGCGCCGCAGCGCCCGACGCAGCCTCCTCGACGTCGAAACCTTCGGCGCGGAGGCCTTCGGCGATCGTGGCTCTCACCAGGTGGTCGTCCTCAAGGAGCAGCACGCTCATGATCGTTTCCTCGTCCCCCTCGCGGGACAGAACAGCGGGAGCCATCCCCCGCTTGCCAGGACGATGAACACGATCCGGTGAAAGCCACGACCCGCGGACGTGCGCCCTCGGGTCGCATCCGACCTCGCGAGCCCAGATACGCGGCCGCGGCCGCCTCCGCCGACCCGTTGCCCGGCCTCCATCGCGGCCAGCGTCTCAGTCTTCCCGCATCGCCAGGATGACCACCCGGGCGATCAGCACGGTGGGAAGCAGTTGACCGAGGGTGGCCTCCAACGTCGCGAGACTGCGGGCGACCGGCCTGACCGGCACGATGTCCCCGTATCCGACCGACGTGAGCGTCGCGAACGAGAAGTAGTCGAGCGCCGCGCGGAAGGTCGCCTGGTGCTCCGGACGGGGAATGTGGCTGTAGGCGCCGGGCAACAGTTCGGCGACGATCCGGTGCACGAACGCGAAGAGCAGCCCGAGATTGAGGTAGAGAACGACGGCTCCCCGGATGCGATGGCTTGTGAAACGACCGGGTCGGAACACGGCGACAAAGACGACGACGCTCAGCACGGCGAAGGTCACGAGGGCGATGAGATCGGCGGCAACGTCGGCTTCGACGCCATGGAAAACTCTTCGAAGAGCGATCGTCACGCCCACGAGCAGGAACGCGCCGAGGCCCGCGATCAACGTCCACCGACCGCGAGCCATCAGGATGGTCAGCGACATGAAGAGCAGCAGAAGCACCGCGGCCGCTCCCGGTGGGAAGCGCACGCCCTCCGCAACGATCGGGGCCAGTCCGAAGATGGTGAAAAGCTGGACGAACAGCAGCATCGTCAGGCTGTGGTCACGCCAGCGATCCCTCGCTCGGTTCACGCGCGACAGCAGTTCCATTCCCATGCACATCCCCAACACGATCGATCGGCATGCCAGGACTAACCGGCGTCGTGACCATCCCCCAAACGGATCGGGTGCCGCTCCGCCGCCACCCCGACTCGTCGGCACGCTCGCGTGCTGGATCGTGGGGCCGACGCGGCAGTGAAGCGGTCCGCCGGGCTCTTCCGACGACGACGAAGGCTTCGGGTCGCTTCCCGTTGTCGGGAGATGAAGAGCGACGACCTTCAAGCGCGGATGGATGGCCTTTTCCGCCAAACGTCCAGGAGTAGAGCGATATGCCGAGCGTTCCGAGCACGCCGTCTGGCTTCGACGCGTCGAGCGGTGGATGGAAGCTGGAGCCACCCGAACGCCCCGGGAGAGGGGTCGATCGCCGCTATCTCTACGGCGGGATCGCTGCCGCCGTCATTGCCGGCGTCCTCGTTCTGGATCCCTTCCGGATCGTGGGGCCGGGAAGCCGCGGCATCCTGATGAACTTCAGCAGCGTTCAGCCCGGGGTTCTGTCGCCGGGGCTGCACATGGTTGTCCCGATCATGCAGTCGGTCGTGCAGATGGACGTCCAGGTGCAGAACTACCAGAACAAGGAGGAGGCGGCCTCGCGCGACCTCCAGACGGTACACACCGAGGTCGCGACGAACTACCACATCGAACCCGACGATGCCGCCTGGGTTTATCAGCACGTGGGCACGCTGCCGCAGGTGGAAGCTCGGGTGATTGCCCCAGCCATCTCGAATGCCGTGAAGGCGGCCACGGCGCATTACGATGCGGCCGACTTGATCGTGCAGCGGGACAAGGTCGCGCTTGAGATCAACACTCTGCTTCGGACGGCACTCGCACCGTACCGGGTCGTCATCGATGCGGTGAACATCACCGACTTCCAGTTCTCGCAAGAATTCACCGCCGCCATCGAAGCGAAACAGGTCTCTCAGCAGCAGGCGCAGCAAGCCGCTTTCACGCTGGCGAAGGTCCGCGTCGACGCGCAGCAGCAGGTGTTGCAGGCGCAGGCCCACGCGACGGCGCAGGTTGCCGCCGCCGAAGGACAGGCGAAGGCCAACAACATGGTCACGGCGACGCTCAGTCCGTCGATCCTCCAGCAACTGGCCATCCAGCGCTGGAACGGCGTGCTGCCGACCTATCTCGGCGCCGGTGCGCCGATGCCTTTCCTCAGCACGAGCCCGCACTGACGG
>CAXUBA010000002.1:20823-76467 GCA_964249205.1 uncultured Acetobacteraceae bacterium | reverse complement strand
GGAAGAGGTGTGTCGGGCGTCCGGTTCGCGGCGGCGGTCAAGCGGTCCGCGTCGCGCGCGCGCGCGATCGGTCGTCTCGCGGCGGTCGACCGGAGCCCGGCCGCTCCTGCCCTTCGCAGGCCGCCGGCCCCGACGCGGGTCGGGCCGTCGGCGCGAGCAGAGCGCGCGGCCGCCAGTCGGCAATCGATGCCGGGGCCGATGCTCCCGGACCCTCCGCAGCCGAGCTTGCGGAAGCCGCGCACGCGTCCCGTCGCGCCTGTCTCTGTTCGGCCGGTGGCCGACCGGTCCGAGGTCCGACCATCGGGAGCTGTGCGACGTCTCGCGGCGGTCGTCGCGGCGTCGCGACGCACGACGCAGGCGCATGGCTTTGAGCGGAGCCGCATGCCAGCCCCGTTTTGCCGGATCGCGGGTACGCCCGGCTCGGACCGACCGGCCGTGAACGTCGCGAGCGCAGCCGCGAGAGACCTGCGAACGCAGGGCGCGGCCTACGGCTCTGAAGCGCAGGCGCGACGACCGGCCATCGCCGCGCAACGCCCGTTCCTGTCCCGCCAGGCACCGTCAAGGGCAAATGCGGAGATGGTGCGGCCGACGCAGGCGTTGACCGATGCGGCCGACGCCGCCAGTCCTCGCTTCCGACTGCGTCCCGGCGCGTCTTCGCCGCTCGATGCGCCGGACGAGCGCGGGCTCGAGCGGCTGATACGGGCCACGCTCCAGAAGACCTTGTCAGGGAACCCCGTCGCGGGGCGCACGACCGATCTCCGTGCCGTGCCGATGGCCTTCGGGCGGCCGATCCCAACCCCGTGACGTCTGCCGACCCCTGACCGAGGAGGACCCATCGTGAGCGGCAGCTGGCAACCCGTGGCCATCGGTCCCGTCGTGCTGACCGGGCTCGAAGTGCCCGAAGTGTTCGATCGGAGCTCGTCGATGCAGCCGGCGATCCATCGCCTGATCGGCGGCGGTCGTGTCGTGCAGTTGCTCGGCGCGAACCCGCGGGTTCGCGAGCTTCGTGGCATCCTCACAGGGAGCGGCGCCGTTGAACGCGCCGTGACGCTCGAGGCATTGCGCGACAGCGGCGCATCGGTTTCGCTCACCATCGGGGCCTGGTCCGAGACCGTGGTCGTCACCGCGCTCGAACTCCGATACGCCGCTCGTGGCAGCATCATCCACTATCGCCTGCAAGCGGAAGCGCTGCCGGAGGTCTCCGTGTCGCTCGCCACGACCGTGAGCGCCGTCATCGGCGCCGCCGTCGCCGATCTCGGGCAGGCGATTTCCTCGATCGGTCTTAGTGGCCTTTCTGCGCTCGGAAGCGCCGCCTCGGCACTCGGCGTGGATAGCGCGTCGCTCGCGGCCTCCGCTCCGACATCGACCCCGATGCTCGACACCACCGCGGTGGCCTCCTCGCTGTCAGCGGCGATCGACGGCGCGGGCGTCACGCTCGTGTCGCTTTCCGGGAGCGCGACGCCGGACATCGTTGCAGACGCGTCATCCCTGACCGCGGCATCGGGGAGCGCGCAGGCGCTGGCGGCCTCGGTGCAGGCTGGAGGCTATCTCAACCGCGCGACCGCCTCCGTCGCCGCCCTCGACGGCACCGCCGTTCTGGCCGCGATCCACTCCTGAGCGGAATGGCCCGATGCAGACGAAGACACTGACCGCCTCGAACACAACGCTTTTCCACGTCGCCGCTGCCGCTCTCGGCGACGCGACGCAGTGGAACCGGATCGCGGCGCTGAACGGCATCGACGATCCGATGATCGTCGGCGTCGTGACCCTGATCCTGCCGGTGCCGAGCGCGAGCTCGCCCGTCGCGTCGTCGTGAGCAATTCTGTCGAACCGATGGCGCAGGTCGCCATCGGCGGCCTCCCATGCGGCACGGTGACCGCGGTTGAGCTCGAGGCGAGCGCCTGCCGACGCGCGGGGACGTTCCGCGCGACGCTCGCGCTCGATCCGTCGGATCCGGCAGTCGCGTTCATGCTCGCGAGCGGCGCGAACCCCACGGCGTCGGTTGCAGTCGCGATCGAGCTCGCCCTCGGCGATCCCGCGATCGCGGCCTGGGTGTCGATGTTCGCCGGCACGATTGATGAGTTGGAGCACGACGTCGGGTGCGGACTTCTCACCATCTCCGGGCGCGACGCCACCGCCTCCCTGATCGACCTGGTCGTAACCGACCAGTTCGTCAACCAGACATCGTCCGACGTCGCGACGACGCTGGCATCGCGTGCCGGGCTGTTTGCAAACGTTGCCCCGACCACGACGTTCACCGGACAATACTACCAGATCGATCACGCTCGGAACGCGCTCTCGTCCTTTACGCGCTTCGCCACGGCCTGGGAGATCATCTGCGCGCTCGCAGATCTCGAGGGCTTCGATTGCTGGGTTTCCGACGGGACACTCAACTTCCTGCCGATGTCATCGGCCGTCGGCCGGATCACCTCGGTCGACGTCGGAGCGTTGCAGGGCGGGATCGCCAATCCGCTCGGGCTCACGCGGCTGCGCCTCGAGCGTCGGCTCGCGATCGACGCCGGAGTCGGCGTCAAGGTCCGAAGCTGGAATAGCCGGCAGAAGACAGTGGTGGAACAGACCGTTCCTGCAACGGGCGAAGACAATGCAACGATGGTCTTCGTGGTTCCGAATGCAACCGATGAAGTGGCTCTGAAGAAGGCAACGTCGCTTTACCGCGACGTGGCGCGACATGGCCGCGCGATCGCCGGCGAGATGGCAGGCGAACTCGCGATGTCGCCGCGCGACCAGATCTGTCTGACCGGGACCGCCGGCGGCGGATGGGATGGAACCTACGTCGTCGATTTTGTGACCCGTCGGCTCGATGCGCATGCGGGCTTCGAGCAGGGTTTCGTCGCTCACGCGCTCATCTCGGCCTGAGGAGAGGCGACATGTCGGATTGGGCGGAGACCCTGAAGCTGCACGCGGCCGCCGCGAACGGAGCCTCCGGCCGCGCTCGCCATGCGACGGTCTGCGCGACGGACGCGAGCAATCACGCAGTGAAGGTCGAGTTACAGCCGGATGGTATCACGAGCGGATGGATCCCGGATCCCGGCCTCGCCTGTGCAGGCCTCCGGATTGCCTGCCCGTGCGAGATCGGCACCCAGGTGCTCGTGGTGCCCGTCGAAGGTGATGCCGAGCATCCGGTGATCGTGGCCAGGATCTTCGACGCGGTCACCACGCCGCCGAACTCGCCGGCAACCGGCAAGCCGGTGCAGCCCGGTGAATTCGGCGTGTTCCTGCAAGGGGGAAGCTATCTCCACATGACCGGCGGCGGATCGACGATCGGCGGTGCGTTGCACGTCGCCGGAACGGTGACGGCGACGGGAGACGTGGTCGCCGGAACGATCAGCCTGCAGACGCATGTCCACACCGCCGTCTCGACCGGAACCGACGTCAGTGGCGTGCCGAGGAGCTGAGACGATGGACATTTCGCATGTCGTCGGTGCCGATCTCGTCATTGGCACCGTCGGAGATCTCGCGACCGCGGATGGCACAATCTACGTCCAACAGCGGGTCCTGCGCAGGTTGATGACCAATCGCGGCGACGACATCTGGGATCTCGGCTACGGCGGCGGTCTGCCGAGCTTCGTCGGCATGCCCGTCAACGCGACGTCGCTCGAAACGAAGGTGCGTGACCAGCTCCTGCTCGAGGCTGCAGTGGCGCGTCTCCCGGTGCCGACCGTGACCATCCTCTCGGCGGCCGACAACACGGTCACTCTGACGATCACGTACAGCGATGCGACGACCGGGGCCTCGCAGACCATCACGCTCTCACCGGGGTTCTGACCGATGCAGCTCTCGCTTCAAAGCTTCACGAGCCTCGTCGGCAACATGGGTGCGACCGCCCAGGGCGCATGCGCCGATCTCGTCGACCTTACGGTAGGCTCCGTGACGCGTGCGCTGCTCGAGGCGGCGGCGTCGGTCGCACTCTGGCTGCAGTATCTGATCCTGCAGTGCATGACCATGTGCCGGCTCGCGACGTCGAACGGTCCGGATGTCGACAGCTGGGTGGGCGACTTCGGTCTTGTTCGACTGGCCGGCACCGCGTCAGCAGGCGACGTCACGCTGACGTGCTTCGCCTACGCGTCGCAGTCGGCGACGGTGCCCGTCGGCACGCTGGTCCGAACCTCGGACGGCAACCTCACCTTCGCGGTGACGGCCGAGGCGGCGAATCCTGCCTGGTCGGCCGCGACCAGCGCCTACGTGCGGCCGGCCGGAAGCGCGTCGATCACGGTTCCGGTGCAGTGCACGGCCCCGGGACAGATCGGCAACGTGCAGGCCGGAACGATCAATCTTCTGGGCCAGTCGATCAGCGGCATCGACACGGTGACGAACGTGCTGGCTTGCACCGGAGGAACGGACGCCGAAAGCGATGCAAGCCTCAGGGCACGATTCGTTCCCTACATCAACTCGCGCGCCGAGGCGACGCTGACCGCGATCGGCAGCGCGATCGAGGGCGTCCAGCAGGGTCTGAGCTACGCGGTGACGGAGAACGTCGATACCGCGGGTGCGGCACGCCCAGGCTTCTTCGTCGTGGTCGTCGATGACGGCACCGGGGCGCCGTCGGCCAGCCTGCTCGCGTCTGTCAGCGGAGCGGTCGATGCCGTCCGTCCTGTCGGAACCGGCTTCGCGGTGATCGGACCGACCCTGATCGGCGTGTCGATCGATATGACGCTCGTCGTCGCGGCGGGCGCGAACGGCGCCGCGATCCGGAGTGCGGCCGCCGACGCGATCACCGCCTATGTCGATGCGCTTCCCGTCGGAACCGCGCTCGCCTTCTCCCGTCTCGCAGGGTTGGCCTACGCGATCGATCCGGCGGTCACCAACGTCATCGGACTGACTGTGAACGGTGGCGCGACCGATGTCGGTGGATCGCCCGGAACCGTGGTCCGTGTCGCGTCGATGACGGTGTCCTGACATGGCGACGGGTGATCCCGCCGACATGGCCTTCCGGATGGCGTCCGTGCTCCCGGCCCGCTGGTTTCCGTCGCTCGACGCGGCGCCGGTGCTGAGCGGACTTCTGTCCGGGCTTGGCCAGGCATGGTCGTTCGCCTTCGACCTGCTCGCCTACGCGGAGCGCCAGACCCGTATCGCGACCGCGAGCGGCGCCTTTCTCGACATGATTTCTGCCGACTTCAACGGAACCGCATTGCGCCGGAAGCCCGATGAAGCCGATCCCGCCTTCCGTGCCCGCATCGTCGGCAACCTGCTTCGGGAACGCGCGACCCGCTCCGCGGTAGAGACGGCGGTCAGCTCGCTGACCGGAAGCGCGGTGACCGTCTTCGAGCCGATGCGCCCGGCCGATACCGGCGCATACGCAAGCCTCTCGTCTCCCGCCGGCGGCGGTGGAAGCGGTTACGGTGTCGCCACGCTGCGATACGGCTCGCTGTCGGCGCCCTACCAGATCTTCATCGACGCGACGCGTCCGACGACTGGTACCCTGACGCTCGGGGTCACCGGCTACGCTTCGACCTCGTCCGTTTCGGACGGCGGCGCGATCGGCGGCTACAACGTCGGTGCGATCGAGTATGCGCCCGCAACCGTGCTCGGCGACCTCGTGACGGATGCGACCGTGGAAGCGGCGGTCGCAGCCGCACTTCCCGTATCATGCACCGCCTGGGTCCGCTTCGCATGACGACCTCGCGAATGCGCTGAGCGTATCGGGCATGAACATGGGATCCGTCGAGACGCGATCGCACCTTCCGACAGGGGCACGCACACCGACGCCGACCCGCGATGACCTCGAGGCCATCTGCCGCGAGATCGTCGCGGACACGCTCGATCATCTCGGCATCGACAGCGACACCTTCGTCGGGCGCGAGCGCGTTCGCGCCAACCTAGCCTTCCTCCAGCTCCTTCGGGAGCAGCACGAGGATCGCGGACGCGAGTTCCGACGCGGATTGTTCCAGAACACCGGCAACCTCGTGGCGCTGGCCGGCATGTCGGTCATCCTGCTGGCCGGCGGCTACCTGGTCGGTCACGGCTTCAGCTTCCGCTGAAGCGAGCGGCCGGCGAGCCGCGGAACTCTCCCATGCCGTGGTGCGACAGTGAGAGAGTCGGATCCAGCCAGACCGTTCCACCGATCGCACGCCAACGTGCGCAGAATGCGAAATCCTCGCTCAGATAGGCTCGCGTCGTCGGGTCGATGAGGCAGTCGAACAGAGCATGGAACTCGGCGAGGGCGGCCCCGGAGCCCGCCTCAACCCGCTCGCGTCCGGCCGCGACGTGCCCATGACGGCATCGGGTTTCGGGATAGGCGTCGACGAGGCGCTCGATTGCCCCTCGCGAGATCAGAAGGAAGCCGGTTCCGGCATAGCGCGCCGGCACGAGCCCGTCCGATCCGACCGGTCCCGAAGGTTCCCCGACATATCGGAACGCTGCCGTTTCCGGATCTTCACCCCCTTGGAGCCGGGCGCGCGCCGCGTCGTCCCAGATCGAGGCACGCACAGGGTAAAGGCCGCCGATCACGTCGTGCCCGTGCGACACGAGGCGGAACACGTCCTCAGGCGAGAAACCGATATCGGCGTCCACGAACAGAACATGCGTCGCGTCTGTGCCGCGGAAGCGACCGACCAGCGTGTTGCGGCTGCGGGTGATCAGCGCGTCCTGGCCCAGCATGGCCAGCGACAACCGAAGCCCGAGACGCGCGGCCTCGATGGCGAGCGCGAACACGGATTCCATGTAGCGCTGCGTCACCACGCCACCGTAGCAGGGGGTCGCGACGAAGAGGTGCAGGCGGTCAAAGCACTCCATCCGCCGGATCTTCGGATCGGGCGGTTAAGGCTTCGTGACCGAAACGTATCGTCAGTGTGCGAACGGAGCGCGTTCCGCGTCGCCGAGGTCACTTGCCACGATCGGCTCGATCATCGCCGCGATCCGGGCCTGCGCCGTCGCGTCCGGATGAAGCGGCGGCCCGGGCGGCGAGAGACGCGGGTCGAGGAACAGCGAAGGATCGACCGTGCCGTTCCGCTCGAAGATCGACGACGCGTCGACGAAACGCGTCCCGCGACGCGTCGAGAGGTTCGCGGCCAGCATCGCGTTCAGCCGATTGGTGTTGGCGGTGACCCATGGCGATCGGACGGACGGAAGGACGCCGATCACGACGATCTTCGTCTCCGGCAGCCGCTCGGAAAGCACGTCGAGGATCGTCTGGATCCCCGCGAAGGTCTGCACGGCATCGGTGTGGACGAGGCCGAAGTTGTTGGCTCCGATCAGCAGGACGGCAACCTTCGGATGGATCCCATCGAGTTCGCCGTGTTCGATCCGCCACAGCAGGTGGCACGTGCTGTCGCCCTTGAAGCCGAGATTGACCGCGTGCCGACCACCGTAGAAGTGACGCCAGGCCGGCGCGAAATCCTGCCAGTCCGGTGGACCGCGCCGTTCCCAGTCCTGCGTGATCGAGTCACCGAGCCAGACCATGTCGACGGGCCCCGCCCGCAGCTCCGCCTCTTTCGCCTCGAAGCGCGCCTTCCACCAGGGCAGCTGCAGACGCGAGATCGGCACGATCGCGATGTTGGCCGCCTCCGACGACGACGCCGTGAGAACCGCCAGCGTCGCCGCCGCCGCGAACAGGAGCGCGCGCATCGCGTCAGGCGACCGAGAGGTAGATGATCGTGCCGAGGCCGGCGACGATGCAATAGACCGCGAACGGGCCGAGCGCCCATTTGTCGTTGTCCCTGAAGTAGCGCATCAGGGCCGCGGTGCTGACGAAGGCGATCACGCCGGCCACGACGGCGCAGAGGACGGCCAGGTGGAACGTCCCGGGCGGGAGGGTCGCGCTCCGGAGCTTCGGGACCTCGAGCGCGGTCGCCGCCAGGATCACCGGCAGTGCGATCAGGAAGGAGAAGTGCGCCGAGTTCTCGTGGTCGATGCCCCGAAGCAGACCCCCGACGATGGTCGTCCCCGAGCGCGAGATGCCGGGCAGGAGTGCCAGGCATTGCCAGAAGCCGATCACCAGCGCGTCGCGTGCGTTGAGCGACGACAGCTTCCTGCTATGTCCGGCATGCCCGGCCGCACGACCGCGGAGCCGTTCTCCCGCGATCAGCACCACGCCGTTGATCGCGAGGAAGAGCGCGGCCAGGATGGGCGTCCCGAACACCGCGCGGAGCAGGTGCTCGAGCGCGCCCCCGATCACCACCGCCGGAATCGTCGCGACGATCAGCAGCCAGGTCACCCGACGACTTTCCCGCACGCTCCACGGCTCGCCCAGCCCAAGCACCCCGGTCAGCAGCGTCCACCATTCACGCCAGAAATACAGCAGCAGCGCCGCCGCCGTGCCGAGATGAAGCATTACGAGAAACGGCAGGAACGCCGTGCCGCGCTGGTCGACGTTCCAGCCGAGCAGTCGCGGCAGGATCACCGCATGGCCGAGGCTGCTGACGGGAAACAGCTCGGTTGCGCCTTGGACGGCGGCGATCGTCAAGGCCTGAGTCGGGGTCATGGCGATCGCGCTCCGCTCCGTGTCATGGGTGCACGTGCCCCGATTCCACGAACGCTCGCAACCCGATGGCCGCGACCGGCATGTGGCTGCTATTCGGCTCGTGCGAGATGGGAGCGGAGGAGGGGTCATTATGGCGCGTCACGGCGCGGGCGGGTTTCTCGCGAGCGGAGCCGTGCTCGCGGTCACCGCGGCTTTCCTCGTCTATGCGCTCGGGGAAACGCGGGACGACACGGGCGATGACGCGACGGCCTATCGCGCCCGGTTCTCGTCGAGCGACGGGATCGTCTCGGGATCGCCGGTGACCCTCGGCGGGGTCGTCGTCGGGCGGGTGACGTCCGTGCGGCTCGACACGGAAAGCATGACGGCGGAGGTCGACTTCGATCTTCGCCGCGACATCGTCCTCGCGACCGACACGCGCCTCGCGGTTTCCAGTTCCGGCTTCGGGAGCGACAGCGCGCTTGCCGTCACGCCCGGACACGGACCGAGAGCGTTGGCGGCCGGAGCCCTGATCACCGATACGAACCCCGCGCAATCGCTGCAGGCCGCGGTTGGCGATTACATCTTCGGATCCGGACTGTCGTCCGCGCAGTAGCGCGCGAGGCGGACCGCCGTGTGTCCGCGCGTCGGGCGCAAGTTCGGCATGATCAGGATGCAGTCGTCGTAGGGCGTCGTGATCGCCGTTTCGCCGTCAAGCGCGATCGTCGTTCCGGCATGCTCGATCGTGTCGCCGCCCCGGAACGCCGAAACGAAGGCGAACTGTCCGGTTCCCGCGGTGATGGTGTCGGTCACCTCGGCGAACCGACAGCGCGGCCCCGACGCCGTGACCGGCCGGACGGTCATGCGGAGCGAGGACAGGAGCGATCGGACCGCGCGCTCGGTCGTCTCGACACTGTCGTCGGACCAGTGCTGGCCGGCCTCGACGAGGCAGGAGGCGGCGGTTCCGTTCGGGTCGGAAAACCGGCGATAGTCGATCAGACGGCGACCGCCGGCGTGCCCGTGGTCGGACACGACGAGGGAGGGCGTCCCGACCGAGGCCGCGAGGGCGCGGCCACGCGCCGTCCGGCCGCAAAGGATGAGCGGTGCGCCCGCCCAGAGCATCGTGTGGAGATCGAAGACGATGTCGGCGTCGTCGATCACGCGTCGGAGTTGGCGTCCACGAACGAGTTCGGACGACACGCGAGGACCTTCGAGCTCGTCCTCGTTCCAGATCCGGTTCATGTCCTCGTGGACGAAGCGCGAAGCGGTCGGCTCTGCGGCGTCGAAGCGGTCGAACGCCTCCAGGTTCGCGAACACGATGCTCGCCCGACCCCGCGACGGTCGGAAGCCGCTTCGGAGCAAGGCGTCGAGGACGATCGCGCCGGCGATCTCGTTGCCGTGCATCAGGGAGACGAGCACCAGATGCGGCCCCTCGGCCTCCGCGCGGAACGAGACGACACCGGGGAGCCCGGTATTGCCATCCCGCCAAGGCCCGAGGTCGGGCGGACGGATCAGCACCGGGAACCGCGGCAACGTCGGCAGCAGGCCGAACGGATCCGCGGGTTCGGCCGGGGTCATGCGGCTCTGGCGGCCGCCACCGCCCGGCGGATGAAGGCGTCGCAGCTGTCGAGCTCGCTCTGCCCGATCCACTCGTCCGGCTTGTGGGCGCGTGCGATATCCCCCGGACCGCAGACGATGCTGGCGATGCCCGCGTCGGAATAGATCCCGGCCTCCGTTCCGTAGGAGACATGGCCGGGACGGCTCCGGTTGTCGCCGATCGCGTTGGTGACCAGCGCGGCGAGCGCATGGTCGGGCGGCAGGGCCAAGGGCGGCAGTTGGTGCAGGACGGTGAAGGTGAAACCCGCGTGCGGATCCGCCGCGCGCATGGCCGGTTGGATCGCCGTCGCGACATGATCCCGGAGCCGGCCGAGCAGCGCGTGCGCGTCGTCTCCCGGCACGGTCCGCCACTCGACGTCGAACTGCGCCGCTTCGGGCACGATGTTCAGGATCGCGCCCCCGGACATGAGCCCGCACTGGGTGGTGCTGTGCGGCGGGGCGAAGCCGTTCGCCCGCACGCCCTCCCGTGCCAAACGGTCCCCCTCGTCGGCGACGAAGGCGATGGCGCGTGCGGCGGCGTGGACGGCGTTCACGCCGCGTGACGGGTCGCTCGAGTGGGCCGGACGGCCACGCACCGCGACGCGAAGCGACAGGCGTCCCTTGTGGGCAACGATCGGCCGGAGCGACGAGGGCTCTCCGACGATGCAGAGCGACGGGCGAAGGCCGCTCTCTTCCATGTCGCGGACGAGGCGTCGGGCGCCGGCGCAGTTCACCTCCTCGTCGAAGGTGATCATGAGATGGACGGGGATCGGGCGATCGCGTCGGGCGAGATCGGGCACCGCGGCCAGCATCGCGGCAACGAAGCCCTTCATGTCGGTGGCGCCACGCGCGTAGAGGCGGCCGTCGACTTCCTGGAGCGAGAACGGGTCGGTCGCCCAGGTCTGCCCGTCGACGGGAACGGTATCGACGTGACCGGACAGCGCGAGACCGCCAGCTCGTTCGGGACCGATGATGACGTGGAGGTTGGCTTTGGTGCCGTCTTCGTTCCGGCTTTCGCGGACGTGGACATTCCAGCCTTCGAGGTAGTCCCGGATCCACGCCACGAGGTCGAGATTCGAATTTCGGCTCGTCGTGTCGAACGAGACGAGCTTCGCCAGGATCTCACGCGTCGTCAGGGTCTCGCACGCCGCCATCCGCCCATCCTATACGCGGGCGGCGCACGGACAACCTGTGTCGGCTGGGGCGGCAGTCGACGTGCCCGTGTCGGCCCGGCTCCTGCCGCAACGGGTGTCGTCGCGGTGTGCGACGCGTCGCCGCTAGACCGCCAGCGCGTGCGGTTCCGCGACGGTCACCCTCGACCGGATCAGCTTCTCGATGTCGCGGAGGTAAGGCCGCTCGTCGGCGCCGCAGAACGAGATCGCGAGACCGGCCTTGCCGGCCCGCGCCGTCCGGCCAATCCGGTGCACGTAGCTTTCGGGCACGTTCGGCAGCTCGAAGTTGATCACGTGGGTGATCCCGTCGACGTCGATGCCGCGGGCGGCGATGTCGGTCGCGACCAGGACTCTGACCTGGCCCTCGCGGAACGCGTCGAGCGCGCGTTCGCGCTGACCCTGGCTCTTGTTGCCGTGGATCGCGGCGGCCTGGACGCCCGCGCGTCCGAGATGCTCGCAGACCCGGTCCGCACCATGCTTCGTCCGGGTGAACACGAGCGCGCGGCCATCGGGCGTCGCGCGCAGCACGCGGGCGAGCAGGTTCCGCTTTTCCGCCTGCTCCACGAAGACGACCCGCTGGTCGACCTTGTCGGCGGTTGTCGCCACCGGCGTCACCGCGATCCGGATCGGGTTGGTCAGCAAGGCCGCCGATAGTGAGGCGATCTCCTTCGGCATCGTCGCCGAGAAGAACAGTCCCTGGCGCTGACGCGGCAGCATCGAGGCGATCTTCCGGATCGGCACGATGAAGCCGAGGTCAAGCATATGGTCGGCCTCGTCCAGCACGAGGATCTCGACCTCGTCCAGGCGGACCGCTCCGTCGCCGATGTGGTCGAGCAGTCGACCAGGGGTCGCGACCAGCACGTCGACGCCGTGCATCATCACGCGAGCCTGCCGCCCCTTCGGCACGCCGCCGAACATGATCGCGATTCGGAGCGACGTTTCGCGCGCATAGATCCGGAAATTGTCCGCGATCTGCGCCGCGAGCTCGCGGGTGGGCGCCAGGACCAGCGCCCGGGTGCCGCGATGCGATGCGCGCCGCGGATTGGCCAGCAGGCGGTCGATGATGGGAAGCGCGAAGGCGGCGGTCTTGCCGGTGCCGGTTTGGGCGATGCCCTCGATGTCGCGGCCGCCAAGGGCGGCGGGAATGGCCTGGAGCTGGATCGGAGTCGGCGTCGAATAACCCGCATGCGCGAGGGCCTTGAGGAGCGGGGCCGAGAGGCCGAGCGCCTGGAAATCTGTCACGATGATCGGTTCTTTCTATCAGTGCGCGATCAGCAACCAAGTGCCGCCTCGGATCCGAAGCATCGCGCGATACTCTTTCTGGGGTTGTCAGCAGGCCATGTCAAGAAAATCGCCCAAGTCGAGGCGACTTCGCTTGACGCCGCCGACGCCGTTCCTCATGCAACCGCGCCATGTCAGAGCCCTCCTGTCCTGTCGCCGGCGCGGCGATACTCAGCGAAGGCTATGCGGGCCTGGAGAATCAAGGCCTCGGCCTCGCGGAAGCGGCCGGCTGGTCGACGCGAACGTGCTGCATCTCGCCGCGCGGCATCTGGAAGCGCCTGCCGGCTCGGATCTGGCCGCGACCGCTCCGCTCGATCGTCGGCCTCGATGTCGATCCCGGCGAGATCGTCGTGTCGACGGGCGGCACTGCCGCGGCAGTCGGCGCGGCGCTCCGGCGGGAAGGCCGCGCCCGTGCGGTCGTCCAGGTGCAGAACCCGAGGTTCGATCCCCGTGCGTTCGACGTCGTGGTCGCCAACCGACATGACCGCTTGTCGGGTCCGAACGTCATCGTGACCAGGACCGCGCTCCATCGCGTGACCCCGGCCCGGCTCGCGCAGGCGCGACAGGACTGGGCGGCCATGCTTCGCCCCGCCGACAGACGTCCGCTCGTTTCCGTCCTGGTCGGCGGCGCGAACGGTCGGTTCCGTTTCGGTCGCGACGAAGCGGCCGGGCTCGCCGCCAGTCTCGACGCCATGTGCCGGCGGGACAAGGTCGCGATCGCGTTGACGCCGTCCCGCCGGACCGCGCCGGAAGCCGTTGCGGTGTTGCGCAAGGCCGTCCTGCCGCACGGCGGCTTTGTCTGGGACGGAACCGGCGCGAACCCCTATCTCGGCCTGCTCGCCTGCGCCGACGCGATCGTCGCCACCTGCGACAGCATCTCGATGGTCTCCGAAGCGGTCGCGACCGCGGCGTCCGTTCATGTCGCCATCCTGCCGGGACGGTCGCGCCGCATCGGCCTGTTTCTCGACGATCTTCGCCGGGATCGCCGGATCCGCAACTTCGAGGGACGCTTCGATCCGTTCCACGCCCAGCCGGTCGACGACACGGCGGACGCGGCTCGCGACACGCTGCGACGGCTCGGCTACTAGTGCGTGGCCGGCTCCGACCGATCCGGCGGACTTGCTCGATCCGTCTCCAAGGCTGCGCAAGCCGAGGACGGACGGGCGCTGGAACCCGCTTCGGGTGCGTTCTTGGGGGACCCGTCACATGCTCGACATCAAGACCTTCGACGCACGCGGCGGCGGGAACGTCCTCTACAAGGCCCTGGTGCACCCGCTGGCGGCCGAGCGGCTCGCGGTCCTCGCCCGCCGGCTCGACGAGGCCCCCTACGACCTGTTCGATCCGAACGGCATCGCGTCGTCGCTCTTCTCGCTCGCGCCCGCGCTTCCGCGTCCGTCCTCGATCCTGGTGCAGGACACCGAGACCCTCGGCCAGACCGCGCTCGGCCTCGTCACGGCACCGCTCGCCGCCTTGTCCGAACGCCGCACACGCCGCCTGCTGATCGCCGCCTTCGACGCCGACCGCATCGCGGCCCGGATCCGTCATCTTCTGCCGGCCGACGCCGAACTCCTGGCCCTCGACGAAATCCGGATCCCTTCGGCGATGCTGACGGTCGCGCGCACTTACCTCGACCGCCTCAACTTCGCGACGAACTTCGCCTTCTTCCGCGAGCGCGCGGGACTGTCGACACGTCTCGTGACCGCGAACTACTGGTCGAACTACGGAGCGAAGCGCGTTCGCCTCTGGTGCCGCCTGTTCGACCGCGCCGGCGTCCCGATCGCCGAATGGGAGGAACCGGTTCGTGACGGCGACGGCGCGGTCGTGCTCGACAGCCGGGCGATCCGCGCGCGCTTCGCCTTGCCCGAGTTCGACGGACAGCTTTTCCTCCACGCGATCGGTGTCGCCGGGCACGACGTGGTCAAATACGCGCTCGATACCGAGGGCGCCGGCGAGGAGCGCTCGCTCTCGGTCACGCACGACGCGAACGCCTGGCCATCCGACCGCTACGCCGGGCTTCCCGCCCCGCGCGAGGACGAGACGGTCACGCTCTGGATCCAGAACAGTCACGCGGCGCCGATCGCGGCGGGCGCGATCACGCTCGATCGGATGGGCGCCGAGAGGCCCGTCGCCTTCGATCGGGAAATCGGCGGGTTCGAGAGCGTGCCGCTCGACGTCTCGACCTTGCTTCCGGGCCTCGCCTGGCCGTCCCAGATCGAGCTCCGTTGCGGCCGGCACGTGGTGCGGCCGCGCTACGAGATCCGGCGCGCCGGACGGACGCGCATCGCGCACATGAACGTGGAGCGTGCCGACCTTCGCGCCGACGCCAACATTCCGGCGCTGCATCCGGCGCTCGGCCGGGGCTACCTGCTGCCGTTTCCGATTCTGCCGCCCGGACGGTTCCGGACCATCGTGCAGCCCAACCCGATGTCGGAACAGCTCCGCAGCCTGCCGCTCCGCCTCGACGTGTTCGCCGCCGACGGGCGCAAGGTGGCGGACCGCTTTCTCGGCTGCCTTCCGCGCCTCTTCGATCTCGCGTTGGTGCTCGACGACTTTACGGACGCGATCGGGCCGGACGGTGGTCACGGCGAGCTTGCGTACGATTTCCGCGACGGCGGAGAGGCGGACGGGTGGATGCACGCGATCGTCCGCTTCGAGGATCGCGAAAGCGGACACGTGGCCGAAACGAGTTTTGGCGCCCACATCTTCAACACGCTGATGACCTACCGCGGCGAGCCGCAATCCTATTCGGGTCCACCGCCCGGGCTTTCGACCCGGCTCTTCCTCAAGCTCGGACATGCCGGGCGGCGATCCTTCGCGGCGCTCATCTATCCCGCGTCAGCAGCGTGGCACCCGACGTCGGAAACGGGCCTGCTTCTCCACCGCGAGGATGGCGCCCTGATCGGCGAGACAAGGATCGGGATTGCATGCTCGGGCTCCGCGCTCTGCTTCCCGACTGACCATTTCGGCGCAGAGCTGATCGAGGCGGCGGGCGAAGGCGGCTACGTCCTCATCCGCGACGTGACGTGCCGGCTCTTCGGCTATCACGGCCAGATGGATGACCGGGGTGGGTTCTCGCTCGATCACATGTTCGGGTTCTGACGGAATGGGCCGGTAGTGACGTCCGGGCCGTTCGCCCTCTACCAGGCTCTATTGAGGAACTCGGCTTCGGCGAACACTTCGAGACAGGCTCGCGTGGCTTCTTCCGGTTCCGAGGGAGGGCAGGCCGGATGGCCGGCCTGGAAGTCGTGGCAGCCCTCGTCGGCGAACACCGACCAGCGATCGGGTCGGCTCTCGAACGCCTGAATGAGCCGTTTCCGAGAGCGGCCAAGCGGTATCTGGTTGCTGCGAGGGAACAGGCGCGGTGAGCAACATCGTCTCGACGAATGTTGTTGTGAGGTCGTAACCTAGCGGAGCGCTTGTTTGGTCGCGCAAGCGGTATCCGCCGGCGGCTCGAACAATCTGCCGCCATGAAGAGGCCACGACGGGCGAGCCGTTGGCGCACGCGCCACACTGGCGACAGGACTGACCGGGACATCGGCACGGATGGTGGGCGCGACAGGGATTGAACCTGTGACCCTCCCCGTGTGAAGGGGATGCTCTCCCGCTGAGCTACGCGCCCATCCGTTCCGCTTCCTAGAAAATGACGCCATCCGGCGCAAGCCCGGCGTCGTTCCGAGAAGGACAGCTGCGATGGCCGTTACGAGTTGGCATGTTGTTCGGAGACCGCTATCCCGCTGTTGTAATCGTGTGCCGACTGTATCGAGTCGGCGGGCAAGGAAATCCAATGATCGTGAAGCTCAGCCATTTCGCTCTCGGACTTTCCCTCATCGGGGCACCCGCCCTGGCGGTCGCGCAGACGACCGCCGGGCAGGCCACCTCGGGCGGCAACTCCATGACCAGGACGCCCCCCGCCACGAGCATGCGGGCGACGCCGCCCGCGGCCTCGGCGATGTCGGCGCCTTCGACGACAAGCGGCGGAGTCACGCATTACGCCTCGCAGAGCGAAGCCTCGTCTGCCTGCGCCGGCGACACGGTCGTCTGGGCAAGCCCACGCTCCAAGGCGCTGCATACGAGCGACAGCCGCTACTTCGGCAAGTCGAAGCATGGCTTCTACACCTGCGAGAAGGCGGCCATGTCGGGTGGCTACCATCTCGCCGGCACCGGAAAGAAGCACAAGACGTCCTGAGACCCGGAGACGGGCACCGGATCTTGAGCGTGCAACCGCCGTCCGGCACGCGGGTCGGCGTGCCGGATCTGCATCGGCGGAAGGGAAGCGATCGCATCGTCGCGCTGACCGCCTACACGGCGCCGATGGCGCGCCGGCTTGATCCGCACGTCGACATGCTCCTCGTCGGCGACAGTCTCGGCATGGTGGTCTACGGCCTCCCGAGTACCCTCGGCGTGACCCTCGACATGATGATCGCGCACGGTGCGGCGGTGGTCCGCGCAACCTCGCATGCCTGCGTCGTGGTCGACCTGCCGTTCGGTACCTACCAGGAGGGTCCCGAACAGGCGTTCCGTGCCGCCGCGCGCGTTCTCTCCGAAACCGGTGCCGCAGCGATCAAGCTCGAAGGCGGAACCACGATGGCCGCGTCCGTGCGGTTCCTCGTGGAGCGAGGCGTTCCGGTCTGCGGCCATGTCGGTCTGATGCCGCAATCGGTGAACGCCGCGGGCGGCTTCCGCGCGACCGGCCGTGACGACCAGGACGCCGCTCGCGTCGAGGCCGACGCGCGCGCGATCGCGGACGCCGGCGCTTTCGCCGTCGTCATCGAAGGGACTGTCGAGCCGGTGGCGCGCCGGATCACCGAGGCGCTGTCGACGCCGACGATCGGCATCGGCGCGTCGGCCGCGTGCGACGGCCAGATCCTGGTCACCGAGGACGTGCTCGGCCTGTTCGACGCGTTCAAGCCCCGCTTTGTCCGTCGGTATGCGGAGCTCGGTGATCTCGTGAGCGAAGCGGTCGCCGCCTACGCCTCCGATGTCCGCTCGGGTCGTTTCCCCGGTCCCGAAAACCTGTTCCATCCCCGCAAGGGCGATCCGCCCGCCGGAGCCTGACGGCGTCGCCGCCAGTCGGGCGAGATCCGAAGCCGGATGGCGATCACGCGGCAGGAATCGAGCGAGACCTGTGCTTCGTCGAGCGTCCTCGAACAGCCAGAACGAGGCGAGGCGATCGCCGGTCCGTTATCCTCGATCGTGAAAGTCTCGAACCTGTCCGCCCGCATGCTCGGCTAGCAAGCGACGACGCCGTCGAGCGCCCTGCCTCTACGGAGCGCCGGCCGGACCGGTCGAGGTCGCTCGGTGATTGTCCCGCCAGTTCGAGGAACGATCGACCCCGCTCGCCTCGCAACGCCGAGAACGTCTTCGCGTTCGACGCCGCACCGAGCTCGCCACGTCTCAGCCGGACGAGACGGGCGCGTAGGCCGACGTGATCACCGACGCAATCCTTCGGGCGAAGGCAGCCGCGTCCTCCGGTGCCTCGCCGTCCTGGACACGCGCGAGATCGAGCAGCAGATGTGCGGCGTCCTCGATCTCCTCGCTGCGTCCGGTCCGCTCGGCGAGCGCGCGGATCAGCTTGTGGCGCGGGTTGAGCTCGAGAATCGGCGCCGCCGGCGGCAGCGCCTGGCCGCTTCGGCGAAGCAGCCGCTGCAGCTGCAGATCCGGTCCGACGCCAGAAGCGGCGAGGACCACGGGACTGTCCACCAGCCGATCGGTCGGCCGCGCGTCCGCGATGCGGTCGCCGAGGGCGGCCTTCAGCGCCGAGACGAGCCCGTCGACGGATACGATCTCGCCTCCAGGTTCGGTTTCAGGCGCGATCTTCGCCAGATCCTCGACGCCTTGCGTGACGCTCTTGAGGGTGCGGCCTTCGAAACTGTGCAAGCGGTCCGGCCAGAAGGCATCCACCGGATCGGCCAGGAGTAGCACCTCGATGCCGCGCGCCCGAAAGCCTTCCAGCTGAGGCGATGCGCGAAGAGCCGTCTCGTTGTCGCCGGCAAGATAGTAGATCGCGTCCTGCCCTTCCTTCATTCGCGCGATGGCGTCGGCGAGCGAGATCCAGCCCTCGACGGCGGACGACCGGAAGCGTGCGAGCGCGGCCGCATCCGTCCGGTGCTCGGCATCCTCCCAGATCCCCTCCTTCAGGATCGGCCCGAAGTTTTCCCAGAACTTCGCGTAGTCGTCGGGATCCTTCGCGTGCGTCCGGAGCTCAGCGAGGACCTTGCCCGTCACCGCCTTCCGGATCCGGGCAAGGATCGGCGTGGCCTGCAGCATCTCGCGCGACACGTTCAGCGGCAGGTCCTCGGTGTCGACGACGCCCTTTACGAAGCGGAGAAAGGGCGGCAGGAGCTCGGCCTCGTCGGTGATGAACATCCGGCGTACGTGCAGCCTGATCTTGCTTTGCCGCTCTCCTTCGAGCGGTTCAAACGGCTTCGATCCGGGCACGAACAGCATCGCCGTGAACTCGAGCGCGCCCTCGGCTCGCCAGTGGATCGTCGCCCAGGGGTCGTCGAAGGCGTGCGCGACATGGTGGTAGAACTCGCGCGACTGCTCGGCGGTAATCTCGCTCTTCGGCTTACGCCAGAGCGCCTTACCCTCGTTGGCTGCGACCTCGTTGCCGTCCCGAAGCACGGTCACCGGGAGAGTGATGTGGTCGGCCCAGGTCCGGACCACCGTTTCCAGCCGATAGGGCTCAAGAAATTCCGACGCGTCGTCGCGGACGTGCAGCGTGATCGTGGTGCCGGCCTCGTCGCGCTCGGCCGGCGCGAGCGTGTACGTGCCCTTGCCGTCGGAGGCCCAGGACCACGCTTCGTCGGCGCCGGCCTTGTGCGACACCACGACGACCCGATCGGCGACCATAAAGGCGGAATAGAAGCCGACGCCGAACTGGCCGATCAAATTCGGCCGTTCGTCCGGCGACGCGTTCGCCAGGTTTTCGCCGAACAGCCGGGTGCCGGACCGGGCGATCGTCCCGAGATTTTCGACCAGCTCGTCCTTGGTCATCCCGATCCCGTCGTCGGCGATCGTGATGGTCTTGCTTTCCTTGTCGGGAGCGATCCGGACCTTGGCGCCCTCCGGCAGGGTGACCGACGGCGTGGTCAGCGCCTCGAAGCGGCGCCTGTCGGTGGCGTCGGCGGCGTTGGCGACGAGCTCGCGCAGGAAGATCTCACGGTTCGAATAGAGCGAATGAACGACGAGATCGAGCAGCCGGCCGACCTCTGCACCGAAGCTCCTCGTTTCGCCGTCGGCGTCCGTCCGTCCGGCCTCGACTTCTGCCTCGTCTCTCGTCGTCTCGCTCATCGCGTCGCATCCCCTTGCCAGGCTCTCGCCGCGCGATATGCAGAGAAGAGTTTGCTTTATCAACTCCCGCGGAAGCGGGTCGGGAAGGGCGAGCGGCTCGCGAGCGCGATCGGCATGGCGCGATAGGCGGCAAGGCTTCGTCCGCCGCTTCCGCCTTCGCTCCTGCCTGCGTTGGTTGGGCCGTAGCGAGACGCGACGACGGGGGCGCGATCGGCGCCGAACGGGGATCCGCCCGACCCGCCGCTTGAGCCGCCGGGCGCGCCCGACGCCGTCGCCACCGAGACGTTCCCGGCGGAGCCGGTGGCATGATCGGCGCGACCGGCGGGTGGGCCGTTTCCTTCGGCCCACATGCGAAGGACCTGCTCCTGGTAGTCGGCGCCGATCTCCGGCGTCATCGAGTGATACGCGGCGGCGGCATGCGGCCAACTGCCGGTCTGATGGAACAGGCCGGTCAGGAAGCGGGCGCCCCAGAGCGCGTTGGTGCGCGGATCGAACGCGTCATCGAGCGAAGCGAAGGCGTCCGGATGCTGCATGAGATTGACCTGCATGCATCCGACATCGATCGACCGAGCGCCGCCCGCCTGGAAGGTTCGCACCGCGGCGATCGCCTCGTCCTTGCTGCGGTAGAAGTGCCCGCGACCCTCGACGTCGATGGTCCACGGCCAAGCCACCGTCGCCCCGGAATCGGGATCACGGTGACCCGTTTCCACCCGACTGATCGCGGTCAGCAACTCGTTCGGAACGCCGGTCTCGCGCTCCGCCTGGCTGGTCGCCATGTCGCACAACACGTGGTCTGTGCCGGCGAAAGGGCCGGCTTCCGCCCCGATCGCGCGAACGGAGCCGGTGAGCGCGACCGCCAGCATGATGGCGCGGAACAGCGAAGCCTTCATGCCTCGGAGAATGGGCGAGGCGGCTTACGATCTCGTGAACGCTTCCATGGCCGTCGCGTCTTTGTGCAACGCAAAAAAGCGTTGACGGTCGGAGCCGGCCATCGATAAGATCTGTGTCGCGCCGCCGCTTTGGCCGCGGCGCATCTTGGACGTTTCCTCCCTAAACTTGGCGGTGCTTCGGCACCGCCTTTTTTTTGGCTCAGGGGATTGCGCGGAGGACACCGCCGCCGCTTACCAGCATTTCGACCAGATCGCGAAGACGGACCCTGAGGGCTTCGAAGCCATCTTGCCGCTCACGCGTCGTTTCGTCGAGGTAGAGGTCGCGCGAGATCTCGAGTTGCAGGACGTGCACGCCGGCTCCGGGTCGTCCGTAGTGTTGCGTCACGAAGCCGCCGGAGTACGGGTTGTTTCGTCTCACCTGCGCGCCGCCGGCGGCAAGGAAAGCCTCGATCCGGTCGGTCACCGCAGGGGCGCAAGAAGTCCCGTGATTGTCGCCGAGAACGAAGTCCGCCGGATGGCCGGTCCGCTCGGCCGGCATGGAATGGCAGTCGAGCAGGAGGCACGCACCCTCGCGCGCCACCGTCGTCTCGATCAGGTCCTCGAGCACGCGATGGTACGGCTCCCAGCAGGTCTCGATCCGCAGACGGGCCTCTTCGAAGCGAAGTTTGCGCCGGTGGATCCGTTCACCGCTCCCGACAATGCGCGGAATGGTCCCGTAGCCGGCGGCGACCCTCGATGTCCTGGTGTTGCACCACGGCGGCAGCGGGTCTGAGAACATGTCCGGATCGAGTTCCCAACGCTCCCGGTTGGCGTCGCAGAACACCCGCGGGAAACGTGCGGCCACCAGCGGGACGCCAAGCGCCGGTGCGTCCGTCAGGAGCTCGTCGACCAGACTGTCTTCGTTCTGACGCAGCGCGGCGAGGTCGAGCCGCGATGCGTTCACGAAGTCGGCCCCGTAGTCGCGTCCGGAATGCGGCGAGGCCAAGACCAGCGGCGTCGGTGGAACGCCCGGGACAGACGGCCGGACCACGACTGGTGCTGACCCGTTCCATGCGTCGCGAGGATGAGGAAGATCCATCCGCCGTCCTCGGCCGACTCGTGCCGTCTGTCATGCACGCACGGCGTCATGCCGCGGATGGTGGGCGCGACAGGGATTGAACCTGTGACCCCTACCGTGTCAAGGTAGTGCTCTCCCGCTGAGCTACGCGCCCGGAACAGAAGTTCCGCGGCGGGATCTCTATGAAACCGTTCGGTTTCGCGCAACCCCTCCGGCGTGGAAACTTGTCGGGGCGCTGGTCCCGCGACGTCTACGGGCGGTTCTTCGGCAAGAACCACGTTCGGAGCGCCTCGAACGTTTCCCGCGCGCCGTCGATCACCGCGTCGGGTTCCCGCTCGTCCGGAAGGAGAGCGAGGTAGCTCTGCCAGTGTCCGTCCGCATCCGCCCGATCCGACCAGAAGCGCGAGAACCCGGTCGGGACCCAGCTTTCGCGGGACAGGGCACGTGCGATGATCCGGCCGCCGAGCCTGGTGCCCTCCAGCACGTAGAGCGTTCCGAGCGCCGCCGCGCGCGACCGGCTCCGGCCGGCCGCCGGGCAGGAGGGCAGAGCCCGGATCGCGGTGGCGTCGAGGTCGAGCGCACGAAGGTCGGCGTCGATCGCCGGGACGCGGTGCCGCCCGGCCATCACCGCGACACCGAGCGCGCCTTCGAGCGCGTCCTCGGCAGGCGCGAAGAAGCCGCGGAGGCTGCACAGCACCCGAAGGACCTGGTCGCGGTCGGAGAGCTTGCGTCGCAGATCGAGCATCTCCTCGATCGCCCGGTGCGCCGGCGCGGTTTCCGTCCGGAGCCGCATCCGGAGATCGGTGTCGGCGCCCGTCACGTCGGCTCGAACAGTCCGGCGCGCATTGCGTCGAGCGCGCCCTGCAGGATCCAGGCAGCACTCGCGCGGTCGACCACCGCGGCGCGCTTGCTGCGGCCGAGGTCGGCGCGATCGATCAGGAAGCGGTTGACCGCCTGGGACGACAGCCGCTCGTCCCACATCACCGCCGCGAGGCCCGTCGCCTCCGACAGGTCGCGGCCCCAGTCGCGCGCAGCCTGCGCGGCCGGGCCGAAGGCGCCGTCCATCGAAAGCGGCAGCCCGACGATCAACCCGCCGACATGCTCCGCGCGCGCGATCCCGCGGATCGTGTCGACGATCGGCGCGAACTTGCCGCGCGCGAGCGTGCCAAACGGGGAGGCGACCGCGAGGCCGACATCGGACAGCGCAAGGCCGATCCGCTTCCGTCCGGGGTCGATGCCGAGAAGTCGCTCTCCGCGTCGAACCACCGGGGCGAGCTCGGGCAGGGTGATGAGTGCCATGACGACGTTATGGTCCCGCACGGCGCCCCGAAGCCAGCCGTCCGCGCGCCATTGAACGAGTTCGGCTCCATGCGTAGACCTGCCGCACAAGCAATTTGAGGCCCTTCGATGTCGCTCGACGCCGCGACCGTGAAACGCATCGCCCATCTCGCGCGCATCCGCGTGAGCGACGCCGAGGTCGCGGCACTCGCGGGCGAACTTGGCGCGATCATCGGCTGGGTGGAGCAGCTCAACGAGATCGATGTCGAAGGCGTGGAGCCGATGACTGGCGCGCGGGAGATGGCGCTCGCCATGCGCGACGACGTCGTCACCGAGCCCGACCGCCGCGACGCCCTGCTCAGCAATGCGCCGGATCGCGCACGTGGCTTCTTCGCCGTGCCTAAGGTCGTCGAATGAGCCCGACCGATCTCACGCTCGCGTCGGCGCGCGACGCACTCCGACACCGTCGTATCGGCGCGCGCGAACTGACCGACGCGCATCTCGACGCGATCGAGCGGCTTGATGGAGTGCTGAACAGCTTCATCACGGTGACCGGCGACGCGGCGCGTGCCGCGGCCGAGCGCGCCGATGCGGCGCTCGGCCGCGGCGAGCACGGTCCGCTCACCGGCCTGCCGATCGCGATCAAGGATCTCTTCTGTACCGAGGGCGTACGCACCACCGCGGCAAGCCGGATGCTCGCCGATTTCATCCCGCCATACGAGAGCACCGTCACGGCGAAGCTCCTCGCCGACGGCGCCGTCTTCCTCGGCAAGACCAATCTCGACGAGTTCGCGATGGGGTCGTCCAACATGACGTCCGCCTTTGGTGCCGTCACCAATCCATGGCGCCGGCACGGCGACAATCGGGGCGGCTTCGACGGCGTCGGCGACGGCTTCGCGCGCTTGGTGCCGGGCGGCGCGTCCGGCGGCTCGGCCGCCGCGATCGCCGCGCGCCGCGGGCGCGCCGCGACCGCGACGGACACCGGCGGTTCGATCCGTCAGTCCGCCTCATTCTGCGGCATCGCCGGCATCAAGCCGACCTACGGTCGGTGCTCGCGCTACGGCATCGTCGCCTTCGCATCCTCGCTCGACCAGGCGGGGCCGCTCGCGCGGACCATCGAGGATTGCGCGATCCTGCTCGGTTCGATGGCCGGATACGACCCGCGCGACAGCACGAGCGCCGACGTCGCCGTGCCCGACTTCGCGGCCGCCTGCGGACGATCCATGCGCGGCCTCCGGATCGGCATCCCGCGCGAGTACCGGATCGACGGCATGTCGGCCGCGATCGAGCGCCTCTGGTCGGACGGCATCAGGTGGCTGCGGGACGCCGGCGCGACCGTCGTCGACGTCTCGCTGCCGCACACGCGCTATGGGCTCGCGACCTACTACATCGTCGCGCCCGCCGAATGTTCCTCGAACCTCGCCCGCTACGACGGCGTGCGCTTCACGATGCGCGAGGCGGGCGACGATCTCGCAACGCTCTACGGCAACACGCGCGCGAGCGGGTTCGGCGCCGAGGTCAAGCGCCGCATCCTTATCGGGACGCACGTGCTGTCTTCCGGCTACTACGATGCCTACTATCTGCGTGCCCAGAAGGTGCGAGCGCTGATCCTTCGCGACTTCACCGAGGCCTTCCGCGAGGTCGACGCGCTGCTGACGCCGACCGCGCCGACTGCCGCCTTCGCGCAGGGGGAGAGGATGGACGACCCGGTGACGATGTATCTGAACGACGTGTTCACCGTGCCGGCAAGCATGGCCGGCGTGCCCGCGCTTTCGCTGCCCGCCGGCCTCGATCCGCAAGGCCTGCCGCTTGGTCTCCAGGTCATCGGCCGGCCGTTCGACGAGGAAACGATCGTCGCGGTCGGCCACGCGCTCGAGCGCGCGGCCGCTTTCGAGGCTCTGCCGGATCTCCGCGCATGAGCGACGCCGCCGTGCACACGATCGAGGGCGAGACCGGATCCTGGGAGATGGTGATCGGTCTGGAGGTCCACGCGCAGGTCGTCAGCCGCGCGAAGCTCTTTTCCGGCGCGGCGACCGCGTTCGGCGCGGAGCCGAACACGCAGGTGAGCTTCGTCGACGCGGCTTTCCCGGGCATGCTTCCGGTGATCAACCGGGAGTGCGTGGCCCAGGCGGTCCGCACCGGGCTCGGCCTCAACGCGCATGTGAACGAGGTCAGCCGCTTCGATCGGAAGAACTATTTCTACGCCGATCTACCATCCGGCTATCAGATCAGCCAGTTCGCTCACCCGATCGTCGGCGCCGGCGCAATCGAGATCGAGCTCGCCGACGGATCCACGCGGACCGTCGGCGTGACGAGGCTCCATCTCGAACAGGATGCCGGCAAGTCGCTGCACGACCAGGATCCGAGCCGCACCTTCATCGACCTCAATCGCGCCGGCGTGGCGCTGATGGAGATCGTCAGCGAGCCGGACATGCGGAGTGCCGAAGAAGCCGGCGCCTATGTCCGGAAGCTTCGGACCATCCTCCGCTATCTCGGTACGTGCGACGGCAACATGGACGAAGGATCGCTCCGAGCCGACGTCAACGTGTCCGTCCGCCGCCACGGCGAACCCTTCCGCACCCGCTGCGAGATCAAGAACGTGAACTCGATCCGCTTCGTCATGCAGGCGATCGAGGTCGAGGCGCGGCGTCAGGTCGCGGTGTGGGAACGCGGCGGCACGGTCGACCAGGAAACCCGGCTGTTCGATCCCGCGCGCGGCGAGACCCGCTCGCTCCGCTCGAAGGAGGACGCGCACGACTACCGCTACTTTCCGGATCCCGATCTCCCGCCGCTGGTCCTCGAACGTTCGTGGATCGAGGACCTCCGCGCGGCGTTGCCCGAACTTCCCGACGCGAAGCGGGCGCGTTTCGTTCGCGATTACGGCATTCCCCCCTACGATGCCGCGGTGCTTGTCGCCGAATCCGCCGTGGCCGCCTTCTACGAGGAAGTGGCGCACGGCCGCGACGCCAAGCTTGCGGCGAACTGGGTGATCGGCGACCTGTTCGCGGTTCTGAACAAATCCGGCCTCGACATCACGCGGAGCCCCGTGTCCGCCCGATCACTCGCTGGTCTGCTGGACCTCATGGCGGACCGGACGATCAACGGCAAGATCGCCAAGGACGTCTTCGAGGAGATGGTCGCGACCGGCGAGACGGCCGGCCGCGTCGTCGAGCGGAAAGGGCTGCGGCAGGTCACCGACACCGGCGCGATCGACGAGGCGGTGGCGACAGTCCTGGCCTCGCATCCGGACAAGCTAGGCGAATATCGCGGCGGCAAGGACAAGCTGTTCGGCTTCTTCGTCGGCCAAGTCATGAAGTCCATGGGCGGCAAGGGCAATCCGGCCCTAGTCAACGAGGCACTCCGGAAGGCGCTCGACTGACGTTCGGGCACGTCGTGCAGGGTCGTCCGGGGAGCAGGACAGCCTCGAGCGTTCGCGCGCGTATCGATCGCGCTGCAGGCGCACGGCGAACGTAGTTCCGCCAAACGCCGCCTTGGCGCGCCGTGTCCCGAAGCGGCGCCGGTTTGACGTCGCCGATCGCGCCGCCTAGAACGCTGATGCAAACGCCGTGTCGTTTCGCATCTCTCGGCGGAGGGGTGGCCGAGTGGCTGAAGGCGGCGGTTTGCTAAACCGTTGTAGTGGGTAAACCACTACCGTGGGTTCGAATCCCATCCCCTCCGCCAGAACGCCATCCCTGACCAATCCCGAACGTCCCATTAGGCGAATCTAGTCCCGACGTTGGCAACGACTTGCGTCGATTGGACGTCCACAGGGCGTTCCCGGCGTTCAGCCTAAGGAGGGGAGCGCAAAGGGATCTTACCCGTGCCGCGTCGTGCGACATCGCTCTCAGCAGCTCGCGTGCGAACCGCTGGACCCGGCCAATATGTCGCCGGAAACGGCCTGAAGCTCGTCGTGAAGGAGGCTACGTCTTCCACGAGGGAGAACTGTTCCGCACCACCGATCTGCGGCGCGACTTCCTCGCCTACGTGCGCGACGCCAAACTTCCATTCAGGCCGAATTGAGACAGCCTTCCATCTTCGAGGCCACTTTCATCTTTCCGGACGGACGGTCGTCAACCCGGCCGAGGCGACGACATCGAAGGCAGTTCGCCGCGTCACGACCGAACGTCGGGTCGCCGTGCGCTACGGGCTTTCTGGAGCCTCTGTTGGGTAACCCTTCCAAAGCCACTCAAGGGCTTCGGGGAGGGTCTGAGCCTCGGTCGGGTTGTCGACGTGCGCGGCGTTGCGAGCGAAGACGAACTGGTAGTGATAGCCCTTCGGGGCGAGCACCGCGGCGGTGCGCTCGTCAGCCAGCGTCCAGTCGTGCATCCCATCCGCCATAGCGGGAACGTAATAGAAGAGATCACGATCGCCACACTCGAACCAGAAGCGGATCGGCTTCGTCGGACTGTTCGGGATCAGGGGAGAGCCGGTGGGCAAGTCCGACGAGGTCACGGATTTCCCGCTGACGGCCAGCTCCGGCGTCACTGGGCCAGGCCAACGGTCGTGGAACTCCCAGGCTCCGCCGGGCAACGCGGGATCGTGCGGCCATTGCTGGTTCACCATGGTCGGCGAGTAGGCGAGCACGCGGTGGTAAAGCTCCGGGTGGAACCACGCCATGGTGAAGGCAGCAGAGCCGCTGGAGCTGAAGCCCATAGTGGCGCGAGCGTCCGGGTCGGTGGTGAGGCGAACGCCGGCGGTCTGCTCGACGACTGGCAGGACCTCGTGCTCCACCCATTCGGCGTAGAGGCCCGAAACAGCATCGTATTCGCGGCCACGCTCGGAACCTTGCGCGTCCTGGCCGCCGGCGCCGATGCCGATCGCGACCATCGGCGGCAAGCGGTGCGCCGCGATCATGTTGTCGAGGATGGTGAAGAACACGTGCTCGTGGAAGAAGCCGGCCGGGCCGCCGTCGCCGAAGACGATGAAAGGAGCCACGGTGCCGGGAGCGAGTTCCGCGGGCACGTAGACGTCGACCTGCCGGGTCCAATTGCCGGCGTGACTTGCGGTGACGATGAGGTTCGACGGGTCACCGGGCGCCGTCACGGCGGTGTTGATCGCCTCGTTCGGACAACCACCGGCGTCGTCGCGGACTACGCCGGGTCGATAGATGAGGCTGTCGGCGGCGGTCATGGTGAAGGACCGGATCGTTCCGTGCGGAATGCCGTCGCGGACCACGCTTTCGGGCGCCGGAGCGTGGGTCGGGCCGATGATGAAGTTTCCATCGGCTCCCGGCGAGGGCAGCGTGCCGTCGGGAAGCTCGGTTGCGGGCGGGTAGGCGGCGTTGTGCGGATCTCGTGTCGGCGGCTTGGTGCGGAGGTCGAGCCCCGCGGTTTGGATGAAGAAGGGCGCCGATGGTTGGGTGGTGTTGGCGCTGGCCGGGACCGAAGCGCCGTGCGGCGTGCAGGGTTTCGGCGCCGCCAGGGATGGCGAACTGGCGGTGCCGACGAGGGTGGCGAGAAGGACGGCCCTTGGCCTGTTCATCGTCTGGCTCCTTCTCTCCGATGTTCCTGGTTCGCCATCTGGCCATCGGACGGACATCCATCCGACTGTCCGGTTATCTTCCGGCTTACAGAACCGCTCGTTTAGTTCGGAACGCGCTCAAAGAGGCCTTCGCCAGTCTCTCGATGCGTCCTGTGAGGCTCTCAAGACGCTCTTTCACCATCGAGTTTCTGACCGCCTCCTCGTCCATTTCGAGCGTCAGCCGACCGATTATGCGATCGAGGAGGGTCAGGCGGACGTCTAAATCATCTATTCGGCTTCCCCTGTCGGCATGGAACGCCGTGATGTCCGCCCGAAGTGCGCGGAGGTGCTCCAGGTCAAGGGCGTCGCTCATGGGTGCATTCTAGCGTTGTCGGGCTCGGCCTGTCGCGGACTGGCATCGTCGCCGCCCTGCGGGAGGCTCCGCCTCAATCCCCGCGGACCAGGTCGTCGACGGACCCGTCCCAGAGGCGAAGGATGACCACGAGGACGACGGGTTGCCAGCAGGCCACCTTCCACAACGCTGCGCTCACGGTGCGCGCCGACGTAATACGCGGCGAGCTGCTTGATGCTCCTCGAGGGCTTCGGCTTTGGTCGTCTCTTTCATGCCTTTGCGTCCACCCACGAGTGGCGCTCTCCTGACTTAACAGTAGTCCCAAGGCCGTAACTCAAGCGGCCATCGGGATGCTCCTATGTTCGAAGGCCTCGCCTTGTTTGTGCGTTCGGATCGGCAGAGCGTGGCCCTGCCAGCCGGCCCGAAGGATCGTGCGGTAGCTCTCTTCAGCCTCGTTGCGCCGAAAACCGACACGATCCCGAGCGGCGCGGGTCAGCGGAGACAGAAGACGACGAGGTGCCGCTCATCGCTGCTGGTGATGTTGCCGGCGCGATCCTTACGCCGGGAACCCAGCGCCTTGGTACGATCTATGGTCACTTCCCGTCACGTGCGACCGCTTCGCTTCGACGTTCCCTTCGGAGCGCGTCCGCGAGATCCTCCCCGAACGCGGCGGTTCAAGCGGCGCTCGTGTCCGGACCCATCTCTCACCGGGACGCGAAGCGCTGCTGAGGCTGGTCCACCACACTTCGCGGACGCGGGTTGATCGTGACGTCGTCGCGGACCGTCAGGGCACCGCCGACGCGGAGAAGTTCGACGGCCTGGTAGCATCGGCGACGCTCTCGCGGCCCGCATAGGCGCCGCGGAACGACGCGGCGGGATGGCTCGCGTCGGCGCGTCCGTCAGGCGCCCCGGTCAGCTTCTGCCGGAACGTTCCAGGTGCGTAGGACGTCTGGGCGCGACCGCGCCTTTGCAATTCGGGAAGGACGTGATCGATGAAGTCGGTGACCGTGGCAGGTGTCACGGCGTAAGCGAGGTTGAACCCGTCGATCCCGCCTTCATCGACCCATTGTTCGAGCGCGTCGGCGACCTTGCGCGGACCCCCGACGAGCACGGGACCGAGGCCACCGATGCTGCGCTCGCGCACGACGTCACGAACCGACCAGGCGCGGCCATGCTCGCCGCCGACCAAGGACTCGAGAGTGGTCCGCAGGCTGTCGTTCTCAAGCGCGCGAAGAGGCTCTGCCGGATCGATCTTACCGAAGTCGATTCCCGTCCAACCGCCATAGAGGGCGAGCATCCCCTCAGCGCTCGCGTAGGACAGATAGTCCTCATACTTTCGTTCGGCGGCCTCGTCGGTTTCTCCGGTGATCACCGTCAGCAGTGTGAAGATCCTCACCGACGATCCTGGACGCCCCTGCCGCTCCGCCTGCGACCGAATGTCGGCCGTCATGGTGCGTGCCTGTGCGACGCTGGTCGCGAGGATGAACATCCCTTCCGCGTGGCGAGCGGCGAAGCGGCGACCGCGGCCGGAGGCGCCGGCCTGGAAGATGACAGGGGTTCGCTGCGGCGAGGGTTCGCAGAGATGGAAGCCTGGAACCTTGAAGTAGCGTCCTTCGTGACGGATCGGATGCACGAGGCTCGCATCGGTGAAGACGCCCGCCCGCTTGTCGCGCCGGACTGCGCCGTCCTCCCACGATCCTTCCCAGAGCTTGTAAACGACCTCCATGTACTCGTCGGCCATGTCGTAGCGCTCGTCGTGGGCCATCTGCCGGTCGAGGCCGATGTTCAGCGCGGCGCTGTTCAGGTACGATGACACGACGTTCCAGGCAACTCGGCCGCGCGTGAGATGGTCGAGCGTCGACAATCGTCGCGCGAGGATATAAGGCTGCTCGAAGGTGACGGCAGCGGTGATCCCGAAGCACACGTCCGTGGTCACGGCGGCCATGGCCGAGATCGCCCCAAAGGGATCGTTGACCGGCACCTGGGCAGCGTCGACGAGCGCCGCTTCGGCCGACCCGCGATAGACGTCGTAGACTCCGACCACGTCCGCGATGAACAGGCAGTCGAAGAACCCGCGCTCGAGTTCGCGCGCCATCCCTGTCCAGTATTCGAGCGTGTTGTAATCCCACGCCCGGCTCTCGGGATGCCGCCACGTACCTGCCGCCTGGTGCGACACGCAGGTCATGTCGAACGCGTTGAGGATGATCCGCTTCTTCACCGCGCGTGATCCAGGCGCCAAACCGTCATCGACATTCGTCCACCTCCTCAACCGACACCCGCACGACGCCGCATCGTATCATGCTGCGGACTACTGTAAAGCGACGTGGAATCGCGTCGATTGGGGGAGCCGGTCTCCGACAGCGCGCCATGTCCCGGCTCCATCGCATCGCCGATCCACCGAGTGCGTTTCCCAGAGCTCGGCGCCCGGAGATCAAAGGACGAGCGATCACCCCGACCCCGGTGCTCGACCTTTCGGGAAGAACGTTCCTGAAAGACAATCGCGATCGCGAAGCAGCCGTGGGCCTTCGTCCGCTTCGACGACGTGCCGCTCTCAACGGCGGGGCTATGGGAGGGCTGGCGTGATCCTGCGGCGAGATCCCGGATTTTCCGATTCCGACACGGCGGCGAGTGGCTTCGTGAGCCGGATCACGGACAGAAGCGTTGCGCGCAATGGCGCCCGTATCTCGCGGGCTTGGGAACGAACCGGGTACAACGGCCAGCGCCGGCATACCAGGTTCCACGTCTCCTGCCTGTTTCGTGAGGCGGCGGTATCGGGATCCACCGCGCGCACTGGTGGGAGCTGCGCGGATTTGTGGAGCCGGTAGACTGGTTGTCGTGATCAACGAGAACGGGATCCGCGATCCGGTCGTCTTCTATCCCGCCCCAAATTAGCTGAACTCGCGGCTCTCCGGCGATCCTTACTCGTGCGGGCTTACACGGGCGGTCTCGGTCTGGGTCTTCATGATCGCTACTCCCCATGAACGCTGGCGCAGCGGCGTTCGCGGCGGGATTTCTCTACAATCGACCGATGCTGCCACTGCCACTGCGGCGCGATCCGGTGACGTCGCCCGATTGCTGACCTGTGCTCCTTGCAAGGTCGGCAACATCAAGTAGCTCAGTATCCAATTGCCGGTGGATAATCGAGCTCTCTGCAAGCACGAATACTGCCGCTACAATCACCAGCGTAAACCCGAGAAGTGCCGACACTGCGCTCACGATCTGCAGGAAACCGAATGTCGGCACGATGATAGAAATCTCTCCGGCGATCAGAGTGAAGATCAGAAGGATTGCCGCGAAGATGCCAACCATGTTCGCGATATTCATCAGTTCGCAGCGACGCTTATAGACTAGTACCTGGTCTCGAACGTTGCTCCGTCTTTCCTCGGACATGTCACCGTCGCGATATGTGCCGATCATCGCGTGGTATCGACCGACGGCGGCGTCCGAGCGAGCCTGCAGGTAACCCATGAAGATCCAGGCGGCGAAAATAATCGAAGCGGCTGGGCCGACGGCCATAAAGATTTTCGATATGTCGAAGGTCATGACCCACCTAGCTTTCTAAGTCATGGCAACGCTTGACCGGTGGACGGGCTTTCGAGCCCGATCTGGCGTGGCCGGGCTTTCGTGATCCAGGCTCACTCTGAGCGCCTACGCTTTCACCTGCCGCCCCGCCCCGAGCCGATCGCTCATCCGCCGCTCGAATGGATCACCGTTGACGGTCTCCAGCCGCCCCACGGCGTTGGCTGCTCGGTGAAGGACATCCCCTCCGCCGTTGCGCTCCGAAGACACATCGCGGCGGTTGCTCGCTCCCGCCAGCCGGTGGCGCATCTCAAGCGCCACCGTCGGATGCCGCCTCGGTTGGTGAAGCGTCCTTTCCGCCTCACGCGGACAGGACCTCCGCCACGCTTTCGAGCGACTTGCCCTCCGCATCGATCCCGATCGCGAACTCGGCAATCGATCCGCAGCCCATCAGCACGGCCGCCACCAGGTAGCCGACTGCGACCGACCAAGGGTCACCGGTGCCGATGAGCGCACCGAGCAGCCATGGGGCGACGAAGCCACCAGCAGCCGTCCCGATCGCATAGAAGACCGCGATGGCGAGAGCGCGGGTTTCCAGCGGGAAGATTTCGCTCGCCGTGAGATAGGCACCGCAGGCTGCCGAGGATGCGACGAAGAAGATCGCCATCCAGAGCAGCGTTTGCGTCAGCGCATTCAGCAAGCCAAACCCGAACAGGATCGCGGTCAATACCAGGAGCATCGCGGCGGCGCCGAAGGTGCCGCCGATCATGCGACGGCGCCCGAGCGTATCGAACAGCGGCCCGAGCAGGAACGGGCCGAGGAGGTTGCACGCCGCGAGCGGGAGGATGTGCATTCCGATTTCGTCCGGGCTCACGGCGTAGAATTTCGTCAGGACAAGGCCGTAGGTGAAGAAGATCGCGTTGAACAGGAAGGCCTGACTGAGCATCAGGATGAACACCAGCAGGCTTCGCCGGCGATGGGTCACGAACATCGCGTGGAACACGACGCCAAGGCCGAAGGTGCGTCTCGGCCGGATCGACAGCGTTCCCTTGGCAGGCGGCAGATCGAACCCGCACGCCTCGACCTCGCGCTCGATCAATTGCGTCGCCGCTTCGGCTTCGGCGCGATAGCCGTGCGTGACGAGCCAGCGAGGGCTCTCCGGAACGAACCGACGCAGCCAGATCACCGGAAGACCGAGAAGTCCGCCGATCCCGAAGCCGAGGCGCCATCCCCAGGGTCCAAGGACCGCGCGATGACCGGTGAGGAACAGCGACGCGACGGCACCGAGACCTGCGCCCGCCCAATAGCTCGCGTTCACCGCGAGGTTGACGCGTCCGCGCATGGCGGCGGGCGTCATCTCGTCGACGGCGGAGTTGATCGCGGCGTACTCGCCGCCGATCCCGAGCCCGGTCAGCACGCGCGAGGCCGCGAACGTGAGCATGCCGACCGAGCACGCGGAGCCGAGCACGCCCAGCACGTAGACCCCGAGCGTGACGGCGAAGATCGCCCGGCGTCCGATCTTGTCGGTCAGCCATCCGAAGAACAGCGCGCCGACCACGGCGCCGCCGACATAGGCCGAAGCCGCCGCGCCGATGTCGGACGGGCTGAGCGCGAGAGCCCGCGGGTTCTGCAGGGCCGGGCCGATCGAGCCCACGATGGTGACTTCGAGCCCGTCGAGGATCCAGGTCACTCCGAGAGCCGCGATGACGCCCGCGTGGAACCGGCTCCAAGGAAGACGGTCGAGCCGCGCCGGTATGTCCGTGTCGATCCGATCCAGGCTCGTTTCGCTCAATGCGCTTCTCCCCCGCTCTATCTCTGTCGGATCGTCCGGGTCGCGCCCGGATCGGGCCGCAGGCTTGCTGCACGGTTAGCACGGAGGTTCGGGGTGCATCAGGGGCGGGTCGCGATCGCCGACGGCCCTCTTGCCGGACGGATCGTCGGCCCGAGGTCTTCCGTGTCGGCGGAACGCGTCGGCCCGGGCGCCACTCCTCGGGCGTGTGTCGAGCAAAAACGGGAGACATCGACGATGCGGCCGTTCCTCTTCTGCTTGCCGAAAGGCGGTGTGGCGGCGGCGTTCTGCGCGGCGGTCCTCGCGATCGGCGGGGCGGCACCCGCGGGCGATGCCGTCTCGAAGGCCGACGCCACAGCGATAAGCGGGGTGATCACGGCCCAGATCGACGCCTTCCGCCGGGACGACGCCGAGGCGGCCTACCGCTTGGCGTCGTCCCGCATCGAGGCGGAGTTCGGCTCGCCGGCGGACTTCCTCGCGATGGTCGCTTCCGCCTATCCCGCGGTTTACAGGGCAGGCCACGTGAACTTCGGACCGGTCGTGCGCGTCCGGGGCGCGACGATTCAGCCGGTGGGTGTCGTGGCACCCGGCGGGGGACGCGACATGGCGCTCTACACCATGGAGCGCGAAGCGGGTGGCTGGAGGATCGACGGATGCGTGCTGACGACGGAAGCCGGCCTGTCGATCTGACGTCGGTGCGTGGGCGCTCGCGGCGGTGACGGTTAACGGCCGGGAAGCGAGCGCGAGACGATCAGCGCCGCGACGCCGAGCGTGATCAACGAGACGCCACGCCGCGCCCAAGCCGGATCCGACAGCATGAAGCTCGATTGGGGGTAAGGAAAGTACCCGCTGCCCCGGCCGAGGAAGAGCAGGCCTGCCAGCGCGCAGACGATCCCGGAGATCGCGATCACCCGTCTCACCCTCCGCGCCCCGATCCCGCGCCGGACGCTGGCACCGGCATCACTCCCATGGTGACCGGCGCGGGCGGTGCCGACGACCGCATCCGACCAGGATCGGAACCGCACTGGCCGAACGTCGTAGATCATCGATGACGACCATGGATCCCTTCGATCTCCGCCGCTTCGTGGACGCGCAGGAAACGGTGATCGCAACGGTGCTGAACGAACTTCGGGCCGGGCGGAAGCGGACGCATTGGATGTGGTTCGTGTTTCCGCAGATCCGGGGTCTCGGATCGAGTCCGACCGCGACACACTATGCGATCAAATCACTTGCCGAGGCGCGGGCCTACCTCGCGCACGACCGCCTCGGCGCACGGCTGATCGACTGCACGCGGCACGTCAACGCCGTTCCCGATCGACCGATCGGACAGATCCTCGGCTGGCCGGACGACCTAAAGTTCCGCTCGTCGATGACGCTCTTCGCGCGGGCGGATCCCGACGCGACGGTCTTCCGCGAGGCTCTCGGGAAGTATTTTGACGGGATCGAGGATCAGGCGACGGTGGAGCGGCTCGACGTCTGAGAGCGGCACCGGCGCGTCAGGCCGCCGAACGTTGCTCGACCACCTGATCGTAGAGCCGACGCTCACGCGTCTTCTTTCCGAAGAGAAGCGAACCGCCAGAGCGCCGGTGGACACCGCGAGACGGCGACGCCGACGACTGGAAAGCATTCCGCCCGCAATGATCGTCAGCGGAGGGCTTGGCGTGCGGCTGAACAGCAGGGTGCCGAGCAACGGTCGTGCCGGTTCGGTGCGGCTCGGCTCGTGCCCGCCACGTTCGTGGCGGTGCAATGCCTCGCGTCAGGTTGCCCCAGTGGCAGTCTCGATGGCAGTTCGGGTGGCACTCTGACACAGCCGCATGATCTCTGCGGAGGCAGGATCCCAGCGTTTGCCGGCGACGATGTCGCGGGTGCGGCCGCGTTCAAACCTCCATCATCTTCGTGAGCAGGGTCCGTCGCAGCAGCGGCACGGTATTGCCGAGCCGAAGGCCCGCATCGCGCATCATCCGGGCCGGAAGCGCATCCGTGCCGTACAGCCGGACGATCGCCGTCGTCGCCTGGTAGGCGAGCCAGGTCGCGCTCCGATGCGCGCGCTCGTAGCGGCCGAGCAGAACGGCGCCGCCGACGTCGCGACCGCCGCGCGCGGCGCCCCGGACAAGACCGGCCAGCGTGTCGGCGCCGAGGAGACCGAGGTTGAACCCTTGCGCGGTGACCGGGTGCATCCCGACGGCCGCGTCTCCCGCGAGGGCGAAACGCGTCCCGACAAAACGGTCCGCATAGGCGGTCACGACCGCCGTCGAATGCCGCTCGCCTTCGGTCGACATGGCGCCGAGACACGACCGGAACAACGTGGTCACGTTTACGGAGAAGGCGTCGTCGTCGCATGCGAGCAGCGCGGCCGCTTCGCCCTCGGGCATTGCCAGAACGACCGAGCATCGATCGCCGCGCAGAGGCAGGATCGACAATTGCCGTCCGTAGTCGAACCAAGCGGTGCTGACGCCCTCGTGCGGGCGCTCGTGACGCATGCGGCAGACGATCATCGTCTGTCCGTAGCGTGACACACGGGCGCCAATCCCGGCCTTGACCCGCGTCGGCGACAGGCGACTGTCGGCGGCGACCACGAGCCTCGCCGCGACCGATCGCCCATCCGCAAGGCCAAGCACCGTCGTTCCGCCGGACGCTTGCGAGACGCTTTCGACCGCGGTGCCGGCGAGCAGCGTCGGCGGGTCGTCGTGCCAGGCCGTGGCGTGCAGCGCGCGCCTGATCTCGCTGTTCGGTACGAACCGACCGAGCGGACGGCCATCCGGATGCGAGGCGAAGGCCGGATCGAGCTGCAACGCGTAAGGGGAGGGACCATTCTGGACACGCGCCTGCCGGAGCGGCGCGACGACCGCGGGCGGGACCCGGTCCCAGCTGCCGAGACGCTGGAGAAGAGAAACCGAGTGGTGCGTCAGCGCGATCTCGCGCCCGTCGTCATTCGGTTCCCGGATCGCCGCTTCGTCACGCCGTTCGACCAAGGCGATGCGGAGCCCGGCCCCCTTGAGGCCGATCGCGAGCGCGAGGCCCGCCGGTCCGGCGCCGACAATCGCGACATCAAAGATCATGAAAGGTCCTTTCGAAGCGGCGCGCCGGCGACGTCAGCGGTCCGGAGGTCTCCTCCAGTCGCGGCAGCAGGATGACCGGTGCGCCCCGTTCGCCGGATGCAAAACGCCGCGCGCGCATCCGTATCACCCCAAAACAATCGTTCGACAGGACATGGTCCCTCGATGCGGATCGTCCACGAAGCCGCGGATGGCTGCCGTTGATTGCCGTCAGCCGCCGGCGGGGTGCGGGAAAAGCCCAGGTGCCGTCCGTCGCCCGGTTCCGCGACAGACCGTCGATCTCGGCGGCTCGTCCGTGTTCCGGCCCGAGCGATCGCGCGATCTCAACCGGAGACGTCCGGTCGCCGCGACCGGCCCGCGCCCGTCACGCGCGGCGTTCGGCGGAGCCGGCGCGCCGACGCTAACGGACGGCTCGTGCCGCGGACGCAATCGGTCGGGTCAGCCGGGCCGGTCGCGGACGCAGACGATCGACAGCGACGGCCGCTCCGCTCCCCGTCACCATCAGGATCGCCATCGCGAGCGGGGATCCGTCGCTCTCGAAACCGACCGCGATCGTTCCGCCTGCGCCGATGAAGAAGACCATCGTTCCGTAAAGGGCGGAAGCGCTGCCGGCCCGCGCGGCGTGCGGCAGGATGGAGCCGACGGCCGCGCCGGGCAGCACGAAGCCGAGTGCGGTCATGACGAGCACCAGCGGAACGATGATGCCCCAAACATGCAAGCCGGTCACCGCGGATGCGAACAGGAGAAGCGTCGCGGCGAACAGCGCCCAGCAGCTCGCGGTCAGCAGCCGGTCCGGCCCGAAGCGCGGCATCAGCCGTGCGTTCCCCTGTGCGCCGAGGACGTAGCCGCTCGCGTTCAGGACGAACAGGAGGCCGAACCGGAACGGGCTCATCCCGTTCCCCATCTCGAAGACAACAGGCGCACCCCCGAGGAAGGCGAACAGGCTGAAGGTCGCGAACGAACCCTCGAGAGCGTGGGTGAGGAACGTCCGCTCCTGCCCGATCGTCAGATAGCCGATGACGACGGCGGCCACGCGTTGCCGGATCCGGAAGCCGCGGGGCAGCGTGTCCGGAAGCCGTGCCCAGATCGCGACCGTGCAGCCGATCCCGTAGAGTGCTGCGGCCCAGAAGATCGCCCGCCATCCCCAGGTCGTCGAAATCAAGCTGCCGAGCGTCGGCGCGAGCACCGGCACGACGCCCATCACAAGCACGAGACGCGACAAGAGCCGGGCCGCGCCGAGGTTGTCCCGGACAAGATCGCGGATGATCGCGCGCGGGATCACGAGGCTCGCCGAGCCGCCGAACGCGGCGATGATGCGGAACAGGCAAAGCGTGGTCATGTCGCTCGCGATCGCGCATCCGGCCGAGGCCATCGCGTAGAGCAGCGTTCCGATCAGCAACGGCCGCCGGCGGCCGAGATGGTCCGACAGCGGTCCGAACGTCACCTGACCGATCGCGAGGCCGAAGAACCACGATGCGAGCGTCAGCTGGCTCGAACCCATTCCGCCGCCAAGCGCGGCCCGCATGGCGGGAAAGGCGGGCAGGTACATGTCGGTGGAGATCGGGCCGACCGACGTGAGGATGGCGAGGAAGGCGGCGATCTGCCCGGGTTTTCGAAGCAACATTCCGATCCGTCCTGCGCTTGGCTGGGGCGAGACCCGGCCGGTATCGAACGTGGTGACCGGAGCGGCTCGTCGTCAACGGAGGAACCGATGTCCCGACGCCTGCCGACCCTCGCCATCCTGCTCGGGCTCGGCGGCCTCGTCCCGTTCCTCGTCTGTGGCTATGCCGCCCTCGCCGTCCACGGGCCGCGCGTCGTGCTCTCCGCCCTGCCGCCGGATCGTGCGTTGTTCGCTCTGATCGCGTACGCGGGTGCGATCCTGTCCTTTCTCGGCGCCGTCCACTGGGGCTTCGCGCTGGCAGGAGCGTCCGCCGTCCCGGTCCCGGCAGGCCGACGCGCCGAGACCGCCCAGCTCGCCGGCGGCGTCCTGCCCGCGCTTGCGGCCTTCCTTTCGCTTCTCCTCGCAGGACCGGCCGCAGCGCCGCTCGGTGCGCTCGCGCTGCTCGCGCTCGGCTTCGCCCTCGTGCTTGCGGCCGAGCAGCGCGGGAGCCGGATCGGCGCCGTGCCACCCTCCTACCTCGGCCTGCGCTGGGTCCTCACCCTGGTCGTCCTGATCGTCCTGCTTGGCGTCCTCGTGATGCGCGAGGCGTCGCTTCGCTTCGGCGCCTGAGGGACAGTCGCTGCGCGGCCGGGTAGGACGCGCCTACACGCGCATCGGCATCAGCACGTAGAGCGCGCTGTCGTCCTCGACGTCCTGCACGACGGTGGGGGCGGAGCCGTCCGAGAAGCGGAACTCCACTCGCTCCCGGATCTGATCGGTGATGTCGCTGAGATACCGGGCCTGGAAGCCGATCTCGAGCGGTTCGGCCTCGTAGGCGGCGCGACCCTCATCGAGCTCCTCGACCGCAATCCCCTGGTCGGGGCTCGTCGCGGTCAGGACGAGGAGGTTCTCCGTCATCGTGAGCTTCACCGGACGAGACCGTTCCTGGCTGATCGCGGCGACCCGCGCCACGGCATCCGAGAAGTCTTTGCGGCCGACCTTGAGGATTCGGTCGTTCTCCTTCGGGATCACGCGCTCGTATTCCGGGAACGTGCCGTCGATCAGCTTGCTCGTGAGGCGGATCCCGCCGATCGAGAAGCGGATCCGCGTTTCCGACAATGCGACCCCGAGCGGGACGGACCCCTCGTCGAGCAGCTTCCGCAGCTCGGCCACCGTCTTCCGGGGCACGATCACCCCCGGCATCCCGGCGGCACCGTCGGGAAGCGCGGTCTCGACGCGCGCGAGGCGATGCCCGTCGGTCGCCACCGCGCGAAGCCGGTCACCGGAAACGTGCAGGTAGATGCCGTTCAAGTAGTAGCGCGTTTCCTCGGTCGAGATCGCGAAGCGCGTCCGATCGATCAGGTTCCGCAGCGTGTCGGCGCCGATCGTCCATTCGTGCGGCAGCGTGCCCGCCGTCATGTTCGGGAAGTCCTCGACGGCGAGCACGTTGAGGCTCGTCGTGTAGCGGCCGGCGCGAAGCTTGAGCGCGGCGTCGCCGCCGGGATGATCGAACTCCACGACGGCGCCCTCTGGCAGCCGGCGGACGATCTCGTAAAGGGTCGCCGCCGGCGCGGTGGTCCGTCCGTCCCGCTCGGCGCTTGCCTCGATCTGCTCCTCGACCGCGATCTCCATGTCGGTCGCGGTCAGACGCATGACGCCGTCACGGACCTCGATCAGCACGTTCGCAAGGATCGGGATCGTGTTTCGCTTCTCGGCGACGCTCTGGACGTGGGCCAGCGCGCGAAGAAGGGTGGCGCGGTCGGCCTTGAGCTTCATGTGCTTGAACCCTGGGCAGGTTGGCGTCGGCCGGCGTGTGGTCCGGGACGCGAACGATATCAGCCGAATATCCGCTCCGCCAGCGTCCTGCGACGGGCGGAAGGCCCCGCATCATCCCTGTCGCGTGTCGTCTCCCACGCCCGGCACCATCAGCTTTCGAGCATGCGTCGGAGAAGCTCCACGTCTTCCGCGAACGACACGTCACGCTGCATCAGCTCGGCGATTCGACCGACCGCGTGCATCACCGTCGTGTGGTCACGATTGCCGAACTTCCGGCCGATCTCCGGCAGGCTTCGCGACGTCAGCTGTTTCGCGAGATACATCGCGACTTGACGCGGTCTCGCCACGGCGCGTGCACGGCGCGCCGAAGACATGTCGGACAGTCGAATGTTCCAGTGTTCCGCGACCTTCCGCTGGATTTCCTCGATCGTGACCCGTCGCTCGTGAGCCTTGAGGATGTCGTGCAGCACGTCCTGCGTGCTGTCGAAATCGACCGGTCGCCCGAACAGGTTCGCGTGCGCGATCAGCCGATTGAGCGCACCTTCGAGTTCGCGCACATTCGACGTGATCTTGTGCGCGAGGAAGTCGAGCACGCGTGGCGGGATCGCGACCCCGGAGCGATCGGCCTTCGCCTGCAGGATGGACAGGCGCAGCTCGAACGTCGTCGCGTGGATGTCGGCGACCATGCCGCAGCCGAGGCGCGTGCGGAGCCGGTCCTCGAGCCCGGACAGGTCGGATGGAGACTTGTCCGCCGACACGACGATCTGTTTGCCAGCGTCCACCAGCGCGTTGAACGTGTGGAAGAACTCCTCCTGCGTGTTGTCCTTGCCGATGAGGAACTGAAGATCGTCCACCATCAGCACGTCGACCGACCGCAGCTGCTCCTTGAACTCGATCGTCGACTGGCTGCGGATCGCCGAGATGAAGCGGTACATGAACTTCTCGGCCGACATGTAGGCGACCGACACGTTGCCGCGACGACGAAGTTCGAGCCCGATTGCGTGCATCAGATGCGTCTTACCGAGCCCGACGCCACCGTAGAGGAACAGGGGGTTGAAGCCGGGGCTCGCCGGCGCTTCCGCGACGCGGCGGGCGCAGGCGTGTGCGAACTCGTTCGGCTTGCCGACCACGAAGCTGTCGAAGGTGAACCGCGGATCGATCGCGGCCTCCGTGCCTCGATCGAGGGTCGAAACCGCGTCGAACGACCGTCCGGCCGCCTCCGCCCTGACCGACGGGGGCGCCGTGACCGGCATCTCCCTGCCCGACGTGGCGGTCGCGGTCGGTCTCTCGGTCGTGGCCGCGACCCGGATATCGAGACGACGGATCTCCGGCCGTTCGAGACGCCAAAGAGCTGTCAGTCGATCGCCATACTGCTTATGCACCCAATCGCGCAGAAAACGCGTCGGCAGGAACAGCGTGATCTCGTCATCGTCGTGGCTGCCGAGGGTCATCTGGCGAAGCCAGGCGCCGTATTCGACCTCGCCGACCTCGTTCTGGAGCCTGGTCTTGATCCGGGCGAACTCATCTGCAGGGGACGACGATACGCGCCCGATCCCGCCGACGGAAACAGCCCGCACCTTCGCGTCGCGACCGATGCTGGACACCGTGTCTCCTCAACAATTCTGCGATCGGTGTGAGGCCGATGCTGATCGACTGATCAGCAACTTAATAGTCTGGCACTCGGTTATTTCATTCCGGACGCGCCGGATCGACGTCCAAGTGATAGGCGGAAGATCGAACCGAGGCAATCGGAATCTGCCGCTTTCATGACAGGACGGTGATGCTGCACCGCAAGAAAAAGGCCGCGTCGCACAATGGCGACGCGGCCTTTCCTGGCCCGGTGACGAGGGGTGCCTTCAGGCGGCGGCGATCGCCTTGATACGCGCGGAAAGGCGGGACAGCTTGCGGGCCGCCGTGTTCGCGTGAAGCACGCCCTTGTTCGCGGCGCGCTGCAACTCAGGCTGCGCGGCACGCAATGCGGCCTGCGCAGCATCCTTGTCGCCGCCCGAAATCGCAGTCTCGACCTTCTTGATGAAGGTGCGCATGCGGGACTTTCGCGCCGCGTTTCGCGCCGTTCGCCGTTCGGTCTGCCGGATGCGCTTCCGCGCGGAGGACGTGTTCGCCATGAAGATCCGTGATCATTTAAGGGCGAACCCAGGGGCCGCCGCGAGGGCGCGAGAACTAGGCGTCACGCCGACCGCTGTCAAGACGTCTCAGCGCTGCGTCCGAGGACAGCTGAAGGTGCTCCGGCCCGCCTGCGTGAAGCGGGTGATGCCCGGGCATGTCGCGGGGCCGGGACAGCGCTCGCAGGGGGCGCCGGCTCGTCCATAGACCTTCCAGCTGTGCTGGAACCAGCCAAGTTCGCCATCCGTCTGCACGTAGTCGCGCAGGCTCGATCCGCCCGCGGCGACAGCGTCCGCCAACGTGGTCCGGATCGACGCGACGAGACGGGACGCGCGCGCCGGGCCGATCGTGCCCGCGAGCCGCCGAGGAGAAAGCCTGGCCCGGAACAATGCCTCGCAGACGTAGATATTGCCGAGACCGGCCACCACGGTCTGATCGAGCAGCGCCGCCTTAAGCGGCGTCCGCTTGCCACGGAGCGAGGTCTCGAGCGTCGGACCGGTGAAACCATCCTCGAGCGGTTCCGGTCCGAGGCCGGCGAGCAGGCGATGCCGGTCTTCGTCCTCGGTCGGAACGAGATCCAGCGCGCCGAACCGGCGTGGATCGGTCAGCGCGACCTGCCAGCCGTCGTCCGTCAGCAGCACGACGTGCTCGTGCAAGGGGGCCGGGCTCGTCGCGATGGCGGCGGGCGAGACCACCATCCGTCCCGACATGCCGAGATGGATCAGCGCCGACATGCCGCCGTCGAGGCGCATCAGGATGTATTTGCCCCGGCGCCTGAAACCGAGCACCCGCTGCCCTTCGAGCGCGCGGCGCATGCCGGGCGGAATAGGCCAGCGGAGGTCCGGCCGCCGGATCTCGGCGTGCGCGATGCGCCGCCCTTCCAGGCGCGTTCGGAGGCCGCGCATCACGGTCTCGACCTCGGGGAGTTCCGGCATGAGGGGCGGAGACGCTATAGAGGCGATCGATGACCGACAAGCAGACGGAAACGACAACGGACTTCGGCTACCGCGAGGTGCCGGCGCACGAGAAGCGGGCGCTCGTCCGCGAGGTGTTCGACAGCGTCGCGGGGCGCTACGACCTGATGAACGACCTCATGTCGCTCGGTATCCACCGGCTCTGGAAGCGCGAGTTCCTGGCGTCGCTCGATCCGTCGCCGCGCATGACCCTGCTCGATCTCGCATCGGGCACGGGCGACATCGGGTTCGGCTGGATCGCCCGGGGCGGCGGCCCGGCCCTGCTGACAGACGTCAACGCGTCGATGCTGGCGCTCGCCGCCCGACGCGCCGCGACGCGCAAGGAAGCGGCGAAAATGATGTTCGCGCAGGTGGACGCCGAGGCGATCCCGCTCGCCGACCGCAGCGTCGAGCGGGTCTCGATTGCGTTTGGCCTCCGCAACTGCACGCGGAAGGAGCGCGTGCTCGCGGAGGCAAGACGCGTGCTGAAGCCGGGCGGCCGCTTCCTTTGCCTCGAGTTCTCCCGCGTGACCGTCGCCGCCCTCGCGCCCCTTTACGAGCGGTGGTCGTTCGGGGCGCTGCCGCTGCTCGGCCGCCTGGTCGCCGGCGACGAGAGTTCCTACCGCTACCTCGCGGAGAGCATCCGGACGTTTCCCGACCAGGAGGCGCTCGCGGACATGATGCGCCTCGCCGGGTTGGCGCGCGTTACCGTTCGCAACCTTTCGGGCGGCATCGCCGCCATCCATGCCGGCTGGCGGTTGTGACCGGGCTCGCCGGGCGTCGCATCCTCCTCGTCGTGTCCGGCGGGATCGCCGCCTACAAGTCGCTCGAACTCGTCCGTCTCCTCAGGCGCGCCGGCGCCGGCGTTCGTGCCGTGTTGACCGACGGCGGCGCCGCCTTCGTGACTCCGCTCAGCCTTCAGGCGCTGACCGGCGAGCCGGTCCACACCGATCTCCTGAGCCTCACCGCGGAAAGCGAGATGGGCCACATCGAACTGTCCCGGAGCGCCGACCTCGTGGTTGTCGCGCCGGCTTCGGCCGACCTTCTCGCGCGCATGGCGGCGGGTCTCGCGTCCGATCTCGCGACGACGCTCCTGCTCGCGACCGACAAGGACGTGCTGGTGGCTCCCGCGATGAACCACCGCATGTGGTCGCACGCCGCGACGGTGGCGAATGTCGAGACGCTGCGCGCGCGCGGGGTTTGCTTCGTCGGCCCCGAGGAAGGCGCCATGGCGTGCAACGAGTGGGGGGTCGGCCGTCTCACCGAACCCTCTGACATCCTCGGCGCGATCGGGCGCATCCTGTCCGCCGGTCGGCTCGCCGGAACGCGGGCGCTGGTCACCGCGGGGCCGACCTGGGAGCCGATCGATCCGGTCCGCGTAATCGCCAACCGGAGTAGCGGCCGGCAGGGCTACGCGGTCGCGGCCGCGCTCGCGGCGGAGGGCGCCGCGGTGACGCTGGTGAGCGGACCGACGGCGCTGCCGCCGCCCGCCGGAGTCGAACGGATCGAGGTGGAGACGGCAGCCGCCATGCTGGCGGCCTGCCGGCGCGCGCTTCCGGTCGCGGTCGCGGTCATGGCCGCCGCGGTCGCGGACTGGCGCGTCACGGAGCGCGCCGACCGCAAGATCAGCAAGATCGACCGCGCCGAACCGCCGCGGCTCGCGCTCGTCCCGAACGAGGACATCCTGCGCACGATCGCGCTTCCGGGTCCGCTGCGGCCTCGTCTTGTTGTCGGTTTCGCGGCGGAGACCGAGAACCTCCTCGCCGCCGCCGCCGCTAAGCGCGAGCGGAAGGGCTGCGACTGGATCGTCGCCAACGACGTGGGGGAAGGGACCGGGACCTTCGGTGGTGCCGAGAACGAGGTGCATCTCCTGACGGCGGCGGGCGTGGAATCCTGGCCGCGGCTCGCGAAGACCGAGGTCGCGCGCCGGCTCGTCGCGCGCATCGCGGACACGATCGGCGTTGCCTGAGCGGGCCTGTATCCCCGGTATCCCCACGTTCCACAGGTGACAACGAGCGACAGCACCCGATCCCGTGACTAGGTTCGTCGCGTGGATCCGACTGAAACCCCCGAACCGCTCTTGAGGCTTCCTTCCGAGCCCGATCCGGGCCGCCGCTCGCCGAGAACCGCGACCATCCGCGTCGAACGGCTGCCGCACGGCGCCGATCTCCCGCTGCCGGCCTACGCGACGGTCGGCGCGGCGGCGATGGATCTTTTCGCCGCGATCGGGCGCCCCGTCACGCTCGATCCCGGCGCGCGCACGCTCGTCCCGACCGGGATTCGGCTCGCGCTCCCGCCCGGCCACGAACTACAGATCCGGCCGCGCTCTGGTCTCGCGCTCCGACATGGCGTCACGCTGCCCAACACGCCCGGAACGATCGACGAGGACTACCGCGGCGAGATCCAGGTCATCGTGATGAACGCAGGCGATGCGCCGTTCACGGTCGAACGCGGCATGCGGATCGCGCAGGCGGTGCTTTCGCCGGTGCTTCGCGCCGTATGGGACGAAACGGAAACGCTCGACGACACCGAGCGCGGAACGGGAGGATTTGGCAGCACGGGCTTCCGCCGCGACCCGGCGTGACACGTCTGCCTCGATCCGCTAAAGGCCCGACGCCCGATCCGCGTGGTCGCGCGCCGCCACCATCCCGCCGGGAGGCCCGATGTCGGACACGACCCGCGATCCGGAACGGCTGCCCCTCGTCGCGTCCGTGCGTCGTGTCGCTGGCAGTCCACGCCTGATCGATGTCGCCGTCATCGTCGTCATGGCCGCGGTCGCCTTCGTCTTCGCCGGCGCGGCGCGGCACACGTTCGCGCCGATCGCGACCGTTCAGGGATCGCCGATCCATCTCGATCCGTCGTACCTGCCGGGCTACGCGCTCCGCACCACGCTGCGGATGTTCGCCGCCCTCGCGTGCTCGCTGCTGTTCACCTTCACCTACGCGGTCTGGGCCGCGAAGAGCAGGCGCGCCGGCCTCGTGCTCGTGCCGATCCTCGATATCCTCCAGTCCGTTCCGATCCTGTCGTTCCTGACGTTCACCACGACCTTCTTTCTCGGGCTGTTCCCCGGCCGCGTGCTCGGCGCGGAGTTCGCCTGCATCTTCGTGATCTTCACGAGCCAGGCCTGGAACATGGCATTCTCCATGTATCAATCGCTGCGCACGATCCCCGCCGATCTCGACGAGGCTTCGCGCCAGTTCCGGCTTTCATCCTGGCAGCGCTTCTGGCGCCTCGAAGTGCCATTCGCGACGCCGGGCCTCGTCTGGAACACGCTGATGTCCATGTCGGGCGGCTGGTTCATGATCGTTGCCGCGGAAGCGGTGACGGTGGGCAGCACGACTTGGACGCTCCCGGGCGTCGGCTCCTACGTGGCACTGGCGCTCGCGCGTCATGACGTGACCGCCATCGTCTACGCCATCCTGACGATGGCGCTCGTGATCCTGCTTTACGACCAGCTCCTGTTCCGCCCTCTCGTGGCCTGGTCGCTGAAGTTCCGCTACGAGATGACGCCGGGCGCGACGCCCGCCGACCCGTGGGTGCTCGCGCTTCTTCGCCGTACCGAGCTGTTGCGGCGTTTCGCGGAGCTGTTGAGCGGCGTTCTGACGCGGATCGGCGGCCTGCCGGTCGGCTCACACGGCGGCGCGCGGAGCCTGGGGGCGAAGCCGTCCCGCACGGTCGACGCGATCGGCATCGGTCTGGTGGCCCTGTGCGCACTCGTGGCTCTCGGCTGGCTCGGCGTCGCGGTGTCCCGTGTGCTCACCGTCCCGCAGGTGCTGCACGTCGTGGTGCTCGGTTGTTACACGCTGATCCGCGTCGTTGTCATGATGATCGTCGCATCCCTGATCTGGGTACCGGTGGGCGTCATGATCGGCCTCAGCCCGGTCTGGTCACGTCGCGTGCAGCCCGTCGCGCAGTTCTTGGCGGCGTTTCCCGCCAACCTCCTCTACCCGATCTTCGCGATCGCGATCGTGCGCGGGCATCTCAACGCGAGCATCTGGCTGACGCCGCTCATGGTGCTCGGAACGCAATGGTACATCCTGTTCAACGTCATCGCGGGCGCCGCGGCTGTTCCGGGCGATCTGCTGGAAGTATCGCGAAACTTCCGCGTCGGCGGCTGGCTCTGGTGGCGCCGCGTCGCGCTTCCCGCGATCATGCCGTATTTCGTGACCGGCGCGATCACCGCGTCGGGCGGCTCGTGGAACGCCGCGATCGTGGCCGAGGTGGTGACCTGGGGCGACACCACGCTGCACGCGGCCGGCCTCGGCGCCTACATCGCCGACGCGACCGCGCGAGGCAACACGCTCGAGGTCGTGCTCGGCACCGTGGTGATGAGTGCGTTCGTCCTCGCCTTCAATCGCCTGTTCTGGCGGCCGCTCTACGAGTATTCGAGCCGACGCATGACCTTGGCCTGAGGACGGTCGGACGATGAACCCCACGATCCGCGCGGGAGACGCGAAGGCCAAGCCGCTGGTCCAGGTTTCGGGCTGCCGGCAGGCCTACACGAAGGAAAGCAGCGCCGACCTCGTCGTTCTCGACGATGTCGACCTCAGATTGAACTCCGGCGAGATCGTCGGCCTGCTCGGACGTTCGGGCTCCGGCAAGTCGACGCTCCTCAGGATCGTCTCGGGGCTGCTCCGTCCGACCGCGGGCGTCGTCGAATGGCGGGGCGAAAAGCTCGAAGGCCCGGCCGACGGCGTCGCCATGGTGTTCCAGAGCTTCGCGCTCTTTCCGTGGCTGACCGTGCAGGAGAACGTCGAACTAGGGCTCGAGGCGAAGGGTGTCAGGCGTGCCGAGCGCGACGCCCTGGCCGAACAGGCGATCGACCTGATCGGCCTCGGCGGTTACGAGAACGCCTACCCGAAGGAACTCTCCGGCGGCATGCGGCAGCGCGTCGGGCTCGCGCGCGCGCTCGTCGTGCATCCCGATCTTCTTCTGATGGACGAGCCGTTCAGTGCGCTCGACGTCTTGACGGCCGAGAACCTCCGCACCGACCTCATCGATCTCTGGACGGAAGGGAAGCTGCCCGTCCGGTCCATCCTGATCGTGACCCACAACATCGAGGAGGCCGTGCTCATGTGCGATCGCATCCTCGTCTTCTCGTCCAATCCCGGTCGCGTCGCGAGCGAGCTCGCGGTGCCGTTCTCGCATCCGAGGAACCGTCACGACCCGATGTTCCGCGCCTTCGTCGACGACATCTACGCGCTGATGACGCGCCGGGCGACGTCGGTTCCGGCGCCCGGCTCGCGACCGGCGTCCGGTGTCATGCCTCCGGTCGCGAGCGCGCTCCACCCAGTACCGGCGAACTTGATGGCCGGTCTCATGGAAACGATCGCGGCAGACCCCTATGGCGGCCGTGCGGACCTGCCCCGATTGTCGGCGGAGCTGCAGCTCGAGCTCGACGAGTTGCTGCCGCTCTGCGAGATGATGCAGCTCCTGCGTTTCGCCGAACTCGAGGAAGGCGATGTCCGACTGACCGAAGGCGGTTCGAGGTTCGTCCACGCCGACACCGAGGAGCGCAAGCGGCATTTCGCGGTGGCGCTTCGCGAACAGGTCCCGCTCGTCCGATCAATCCGGCAGGTTCTTGACGAGCGCTGGAATCATCGGGCACGCGCGGAGCGATTCCGCGACGAGCTCGAGGATCACATGTCGCCCGAATACGCCCGCGAAACCTTGTCCGCCGTCATCGGATGGGGCCGATACGCGGAACTGTTCGATTACGACGAGGAAGCCGACCAGTTCCTGTTGGAGGATACCGATTGAAGCCTGCGACGCCCTTCGGCATCCTGCCGCTTACAATACTGCTGTCCGCCTGCGCGATCCACGACTCCCGAATTGCACGAAGCGCCCAGACACGATTGATCGGGATCGGCGAAGCGGACCTCGAGACCTGTCTCGGTTCGCCCGATCAGCACTCCTCCTTCGGAACCACCGACATTCTCACCTACGAGTTCAACTCGTCCGCGAACACAAGCTGGTCGCTGCCGATCGTTCAGGGACCCTCGTTCTCCAATGGCGGCAACTGCCGGATGACAATCCGCCTCGACAATCAGGTCAGCGATCGCATCCTGTACTCCGGAGAGAAGAACGGCACCGCGGCGCCGAGTTCCTACTGCGCCCCGATCGTCCGAACCTGCCTCGAGACGCTGGACCAACTCCGCGCGGAGAAGGGATCGGTGGTCGGGGCCGCATCCGGGAATGCGGCGCCTGCCACGATCACGCCGCCGTCTTCTTCAACCGTTCCGAGAACGCGCGCCGGAACTTGACCACCTTCGGCTCGACGACCACGCGGCAGTATCCGGCGCCCGGGTTCCGCGCGAAGTAATGATCGTGCTCCGGCTCGGCGGGATAGAACGTCGTGTTCGCGACGATCTCGGTCACGATCGCGCCCTGCCACAGCCCGGCAGATGCGATTTCGTCCCGTATTGCTTCGGCGCGACGACGCTCCTCGTCGTCGGACACGAAGATCACCGAGCGGTACTGCGTGCCCACGTCGTTGCCCTGGCGGTCCTTCGTCGTCGGGTCGTGGATCGTGAAGAAGACGCGAAGCAGATCCTCGTAGGACAACGTGTCCGGATCGTACGCGACGCGTACGACCTCGGCATGACCGGTCGTGCCGGTGCAGACCTGCCCGTAGTTCGGGCCCGCCACATGGCCGCCCGCGTAACCGGACTTCACTGCGCGAACGCCGTTCAGCTCCTCATAGACGGCCTCCAGGCACCAGAAGCATCCGCCCCCCAGCACCGCGATCGCGCTCCGGTCTCCCGCCATGTCCAATCTCCCTTTTGGCCGATGATGGTCAACCAGATGGGGCGGCAAGGAGCGGGCTCAAACCCCGAGGCGTCCGCGTCGTTATCCCAGAACAGGAGAACCCATCATGTCCAAGCCTTTCAATCCTCTGGACGACTCCGACCCGGATCTCGACCGCCTGATCCGCGAAGAGGCCTATCATCTGTGGAAAGCCGACGGCGAGCTTCAGGGCCACGATGCCGAATATTGGGAGCGGGCTCGCGAGCTCGTCTTCATGCGGCTCGCGGGTCCGGCCGGCCTCGAGCCCAATCCGGCTGCGGCGCAAGGTGCGGATCCGCTGCACCAGGAGATCGTCGAGGAAGCGTCGATTCAGGAGAATCTCGGCGAGTTCCCCGATCGCTTCGCCGATCAGGGCGAGAAGTCGCAGACGCCCATGACGAAGGCGAAGCGGAAGTCGAGCGGCAAGAAGGGATAGCGCGGTCGGGTCTTGCCCGACGCGTTCACCGCTATTTTGGGGCCACGGTTGTGCCTGTGGTGCCCGACCGGCCGTTCGGGCGGATGATCCGCGATCGGGTGTGCACGTCGGGGTCGACCACCGGCATGCCCGGATCGACGTCCGCCCGCGGATGCACGACGCGCATGCGGTGGTTCGTGCTCGGGCGCGGCAACGTGCGGCTTGGTCCCGGTTCGGCGACCGCGGTCACCGCCGTCCATATGGCGGCGGTGACGACGAGGCCGACCACAACTTGCGCCTTTTGTTTCATCATCCTGCAGCCTCGAGAAGATGAACGCCGAAGAGCCGGCGCTCGTCGGTCCAGCAGTCGGCGACCCGCCAGCCGGACCTGGCCGCGAGTCCAGCAAAGCCCTCGAGTGTGTATTTGTAGCTGTTTTCGGTGTGGATGGTCTCGCCGGCGGCAAACGGAACCGGCTGGCCACCGACGCGAACGGTCTGCGCGACACGGCTTTCCAGATGCATCTCGATCCGCCCTTCCGCCGCGTTCCAGACGGCACGGTGTGCGAACCGCTCGGGATCGAAATTGCCGCCTGCGATCCTGTTCACGTGGACGAGCATGTTGCGGTTGAACGAGGCCGTGACGCCGGCGGCATCGTCGTATGCCGCGACCAGCATGCGTTCGTCCTTCCGGAGATCCGTGCCGATGACGAAGCGCGCGTCGGGGCCGAGGGTCTCGCGTGCGGTCCGAAGGAACACGCCGGCCTCGCACGTGTCCATGTTGCCGATCGTCGATCCCGGGAAGAAGCCGAAGCGCTCGGCGGTTCCGAGATCGGGCAGGCGAAAGGGCTGGGTGAAGTCGGCGCAGACCGGACGGACCTCCAGAGTCGGCCGAGACTGCGAAAGGCGCATCTCGATCGCGCCGAGCGCTTCGGGGGCGATGTCGATCGGCACGTAGACCGCGAAGCGCTCCGTTTCGAGCAGGAACGACGCCTTCGTCTCGTCACTCGCGCCGTATTCGACGAGAGCGGAACCGGGTCTGGCCCTCGCTGATATTTCGGCCGCGTGGCGATCGAGCAGGAGAAGCTCCGTCCGGGTCGGGTAGTATTCCGGAAGCATGGTGATCCGGCCGAAGAGCCGGCATCCTTCCTCGTCGTAGAAGAGCTTCGCGGGCAGCGTTTTGCGCGCCGCGAGCAGCCGATCGACGATGTCGCCCACCAGGGCGGCTCGTTCACGGTCCCGGTCGAGGCCATCGCGACCGCCGAAGTCGTCCGGCATCTCGAACTCCGCTCAGAGATCGTGCGCGAGCCGCAGCCCGGTCACCTGCCATCTCTTATCCGGCGGGAAGAAGTTCCGGTAGCTGGCCCGCGAATGGCCTGGCGTCGTCGCGAACGACGAACCACGGAGCACCATCTGGTTGATCATGAACTTGCCGTTGTATTCGCCAATGGCGCCCGCCGCAGGTCGATAGGCCGGGTAGGGGAGGTAGGCGGAGTTCGACCACTGCCAGACGCGCCCGTGAAAGTCCGGCAGCAGCGAAGCCGCGGCTTCCAGCTCGAATTCGGTCGGCAGCCGCGCGCCGGCCCATCGCGCGTAGGCGTCCGCCTCGTACCAGCTGATGTGCCGGACGGGACATGCGGGATCGAGCGGCGCGAGTCCGCCGAGGCCGAACTGCATTCGGACGCCGTCGCCCTCGTGCCAGTAGAGCGGCGCCGTCCAACCCTCCGCCTGGCAACGTGCCCAGCCGTCGCTCATCCAGAGGCCGGGACGACGATAGCCGCCATCCTCCGTGAAGCGGAGCCAATCTGCGTTGCTCACGAGCGAGGTCGAGAGCGCGTGCGGCTGCAGCAGCGCCCCGTGGCGCGGACCTTCGTTGTCGAAGGCGAAACCCGCGCCGTCATGGCCGATCGGCACGATGACGCCCTCGCGGACCAGCTTCGATCCTTCCGCGCGCGGTCCCGGGGGCTCGGCCCAGCCCGGGATCGCCGCGATCGGTCGGGCACGGCCGGGCTCGAAGGCCAGCGGGTTCTGCGACAGCCCGTGCATGATGTCGGTGAGCAGCAGTTCCTGGTGCTGCTCCTCGTGGGAAATGCCGAGCCGCACGAGCGTCGCGAGCGCATCGTCCGCCGCGGTCTCGATGAGGGCCTCCATCGCTTGATCGACCGCGTCCCGGTAGGCGCCGACCTCCGCGACCCCGGGTCGCGTGATCATGCCCCGCATCGTCCGTGCATGACGCGGTCCGAGCGACACGTAGTAGGAATTGAAGAGGAAGTTGAAGTCCTCGTCGAACGACCGGAACCCCTTGACCCGGTCCCGCAGGATGAACTGCTCGAAGAACCATGTCGTGTGGGCGCGGTGCCACTTGACCGGGCTCGCATCCTCCATCGACTGGATGGTCTGGTCTTCCGGGGTGAGCGCGGCGGAAAGCGCTTCCGTCCGTCGCCGGACGACCCGGAAGTCGTCGACGAGCCTCGAAGCCAAGGGCGTGACCATCTGGTCCATGGATGACGCTCTCCTGTTCGTTGGAACGGAACGACAGGTGGAGCGGTCGGTTCAAGCCCTCCCGATCGGACCGCGAGTCCGGCGCCGACGTTCAGAAGCGGTCGACGAAACGCGCGGGGAGCCGCCAGAGCGCGTCGCCGGACAGGTGAAGGTCGATCCGGTAGCGCTCGCCCTCGCGCGCCTCGGTGCTCTGCTCGACCCGGTCGAGCCAAGGCCGCAGCGGCGGCGCGTCCCGGTCGAGACGTTCCGGACGCACGCGCGGCAGACCCGCCATGCTGTGTACCATCGCCGCCCAGGCGGCATCCGGCATCCGCTGATGCGCGCCGGCCTCCTCGTCCCGCCAGGGCTGGGCGCGCGATCGGGCCAGCCGGACCAGCCCGCGGCTCAGATCCGCGTAGCGCAGATGGAACAGGAAAAGGTCGCCGAACGCCGGCTTCTCGCCGATGCAGTGAAAACCGGGTGCCCAGGCCACCGCCCGGCGGATCGCGACCGGCTTGCACATCGCGCTCGCGAACCGCACCCATCGCCGCTGCCGGGTCACCGGAAGCGCGAGCGCGAGCGGACGCTCGATCGACGGCACTTGGACGATGTCGAGCCCGATCGCGCTGATCGCCGGGCGCTCGTCCGACGCGAACAGGTCGCGGAGGCCGGCATGGCGGATGGGATCGGCGACCAGGATCTCGTCGATGTCGGTGTGGATGACGACGTCATACCATTCCAGCAGGGACGCGCAGAACAGCGACACCGCGCGCGCCCGGCGCGCGTCGTCCTGAGGCGAGCGGGGGATGCGCAGCACGTTCACGCCCGCGATCCCGTCTAGCGACCGGTCGTCCGTGCCGTGATCGATGATCGTGCAGTGCGCGGCGCCGAGCTCCGCCGCGTAATGCCGCGCCCAGATCGGAGCCCAGTCGGGCTCGTTGTAACTCATCGTGACGGCGGCGATGCGCGGCACGTTCCGGATCCCGTCGGTGGCGGCCGGAGCCTAGGCCCGATCGGAACCAACCGGAAGCGCAATGAAACGTTGTCCTTCGGGACGTATCGTCGGAAAACCGTCTTCGTCGTCGATCCCGGAGACTGCGCGGATGATCATGTGCTCGATCGACGCGTGCACGGTCTCAGGACTTTGGGGATGGGCGATCGACGACGATGCGGGCGGTCGCCCGGTCATGATCCGCGTGCTCGTCGACGGAACCATACGGGCGACGCTCGCCTGCACCGAACGGCGGGACGACGTCGCCTCGGCCGGCTTCCGGTCGGCGGAGGTCGGCTTTTCCTGGGCGATCCCGGACGATCTGATCGACGGCAGACCGCATCGGATCGAGTTCGGCGGCGACGGCCGGCGGATCGCGACCCTCCACAAGGGAGCCTTCGTCGAGCACATCGCGGTCACGTTCGAGCACCCGCTCCGGATGCATTCCTGGGTGGACGGTGTCGCGCACGGCGAGTTCACCGGCTGGGTGGCCGCCGGGCGCGGCAGCGGTCCGCTCGAGGGCGGGCGCGATCTGCTGGTGCTGTGCGGCGAGGAGCGGATCGGCCAGGCCCGTGCCGACCGCTACCGCGGCGATGTCGGTCGCGCGCTCGCGTGCGATCCCAATTGCGGCTTCCGCTTCGTGCCGCCGGCTTCGTGCCGGGTCGCACGGCCGCTTCGCTTCCGCTTCCTTCTTCTTCCGGAATCGATCGAGCTCGAGAACAGTCCTTACACGACGAGCTTCGTCACGGATCAGCGCGAGGCGGCGGCGCTCGACGTCGTCGACGGGATCGATCGCCTGCACGCCGATCTGACCCGTCTCCGCCGACGCGTCCGCCATCTGCTGCCGGAACCCGGCCATACGCTCGCCGACTACGACAGCTGGGCCCGACGTTACCTTCCCGTGCTCCGGACGCGCGTCGAGCGGAGGCGCGTGGCCGATCGCGGGGCGGGTCCGCTCGTCAGCATCGTCATGCCGGTGCATCGACCGGAGCCCGGTCATCTGCGCGCGGCGATCGCGTCCGTCCGGGCGCAGACCTACGAGCGCTGGGAACTGGTCCTCGTCGACGATGGCGGTGGTGACGACGCCGTCGCGACCTTGATGCGGGATGCCGCCGCCGTCGATCCACGCGTCCGGCTGCTCGCCCGGCAGACCAACGGCGGCATCTCGCGCGCGACGAACGACGCGATCGCGGCCGCGCGCGGCGCCTGGATCGCCTTCCTCGATCACGACGACCTCCTGGTCGACGTCGCGATCGAGCACATGGTCGCGGAGGCCGACGCGACTGGCGCGACCCTGCTTTATTCCGACGAGGACAAGATCGATCCGACCGGCGCCTTCGTCGATCCGGCCTTCAAACCCGA
>CAXUBA010000002.1:9043-20723 GCA_964249205.1 uncultured Acetobacteraceae bacterium | reverse complement strand
ATCGACGCGGTCGCAGCCCATCTCGAACGCCGCGCCCTGCCGGCGATCGTCTCGTCACGCGACGACATGACGCTCTACACGGTCGACTGGCGCTTCGCCGCCACGCCCGCGGTCACGATCGTCGTGCCCTACAAGGACGAGGCCGAAACGACCCGGAACTGCGTCGAGCGCCTGCTCGCGTCGACGGATTACCCGAACTTCGACATCCTGCTGGTCGACAACTGGTCGACCACGACGGATGCGAAGACGCTCGCCGATGCGTTCGCGGCCGAAGGCCGGACCCGCGGCATCGACGTCCGCGGCATCGAGGTCCGCGAGACCTTCAACCATTCCCGCCTCAACAACCTCGCGGCCGCCACGAGCCGGGCGGAGTTCCTCCTTTTCCTGAACAACGACGTTCTCTTGTCCCGGCCGGACTGGCTCCGCCGCGCGGTCGACGAGCTGCTCGCCGACGGACGCGCAGCCGCGGTCGGCGGCAAGCTCTTTTATCCGAACGGCACCGTCCAGCATGCCGGCACCGCGCTCGGCATCGACGGCGTGGCCGGGCACCGCCATGTCGGTCTCTCCGCATCGGACGGCGGCTATGGCGGTGGCGCCTTCTTCGCCCAGGAGATGTCGGCGGTCACCGCGGCCTGCATGCTGGTCCGCGCCTCCGCCTTCCACGAGGTCGGCGGCTTCGACGAGGCGGCGCTCGCCGTCGCGTTCAACGACGTCGATCTTTGTCTCCGGCTCCGCGCGCGCGGATGGCGCATCCTGTGGACGCCGGACCTCGTCGCCGAGCACCACGAGGGCCTGAGCCGCGGCAGCGACGACCGCGCGTCGGCCGCCGGACGCTTCTTTCACGAAACACAGGTCATGATCGAGCGCTACGGCATGGGGCTTCGGCGCGACCCGTTCTACAGCCCGCATTTCGCGCTCGACCGCGAACCCTTCTTCGATCTCGTCAGGCCGGGCGAGAACGCCGATCGCTACCCGCCGCGGTGTCGCCCGGCGCCCGGGACGACGGCGGAAGCTCCCGCCGCGCCGCGCGGGGCGGCGCCCGATGTGGCCGGCGTCCCGCCGCCTCAGTCCACGCGCAGGAGGAGCCCGCGCGCGAAGCGTCGCCAGTTGGCCACGTAGGCGGCGGCCGACATCCGGATCCGCTCGATCTCGTCGGGCTTCAGCGGTCTCGACAGCCGCGCCGGACTGCCGACGATCAGGCTGCCGTCCGGGAAGCTCTTGTTCTCGGTCACCAGTGCGCCCGCGCCGACCAGGCAGTCCGCACCGATCGTCGCCCCGGTCAGGATCACGGCGCCCATGCCGATCAGCGCGTTCGCGCCGACCGTGCAGCCGTGGACGATCGCGCGGTGGCCGACCGTCACGTCGTCCCCGACGACGACGGGAAAGCCCGGATCGACGTGGAGCACGGCATGCTCCTGGACGTTGCAGCGATCCCCGAGCGTGATGGCGGCGTTGTCGCCGCGGAGCACCGCGCCGAACCACACCCCCGTCTCGTTGCCGAGCCGGACATCCCCGATCACCTGCGCGTCCGGCGCGATCCAGTAGCGCCCCTCGGGCGGCAACGCGGGGCGAAGGTCGTCGAGCGTGTAGGCCGGCATGCGCTGTCCTCCGTCATCTGGTGTCCGGGCTTGCCTGATGATGACGCTGGGGGCAGGGACGGAACAGCATGGCGACCCTGAAACGCGCGGTCCTCACCGACTTCCGCAACTATCGGCGCGTCGTCTTCGCGCCGGGGCCGGGGGTCAATGTCGTGACCGGGCCGAACGGCAGCGGCAAGACCAACCTGCTGGAAGCGATCTCGCTCCTCAATCCGGGCCCAGGTCTGCGAAGCGCCCGTGCCGATGCGCTGCCACGCTTCGGCGGTGCGGGGGTCTGGGGCGTGGCGGCCGCGATCGAAGCCGCCGGCGCCCCCCGGGAGATCGGCACCGGCGCCGCGCCCGACGAGGTTGGACGCGCGGCGACGCCCCGTCGTCTCTTCCGCCTCGACGGCGTTCCGGTGCGCTCCGGCGCGCCGCTCGCCGACCTCTTTCCGGTGCTCTGGCTGACGCCGCAGATGGAGCGGCTCTGGGGCGAGCCGCCGTCGGGCCGGCGACGCTTCCTCGACCGGCTGGTGACCTCGCTCGATCCGGCCCATGCGAGAACGCTCGCGGCGCACGACCGATCGGTTCAGACGCGGAATCGTCTGCTCGCCGAACGCCGCGCCGAGCACCGTTGGCTCGCCGCGGCCGAGGACGCGATCGCCCGTCACGCCGTTGCCGCGGCGGCGGCGCGGAGCGCCCTTTGCCGCCGGTTGAACGAGGACGGTCCGATCCCCGGCGGCGGCGCGTTCCCGTCCGCGTCGCTTCGGCTGCTCGACCCGATCGCCGACCGGCTTGCCGACGAACCGGCCCGCATCGTCGAGGACGAAGCCCGGCGCGGCCTCGCCGGCACGCGCGACGAGGATGCGCGGGCGGGCGCGACATCGATCGGCGCGCACCGGGCCGATCTCGCGATCCACGATGCCGCGAGCGGGCTCGACGGCGCGGAAAGCAGCACTGGGCAGCAGAAGGCTCTGCTGACCGGCATCGTGCTGGCGCACGCGTCGCTCGTTCTCCGCGAGCGCGACGAGAAGCCCGTGCTCCTGCTCGACGAGCCTCTGGTGCACCTTGACGAGCGGCGCCGGGACGCGCTCTGCCGCGATCTCGCGACGCTCGCGCTGCAGGCGGTGCTGACGGGCACGGACCCGGACCCCTTTCGTCCGCTCGCTCCGGAAGCGCGCCGTTTCGTCACCGACGAGGACGGATTGCAGCCGGCGCCGCGCTGGCCGTCTCCCGTCTGACACCTTATATTATGTGCGTCTCAGGCCTCGCGCGCCGCGCGCCCGGCGCGGGAAACCGTCCCGAACAGCAGGAGCATTCTCCCGGCATGTCCGACAACGCCGAACCGAACAAGCTGCCCGACGCGAACGATCCGGCACCGGATGGCTCCGCGAACGACGCCTACGACGCCGCCTCGATCTCCGTCCTGCGCGGTCTCGACGCGGTGCGGAAGCGTCCGGGCATGTATATCGGCGACACCGACGACGGTTCGGGCCTGCACCACATGGCGTTCGAGATCATCGACAACGCGGTCGACGAGGCGCAGGCGGGCTTCGCCTCCTGGTGCGAACTCGTGCTCAACGGCGACGGCTCGGTCACCGTCCGGGACGACGGGCGCGGCATCCCGACCGACATTCATTCCGAGGAAGGCGTTTCCGCTGCCGAGGTCGTCCTGACCCGGCTCCACGCCGGCGGCAAGTTCAACCAGAACTCCTACAAGGTGTCGGGCGGCCTGCACGGCGTCGGCGCGGCGGTGGTGAACGCGCTGTCGGAATGGATGGAAGTGCGGATCTGGCGGGATGGCACCGAGCACATGATCCGCTTCAGCCACGGCGACGCGGTCGCGCCGCTCGCGGTCATCGGCCACAGCGACCACCCGAGCGGCACCGAGGTCACGTTCAAGCCGTCGAAGGGCACCTTCACCCGGGTTGATTTCGATCTCCCGACGCTGGAGCGCCGGCTTCGCGAACTCGCCTTTCTCAACTCCGGGCTGCGGATCGTCCTGCGCGACGAGCGGCATGCCGAGAAGAGCGAGCAGGCGTTCTGCTACGAGGGCGGGCTCGCCGCATTCGTGACCTGGCTCGACAAGTCGAAGACGCCGGTCTTCCTGCCGCCGATCTACGTCACAGGTCCGCCCGGCGAGCGCGGGATTAAGGTCGAGTTCGCGCTTACGTGGAACGATTCCTATCACGAGACCATGCTCTGCTTCACGAACAACATCCCGCAGCGAGATGGCGGCACGCATCTCGCGGGTTTCCGGCAGGCGCTGACGCGCGTCGTCGCCCGCTACATCGAGCAGAGTTCGAAGAAGGACGTGACGCTGAACGGCGACGACATGCGGGAGGGCCTCACCGCCGTCCTGTCGGTCAAGGTGCCCGACCCGAAGTTCTCGAGCCAGACAAAGGACAAGCTCGTGAGCTCCGAGGTCCAGCCGGTCGTCCAGGCCGCGGCAGCGGACGCCATCGGGCACTGGTTCGAGACGCACCCGAAGGAGGGCCGCCTCGTTGCCCAGAAGGTGATGGACGCGGCCGCGGCGCGCGAGGCTGCACGGCGCGCGCGCGAGCTCACGCGCCGGAAGGGTGTGCTCGACGTGGCGAGCCTGCCGGGCAAACTCGCGGACTGCCAGGAACGTGACGCCGCGCGCGCCGAGATCTTCATCGTCGAGGGCGACAGCGCCGGCGGCACGGCCAAGCAGGGCCGCGACCGCAAGTTCCAGGCGGTGCTGCCGCTGCGCGGCAAAATCCTGAACGTCGAGCGCGCTCGCTTCGACCGCATGCTGGGCTCCGAGATGATCGGGACCCTCATCACCGCGCTCGGCACCGGCATCGGCCGCGGCGAGCCGGAGCAGGGCGGGTTCGACATCAGCAAGCTTCGCTACGGCCGGATCGTCCTGATGACGGACGCCGACGTCGACGGATCGCACATCCGCACGCTGCTGCTGACGTTCTTTTTCCGCCAGATGCCGGACTTGATTGCCGGCGGCCACCTCTACATTGCGCAGCCGCCGCTTTACCGGACGACGCGCGGCAACGATGTCCGTTACCTGAAGAACGATGCGCTGCTCGAACAGCACCTCCTCGACAAAGCCCTGCACGGCGCGCGCCTCGTGCTCGCCGGCGGGACGGCGTTGGAGGGTGACGAACTTCGCGCCTCGGTCGAAGCGATGCGCGAGACCGCGGGCGCGCTTCGCCGCCTGTCGGCCGGCGTCGGCATTCCGGTCCGCCTTCTCGAACAGGTCGCAATCGCGGGCAGCCTCGACACCGCGGCGGCCGATCCGGCGGTGAACAACGCCGACGCGCAACGCCGCCTGAACGCCATTTCGCTTGAAACCGAGCGGACCTGGACGGTGGTGTCCGGAGACGGTGGCCTGCTGCGGCTCGGCCGGACCGTACGCGGCGTCAGCGAGCGCTATGCCCTCGACATGCCGGCGCTCCGTTCGGCCGAGGCGCGTCTCCTCGCCGAGCGGTCGCTTGTCCTTCGGCGCGACTACGCCGAGCCCGCTTCGCTCGACCTCGCCGGCGAGGCGCCGGCCCCCGTTGCCGGCCCCGCCGTCGCGCTCGACCGAATTCTCGCGCGCGGTCGCAAAGGCGTCTCGATCAGCCGGTTCAAGGGGCTCGGCGAAATGAATTCGGAAGAGCTCTGGGAAACGACGCTCGATCCCGCCACCCGCACGCTGCTGCAGGTGAAGGTGGGCGACGTCGAGGACGCGGCCCAGATCTTCTCGACCCTGATGGGCGACGTCGTGGAGCCGCGACGGGACTTCATCGTCGGGAACGCGCTCAAAGTGGCGAACCTCGACATCTGAGCACCGTCCGCTCCCGAGCGAAGCGGACGGTTCCCGGAGCGTTCGTCGCGGCCGCCGGCGGCCGCGGCGTCACCGGTCAGGTCTGGTCAACGACGAAGATCGTCGGACGGTCCGTGGCCGAGGTCGCGACGGTGAGCGCGCCGTCCGACTGGCCGAGCAGGGTGATCGGGACGGTCACGCCGCCGATCGGGTCGAGGGTGGACAGCGTCGGCTGGCCAGCCGGCATCCCGGTCAATACGAGTTCGATGCCGATCGGGGACATGTCGGACCGCATGTCGAGCGCGGCGAACCAATGGACGAAAGCGGTGCGCGTCGGCGTGATCTGGATCGGGACCAGGACGTAGTCCGCCGGCTGCACGAAATCCGGACATGCGGCCGTGCCGTTCCCGCTGAACAGCGTTTCGCCGCCGCCGACCTCGATCGAGTAGCCGTGCGGAACGAGGGTGCCGGCCTGGTCCGCCCCGGCCGAGCCCTGCATGAAGGACAGCGCAGCCTGCAAGGCCGCGACCGGCAGCGTCGGTGTCGTCGGCGCACTCGACGGAACGAGGGCGAGCTGCGTCACGTCGCCCACTCCCGTGAACACGTAAAGGCGCTCGACGCCGATGCCGAGATTGAAGAAGAGCGCGCGGAGGAAGCCCTTCGCGGTGAGCGTTGCGAGGGCATCCGGATCGGTGACCCCTTCCGACGCGGTGCCGAATTCGGTGAACCAGACCGAGACCGGCGCGACGGCGCCGTTGATGGTCCGCGCGTATTGGCCGTGCGCCACGCCACCAAAGTCGTTCGCCACGGTCGCGATGTCGCGGCTAAGCGTGAAAGGATTGATCCCGGTCGAGAAATACTCGTGCGTGTAGATCGTGTAGCTCGGCACGAAATTCGTGGCGTTGCCGGTGGCGTCGAGACCGCCATAGCCGGGGTCCGCGTCCGGAAACACGACAGGCGCGGGGTAGGGGTGCTTGCTGAGCGCGCTGACGGCGGCTGGTTCGCTCGAGGACGCCTGCATGGGCGACACACTCGCGAAGCCGTCGGTGACCCGGACGCCGCTGAATGCGGCCGGGTTGGCGAGGATGTAGGCCGAGCTCTGCGCCACGATGTCCGGGATGACCGCCGGAACCCCGCCGACGTACTGCTCGGGCACGACGGGGCTCGCATAATAGTTGTTGATGTCGAGGAACGAGGAACCGAACGAGGTCTCGTTCCAGAGCTCGAGATCGAAGCCGAGATCGGCCGCGCCGGCGGTTCCGAGCACGGTCTGCATGAAGGTCGAGATGGCGCCGAGATAGCTCGTCCAGCCCGCCATCGTCGCGTTGTAGTCGGCGGTCCCGATCTCGGACCAAGGCTTGTAGAGCAACTGGTTGAAGACGAGCGTCGCCTCCGCCGGGATCGGAATGCCGACCGGCTTCGAGAGCGTGATCGTCTTGCCTTTGATGTTCGTGATCAGCGCGGGCGCCATGATCTGCACCGGCGACAGATAGTCGAGGCTGGTCTGGGTCGGGCTGGTGAAGTAGCCCGTGAGCCCCGAGTAACCGACCTTCAGCCCTTTTGCGGACGCGAGCGTGATGGTGGTCGCCGACGCGTCGACGGCGCCGGACGCCTCCGTCTCGATGAGCTGGTAGGGGCAGGGGCCCTGGTCGATCGCCTGCGCAAGGACCAGGGGGCGGAGGCCGGCCGCCTGCGCCGCTCTCACGAACGTCACGGTCTCCGCATTGTCGGCCAGCGAGATCGTGCCTGGGTTGTCGTAGGACGCGAGCGCCCACAGGAGGCTGACGCGGACGTGGCGGAAGCCGGCACTGGCGAACATCGAGAGCGACGAGGGGTAGCCTGGATCGCAGTTGAGGCCGATGCCGCCCTGAAACGCGGCCAACGACCGCGTCGCGACGAGGTCGCGCCAGGGCTGTAGCCAATGGCTATGCGAGCCCGTGTAGAGCGTCGAGACGGACGTGCCGAAGCCGGTCGTCGGGCTGGCCGTAAGCTGCGGAGCCGCGGCCGAAGGCGCAGCCGCCCTCGCGCGCCCCGCGATCAGGCCGGCGGCGGCGCTTGCCGAGAATGTCCGTCGTGTCAGGATCGAACCAATCATGACTTACCCCGCGGAATATCGAACCCCGGACTACTTGTCCGTATTGTCGATATGCAGAGAGGTAGGCTACGGATGCTTCCGTAAATGTTATTTCTGTTACCGTATCGGTAACAAGGATGTTAGCGGCTTCGGTGTTGGATCTGGTCGCGGCTCCGGAGCACGTGGCCGCCGCGACGGCGCAATCGGATTTTCGGACGGCCTCGGACGTCACGAACCGCGCGGCGCCGCCTCACCCCGTCATTCGCGGCGGGCGGGACTCCGGCGTGGTTCGGGCCCAGGTCCCGGCATGGGCAAGGCGGATTGGGCCGCGAAGCAAGTCGCGGCCGCCTTCGTGATTTCGACCGGTCGGTCGGGACGATACTGTTCGGCGAGCGTCCTCTGGACAGCCGTCGTCGGGCTTTCTTAGCCCTGCGCGACGCAGGGTCCGGCCGGATGGTTGTAGAGAGCGAGCGAGATGTCGAGCCCGATCGCGACCTTGGCGGAGGGGGGGCCGAGCGGCGCCACCGTGTCGAGGAACTGTCCGAGGTCCTCGTGATCGACCTGACCGACGCGGCCGAACACGGCCCAGACCCGACGGCCGGAATAAAGCGCGCAGGATGCCTCCGCGACGTTCTCGGTCCAGAGTTCGGGTGGCAGCGCCTGATGCTTGCGGGCCAGGAAGACGTTCATCATGTCGACCGCGCTCGGGTCGGCGATCAGCAGCACGTCGCCGGGCCGGAGCCGCGTCGCCAGCACCTTCGCCGCCACTTCCCAGCGTGGCTTCGTTTCGGCGTGATAGTAGGGCAGCAGGTTCACGGTCGCCGCCGCCCCGATCAGCGCTCCCGCCGCGAGACCCGCGCGACGCGGCAGCGCCGCGAGGCCCGCGCCGACCAGCACCAGGAAAGGCCCGGTGCTCCACAGGACGTAACGCGGCATGAACAGCGGTTCGGCGACCGACACGAGCGCGGTCACGACCGGCAGTCCGAGCGTTGCGACTAGGAGCGTGATCGCCACGCGCCGCTCGCGCCGCCAGAGCAGCGAGGTGCCAAGCAGCGACAGCGCGACGACCAGCGGACCGAGCCAGGGAAGCGAGGGCGCGAACAGCCGGTCCGCGATCAGGCTCGACACGCGAAGCATGTAGAGCGACGCGAGCGCGGTCGAGATGTGATGCCAGGACAGCGGCGGGATCCAGTCGAGCCCGCTCTGGAACGTCCCGTGCGCGTGCTCGACGAGAAGCACCATGGCGATGAAGCCCGGTGCCGCGAGGGCGACGACGACGACCTGCACGACCATCCATCGCCGGACGAAACGCGTCGGAAGCGGTCCGAGCAGACGGACGATCAGGACCACGATGTTCGCGATCAACAGCCACCAAAGGGCGACGCCGAGCACGAGCAATCCGCCGAGCGTGCCGACGGCGTAGGCGGTCCACCGGCCGACCGAAGCCTCGCGCCATGACACGCGGCTCGCGCGTTCCGGGTCGCGGATCAGTCCGAGCAGGCCGTGGAGCGCGAGCAGCACGCAGCAGATGACGAGCGTGTACGAGCGCGCCTCCTGCCCATACTGAACTTCGATCGGCGATGCCGCCATCAGGAGGCCAGCCAGCAACGCCGCGCCGGCGCCGGCGAGATCGGCCGTCACGCTGGCCACCAGTCCGCACGACAGTGCTCCGAACAGCGCTGCCGGAAGCCGAAGCGCGAGTTCGTCGTTTCCGAAGCCGAGGAACCAGGATGAAATGACGAAATAAAGCGGCAGGTGGTGGAAGCTCAGCGAGTCGCGGACCATCGCCCCGAGCGGGAGCGCCGAGCGGTGCAGCGTCGTCACTTCGTCGAGCCAGAACGGTTTCGCGCCCAGCCCGTGCAGCCGGGCGGCAAGCCCGAGCACGGCGCAGAGAACGGGGATCAGGAAGCGATGCGGTCCCGAACCGGAGCGTGCCCCGGACGTTCGCCACCGCAAGACGTTCGACAAAGGAAGAGCCATGTCAGTGCGCCGTCCCCATTCCGTCGTCAGGAGCCGTCCAACCTTCGACGGCAGGGTCCTCTGGTTGCTGGCGCTCGCGGCGCCCCTGCTCGCGTCGTTGTCCGGCTGCGAAGGCGCGCCGGCGGCCGAAGGCGTGTCGTCTGGCTACGGCTATGTCTGCCATGCCGGGTTCTATCAATGCACGCTGCCTGCTCAGTATCCGATCGGATCGCGCTGCCAGTGTCCCGGCCTTGGCGCTCCCTCGTACGGGCGAGTGGGCTGACGCGGACCCTCCAGCGCCCGGCGCACCTGTCATAAATCCTTCACTGATCTGTAGCATTCCTATCGTCATCACAGCCTAGGTTCCGCCGCACGACGGCGGGCCCGCCTGGTGGTCCGCTCCATCCACCGTCCGCGGACGGCACGCTTGGAGGTTTCATGACGTTCAACCGGAAGACGCTCGCGTTGGCGGCGGCTTGCGCCGGTCTTGGCACGGCGGCGCTCGAGGGCGCCGCGAACGGGCAGACGATTAATGGCGCGGGCGCGACTTTCCCCGCGCCGGTTTACGGCAAGTGGGCGGCCGGTGCGAAGTCGGCGATCGGCATCACCGTGAACTACCAGGCGATCGGCTCCGGCGCCGGGCAGAACCAGATCATCAACGGCACCGTCGATTTCGGGGCTTCCGACGCGCCGATGGCGCCCGCCAAGCTCGAGCAGCACGCCCTGTTCCAGTTTCCGACCGTCATGGGCGGCGTCGTCCCCATCGTGAACATCCCGCGGATCGGACCGAACCAGCTCAAGATGACCGGCGATGTGCTCGCGCAGATCTTCGCGGGCGACATCACGGCCTGGAATGACCCCAAGATCAAGGCGCTGAATCCTGGGCTCAAACTGCCCCACCTGCCGATCGCACCGGTGCATCGTGCCGACGGGTCCGGCACGACCTTCGTCTTCACGACCTATCTTTCGGGCGAAAGCGCGAAGTGGAAGTCGAACGTCGGTGCCAACACGTCCGTCGCCTGGCCGGCCGGCGCGGGCGCCAAGGGCAACGACGGGGTTGCCGGCACCGTCCGCAACACACGTGGCGGCATCGGATACGTGGAATACGCCTACGCGGCGCAGAACCATCTTTCGACCGTTTCGCTCAAGAACAAGGACGGTCAGTTCGTCACCCCGAGCCTGCAGACCTTCCAGGCCGCGGCGAGCCACGCCGACTTCAGCGCCGCGCCTCACTTCGCGGTCGACCTGACCGATCAGCCGGGTGCGGACAGCTGGCCGATCGTGTCCGCAACCTTCATCATCGTGCCCGAAGCGCCGAAGAACGCGACCTCGGCGAGCAACGTCCTGAAGTTCTTTAACTATGCCTACACGCAGGGCGCGTCGGTCGCGACCTCGCTCGACTACGTGCCGCTGCCCGCCACGGTCGAGGACCAGATCAGACAGGCCTGGGCGGCGCACATCAAGGACCCGAGCGGGGCGAAGATCTCGTTCTGACTCTGACCTCGCGCGACCGCGCCGGGCGACGCTCGGCGCGGTCTTTCCTCCGTATCTCAGCACCCTGAAGGTTCCGGCTTGTCCCAATCCGCCGCCGTCGCGCCATCCATGACGCTCCGTCGCCCGGCGACGCGCGGCGACGCGATCTTCGCCGGCTGCGTGACCGCCGCGAGCCTCTTCATCCTGGTGCTTCTCGGCGCGATCATCGCGGTCCTCTTCTACGGCGCGCTGCCGGCCTTCCGGCATTTCGGCCCGCAGTTCATCACGACGGCCGTCTGGAATCCCGTCACCGATCATTACGGCGCGCTTTCCGCGATCTTCGGCACGGTCGTCACCTCCATCCTCGCCCTCGTCCTTGCCGTCCCGCTCGCCTTCGGCATCGCCTTCTTCCTGACCGAGATGGCGCCCGACTGGCTGCGCCGTCCGATCGGCACCGCGATCGAGCTCCTCGCCGCCGTGCCGTCCATCATCTTCGGAATGTGGGGCTTTTTCGTGATCGCCCCGATCATCGCGACGGATGTCCAGCCGTTCCTGTCGGACACGCTCGGCGACGTGCCGGTGCTCGGCGACATCGTCTTCGGCGCGCCTTACGGCACCGGTATCTTCACCGCGTCGCTGATCCTCGCCGTGATGGTCCTGCCGTTCATCGCGGCGACCATGCGTGACGTCTTCCTCACCGTTCCGGCGGTCTTCAAGGAAAGCGCCTACGGGGTGGGCTGCACGACTTGGGAAGTCGTCCGCCACATCGTGCTGCCGCTGACACCAGTCGACTTGATCTCTGTCATCAACCTA
>CAXUBA010000002.1:0-9033 GCA_964249205.1 uncultured Acetobacteraceae bacterium | reverse complement strand
TCATGCTCGGCCTCGGCCGCGCCCTCGGCGAAACGATGGCGGTCACCTTTGTTATCGGCAACGCCAACCGGATCTCGCTCTCGATCTTCTCTCCCGGCAACACCATCGCGTCGCTGGTGGCGCTCGAGTTCCCGGAAGCCCAGGACGGCTCGCTCCGTCTCGCCTCGCTTCTTGCGGTCGGCTTCATCCTGATGGTGATCAGCTTCGTCACGCTCGCGATCTCCCGCGTCCTGCTCCGGACCGGACGGACGGTGCCCCGGTGAGCGCGGCCCTGTCCGGCACCAGCACCCCGCCCGCGCGGCCGGAGCGGTCGGCGCTCGCGCTCGGCCGGCGCCGGAAGCGGATCGATCGGGTGGTCTCGGTGCTCTGCCTGCTCGCGACCGCGCTTGCGCTCGCGCTCCTCGCGTCCATCCTGCTGACCCTGTTCTGGCGCGGCTTCGGGGCCCTCTCGGTGCACGTCTTCACGCGATCGACCAGGCCGCCCGGTGCGGAGGGCGGACTGCTGAACGCGATCGTGGGCAGTCTCGTCCAGACCGGCCTCGCGATCGCGGCCGCGATCCCGATCGGGCTTGCGGTCGGCATCTTCCTTGCCGAGTACGGCGCGGGCGAGCGGATGCTGCCGAACGCCGTCCGGTTCGTGTCCGATGTGCTGCTGTCGGCGCCTTCCATCCTTGTCGGCCTCTTCGTCTACGTCCTGCTGGTCGCACCTTTCGGGGGATTTTCCGGCTGGGCGGGCGCGGCCGCGTTGGCGGTGCTCGCGATTCCGATCATCGTTCGGACGACCGAGGACATGCTCCGCCTCGTGCCGGTCTCGCTCCGAGAGGCGGCAATCGCGCTCGGCGCGCCGAAGTGGCGTGCGATCGTTCAGATCTCGTGCCGGGCGGCACTCGACGGGATCCTGACCGGGATCCTGCTCGCGCTGGCGCGAGTGTCCGGCGAAACGGCGCCGCTTCTCTTCACGTCGCTCGGCAACCTGAACTGGTCGGTCCGGCTCAACCAGCCGATGGCGAGCCTGCCCGTGACGATCTACGGTTACGCCGGGTCGGCCTACGGCGACTGGGTCTCGCTGGCCTGGTGCGGCGCGCTCATCATTACCGTCGGCGTTCTCGCGATCAATCTGGTCGCGCGCGGCGTGCTGCGGCGACGCCGCTGAGTGCGCGTCGCGATGAACATTCGAAAGGCGCCTCCATGAACCAGATGAGACCGGAACCTCGCGCGGTCGATGGAGCCGGAGCCGCCCGACCGGTGCCGCCTCCGGTCGGCAGCACACTCGCGACGCCCGCGCGCCTGAACGCCGCACGCCTCGAGATCCGAGCGCTCGATTTCTTCTACGGGAAGGCGCAGGCGCTCCGCTCGATCTCGTTCGGCATTCCCGACCGGCAGGTCACCGGCATGATCGGCCCGTCGGGCTGCGGCAAGTCGACCCTGCTCCGGGTGCTGAACCGGATGTACGACATCTATCCGGGACAGCGCGCCTCGGGCGAGGTCGTGATGGACGGCGAGAACATCCTCGGGCCGCATGTCGATACCAACCGGCTGCGTTCGCGAATCGGCATGGTGTTCCAGAAGCCGACGCCGTTCCCGATGTCGATCTTCGACAACATTGCCTTCGGCATCCGCCTGCACGAGAAGCTCGGTCGGAGCGACATGGCGGATCGGGTCGAGTGGTCGCTGACCCGCTCGGCGCTCTGGACCGAGGTCAAGGACCGCCTCAACGCGCCGGCCGGCGGCCTGTCGGGCGGCCAGCAGCAGCGGCTCTGCATCGCGCGCACGATCGCGACCCGCCCCGAGATCATCCTGCTCGACGAGCCGACCAGCGCGCTCGATCCGATCTCGACGCTGAAGGTCGAGGAGCTGATCGACGAGCTCAAGCGCGACTTCACCATCGCGATCGTCACCCACAACATGCAGCAGGCCGCCCGATGCGCCGACCAGGTCGCCTTCTTCTACATGGGCGAGCTCGTCGAGATCTCGCCCGCCGCCCAGATGTTCACCGCACCCCGCGAGAAGCGCACCCAGGACTACGTCACCGGCCGGTTCGGCTGACGGGAGGCAAGGACCGACGATGAGCCAGAGCATCAACGGACCCGGCGCGCGGGCAGCAGGCGCCGGCCACATCATCAGCGCCTACGAGCAGGAACTCCGGGCGCTTCGCGACCTCCTCACCGAGATGGGCGGCCGGGTCGAGAACGGGCTGGCCCTCGCCATGCGGGCGGTCCTGTCGCGCGACGAGGCGGCGGCGCTCGGCGCTATCGATCAGGACCGCGGCGTCGACGAGCTCGAACGACGGATCGAAGGGTTCGTGATTCGCCTGCTAGCGCTCCGGCAGCCGCTCGCCGACGATCTTCGCGAGATCGTCGCTTCGCTCCGGATCACCGCGGCCCTGGAACGGATCGGCGACTATGCCCGCAACATCGCCAAGCGCTCGATGGTGGTGAGCGACAGCGCGCTCCCCTACCGCAATGCCGCGCTGGCTCAGATGGGCCGGCTCGCCCAGGAGAACCTCCGTCTAGTGATCGACGCGGTCGGCGAACGGGACGCCGCGCGAGCGGAGCAGGTCTGGCGATCCGACGAAGGCATCGACGATCTCTACACCGCGATCTTCCGGGAACTCATCACCTACATGATGGAGGATCCGCGCAACATCACGCCCTGCACGCACCTGATGTTCGTCGCCAAGAACCTCGAGCGCATCGGCGACCACGCGACCAACATCGCTGAGACCGTCTACTACGCTGCCACCGGTACGAACCTGCCGGACGCGCGGCCGCGCGGGGGCGCCCCCTTCGTGTCCGATCCCGTGCCCGGCCTCGATCCGGCCGGATCCGATCTCGCGTGAGGGCCGTGGCCGCGACCGAAACCGGGGCGGGACGGCCGCTCGCCCTCATCGTCGAGGACGAGGCGGCACTCCTGACGATGCTTCGCTACAATCTCGAGAAGCAGGGGTTCCGGGTGGAGGAAGCCGGCGATGGCCAGGAGGCCCTGACCCGGCTCGGCGAGCTCACCCCGGACATCGTGCTGCTCGACTGGATGCTGCCCTCGATCTCCGGCATCGAGCTCTGCCGGCAGATCCGCCGCCGTCCGGCGACGCGTGACCTTCCGGTGATCATGGTGACGGCGCGCACCGAGGACGCGGACGCGGTGCGCGGCCTCAACACCGGCGCCGACGACTACATCACCAAGCCCTTCAACATCGAGGCGCTCGTCGCCCGCATGCGCGCGCTGCTCCGGCGGACCCGGACGGTCCCGAACAAGGGTGGTCTCGCCTTCCACGACATCTCGATGGACCTCACGTCTCATCGCGTGCAGCGGAACGGCCGTCCGGTGCATCTCGGTCCGACCGAGTTCCGGCTGCTCGAGTTCCTGATGCAACACCCGAGACGCGTGTTCACCCGTGAGGAACTGCTCGACGCTGTCTGGGGTCGCGACATCCATGTCGAGCCACGCACGGTCGACGTGCACATCCGCCGGCTCCGCAAGTCGATCAACGGCCCGGACGAGCTCGACGTCGTGCGCACGGTGCGCGCGTCAGGCTATTCGCTCGATACGGAACCGGTGTGACGAAGCGTCGCTCGCGGTGACGTGAGGCGACACGCGACGAGATCGGCGTTCCTTTCCGTCCATCAGTGACCGGAGAGACGATGTTCGATCACCCGGCTTTGACCCGGCGCACGCTGATTGGAACCGCGGCGACAGGTCTCGCCGTGCGTCCGACCGGCTCCGAGGCGCGCGTGGCGGACACGGCGCCCCAGCAGCGTGAGCGACCCGACGGCGCCCCGTTCACCGCCAACGTGACATTCGTGCTGAACGGAGAAACGCGCGTGGTCGCCGTCGACACCCGGACGACGCTGCTCGACGCGCTTCGCGACGACCTCGGCCTCGTCGGCACCAAGAAAGGTTGCGCGATGGGGGCGTGCGGCGCCTGCACGGTCCATCTCGACGGCAGGCGCGTCGTGTCCTGCCTCGTCCTGGCGGCCCGTCTGGACGGGCATCACGTCACCACCGTCGAGGGGCTCGGCACCGCCTCGGCGCCGCATCCGGTGCAGCGCGCCTTCGCCGAGCACGACGCGCTGCAATGCGGCTACTGCACGCCGGGCCAGGTTATGTCGGCGGCATCCCTCATCGACGAAGGCCACGCGACCGGTCCGGACGAGATCCGCGAGTGGATGAGCGGCAATCTCTGTCGCTGCGGCGCCTACGAGAACATCGTCGCCGCGATCCGGGACGCCGCCGGCGAGGCGGAACGTCACGCCGGGCTCGCCGCGCCGACGCGGAAAGGCTGAGGCGCATGCATCCCTTCACCTTCGAGGACGCGTCCCGCCCCGCACCGAACGCGATGTTCATCGCCGGCGGCACCGACATGGTGCAGCTGCTTCGGGTCGGCGTCGTCGCCCCCGACACGCTCCAGAGCCTGGAGCCGACCGGGCATGAAACCGTCACGATCGCGGCCGGCATGCTCCGCCTGCCGGCGCTGGCCACGATGGCGGCGGTCGCCGAGAGCCCGCTCGTGCGCGCGTACGCGCCGGCGATCTCGGACGCGCTGCTGGCGGCCGCTTCGCCGCAGATCCGCAATCTTGGCACGGTCGGCGGCAACCTGCTGCAGCGGACCCGCTGCGCTTACTTCCGCGACACGCAGTTCGACTGCAACAAGCGGTTACCCGGCTCGGGCTGCCCGGCGATCCCGGGCCGCAACCGCGAGCTCGCGATCCTCGGCGGCAGCGACCACTGCATCGCGACCCACCCGTCCGACATGCCGGTCGCCCTGGTCGCGTTCGGCGCCTCGATCGAGACGAGACGGCAGAACGGGGCAGGGGGACGGACGCTCCCCCTGGCCGACCTGTATCGCCTCCCGGGCGACACGCCCGACCGGGAAACCGTGCTCGAACCGGGGGAGATCATCGAGGCGATCACCGTGCCGACCGGACCCGCGACCGCGCGCTCGACTTACGTGAAAGTCCGCGACCGCCAGAGCTACGCCTACGCGCTCGCGTCGGTCGCAGCCGGCGCCTCGGTCGAGAACGGGTCGATCCGCGACATCCGGCTCGCCGCGGGCGGCGTCGGGACGAAACCGTGGCGGCTCGGCCAGATCGAGGCGGCGCTTCGCGGCAAGCCGCCGACCGCCGACAACATCGCCGTCGCTTCGCGGCTCGCGGCTGACGGCACGGTGCCGCGATCGGAGAACGGCTTCAAGGTGGCGCTGCTGGTCAACGTCGTCCGGCGGGCGATCGCGACGGTGACGACATGAACACGATCGGCGACGCGATCGAGCGGGTCGATGCCCCGCTCAAGGTCCGCGGCGAAGCGCGCTATGCGGCGGAATTCGAACAGGCCGGCATGCTGCATGTCGGCATGATCAAGAGCACGGTTGCGAAGGGGCGTGTCGCCGGCTTCGACATTCCGCCATCGCTGCCTGGGATCGTCGCGGTCATCACGCCGGCCAATGCCGAGCGTCTCCACGTCGATCAGGCGACCAAGCAGACGGTGAAATTCCCGCTCCTGCAGGATGATGCGGTCCGCTACTGCGGCCAGACGATCGGCCTCGTGGTCGGAACGACGCTCGAGAACGTTCAGGGTGCGCTCATGCGCATCCGGCCGCATGTCGCTTCCGTCGATGGCGCCGCGCTCGACATGGCGGCCTCGCTCGGACGGGCGCATCGGCCACGCGACTTCCGCGGCGGGCAGATCGCGCCGGACAGCACGCGAGGCGACCCGGAAGCGGCCTTCGCCGGTGCCGCGGTGCGGATCGACAGCGTCTACGCGACGCCGCCCGAGTTCCACAACCCGATGGAGCCGCACGCGACGATCGCGCGCTGGGACGGCGACGGGCTGACCGTCTGGACCGCGACTCAAGGGATAAGCGGTGTCCAGACGACGCTCGCGTCGTTCTTCCGGCTCCCGCATGACCAGGTCCGGGTGATTTGCCCCTATGTCGGCGGTGGTTTCGGATCGAAGGGCAACTGCTGGCCGCCGATCGCGCTCGCGGCCCTCGCCGCCCGGCACGTCGGCCGCCCCGTCCGTCTCGAGCTCACCCGCGAGGACATGTATTCGAGCAACGGGTATCGACCGGCCACCCATCAGCGCCTCCGGATCGGCGCCGATCGCGACGGACGTCTCGTCTCGCTGCGGCACGACGCGATCACGCAGACCAGCGAGGAGGCGGTCGGCGAGTTCGCCGAACCCGCGGCGCTCTCGTCCCGCATGCTCTACGACTGCCCGAACGTCGCGACCAACCACCAGGTCGTGGAGACGAACTACGGCCTGCCGACCTACATGCGGGCACCGGGCGAGACGCCCGGCATCTACGCGCTCGAAGCGGCGGTGGACGAACTCGCGGTGGCGCTTGGCATCGACCCGATCGCGCTCCGCTTGAAGAACTACGCCGAGCGCGATGACGATGAAAGGAAGCTATTCTCGTCGAAGCACCTGAGGGACTGCTACGCACGTGGCGTCGAACTGTTCGGCTGGAACCGGCGCAGCGCGACGCCCGGATCGATGCGGGACGGCGAGGTCCTGATCGGCTGGGGCATGGCGACGGCGACCTACCCCGCGAACCGCGCTCCGGCGAGCGCCCGCGTTCGTGCCTTCCCGGACGGCACGATCCTCGTCCAATCGGGTACGCAGGACATCGGCACCGGTACCTACACGATCATGACGCAGGTCGCCGCCGCCGGCCTCGGCGTTCCGTTGGCGAGCGTCCGGGCCGAACTCGGCGACACCACCTTGCCGCAGGCACCCGTCTCTGGCGGGTCGACCACGGCGGCGAGCGTCATGCCCGCCGTGCAAATGGCGGCCGCGAGCCTGCGCGCCCGTCTGCTTGGCCTCGCGATCTCCTCGGGTGGACCGGCTTGGAACGGCCTCGCGCCCGCCTCCCTCACGATCAAGGACGGGGCCATTCACGGCCCGGAGGGCGCCGTCGCGATCGCCGAGCTCGTCCGCCGGTCGGGCCTGCCCTTCCTCGAAGGCGAGGCCGGCGCGAAACCCGGCCCGGGCTTCTCGGATGCGTCGCGGCACTCCTTCGGCGCCCAGTTCGCCGAGGTGCGCGTGGATCCCGATTTCGGCACGGTGCGGGTCTCGCGGATCGTGGGCGTCTACGACGCCGGGCGGGTGCTGAACGCGCGGACCGCGCGAAGCCAGCTGCTGGGTGGTATCGTCTTCGGGATTGGTCAGGCGCTAACCGAGGTCGCCATTCCGGATCTGGCCACTGGCCGCTACGTCAACGCCAACATCTCGGACTACCTCGTGCCGGTGAACGCCGACGTGCCGGAGATCACGGTGGAGACGGTCCAGTTTCCGGACACCGTCGTCGATCCGCTCGGCGCGCGTGGCCTGGGCGAGCTGCCGATCGTCGGCATTGCTGCCGCGATCGCGAACGCCGTGCATCACGCGACCGGGAAGCGGATCCGGCATCTTCCGATCCGCGTCGAGGATGTTCTCGCCTAGGAGATCTTGAGGCTCCGCCTCAAACTCCGCTGGGTGCTGGGCGCTCAGACCCCCAATCAGTAAGAACGAGGTCCAGGCGCTCAGCGCCTGGTGGGATGCGGGGCAGCGCCCCGCATGAGGGATGGACGTGATGACCGAACTCGACGTGAAGCTGCTGATCGATGGAACCTGGCGCGATGCCCGATCGGGCCGACGCCTCGACGTGACCAATCCCGCGACCGGTGACGTGATCGGCACGGCGGCCTATGCCGGGATCGAGGATCTCGACGAGGCGCTCGACGCCGCCGCGCGCGGTTTCGTCACCTGGCGTGCGACGTCCGCCTTCGACCGCGCAAAGATCCTACGCGCCGGCGCGGCGCTGCTGCGGGAGCGGCTCGAGGATGTCGCCCGCTTGATGACCACCGAACAGGGCAAGCCGGTCGCGGAGTCGCGCCTCGAGATCAATGCCGGGGTCGAGACGCTCGAGTGGTTCGCCGAGGAAGCGCGCCGAACCTACGGCCGGGTCATCCCGGCGCGCGTCGCCGGCGTCCGTCAGCTCGTGCTGAAGGAGCCGGTCGGACCGGTCGCCGCCTTCACGCCGTGGAACTTTCCGATCAACCAGGTCGTCCGCAAGCTTGGCGCGGCGCTCGCCGCCGGGTGCTCGATCATCGTCAAGGGGCCGGAGGAGACGCCCGGCTCGCCGGCCGAACTCCTCCGCGCACTCCAGGACGCGGGGCTTCCCGCCGGCGTCGCCAATCTCGTCTACGGCAGCCCTGCCGAGATCTCGTCGCACCTGATCCCGCATCCGGTGATCCGGAAGATCTCGTTCACCGGGTCCGTGCCGGTCGGCAAGCAGCTCGCGGCCCTCGCCGGCCAGCACATGAAACGTGTCACCATGGAGCTCGGTGGCCACGCACCGGTGGTGATCCTCGACGATGCCGACATCGACCAGGCCGCGGGCGTGATGGTCGCGACCAAGCGGCGGAATGCCGGACAGGTCTGCATCTCGCCGACCCGCTTCATCGTCGATGCCAAGGTCCACGACAGCTTTCTCGAACGCTACGTTCCGGCGACGCGCGCGATCCGCGTCGGCAACGGGCTCGAGAACGGGACCGAGATGGGACCGCTGATTTCGGACCGACGCCTCGCGGCGATCACCGACCTCGTCGCCGACGCAGTCGGCAAGGGCGCGACGGTCGCAACCGGCGGCGCCCGCATCGGCAACAGCGGCACGTTCTTCGAGCCGACGGTGCTCACCGGCGTGACCACCGACATGCGCGCGATGAACGAGGAGCCGTTCGGCCCGGTGTCGCTCGTCACCCGGGTGAGCGGCCTCGACGAGGCGATCGCGGAAGCCAACCGTCTGCCCTACGGGCTCGCCGCCTACGCCTTCGCGCGGTCCGCCTTCCATGTCGGCGAGCTCGGCGAGCGCATCGAGAGCGGGATGGTCACGATCAACCATTCCGGCTTCTCGCTGGCGGAAACGCCGTTCGGCGGCATCAAGGACAGCGGCTACGGGTCGGAAGGCGGATCGGAGGCGATCGAAAGCTACCTCAATCCGAAGTTCGTGACCGAACGCCGCTCCTGAGCCGCCCGCTCGCAGGCCCTCCGGCC
>CAXUBA010000001.1:30095-80697 GCA_964249205.1 uncultured Acetobacteraceae bacterium | reverse complement strand
GACGTGACAATCGCCGCATCCGGAGCAAAGCTGGTCCGCTCGCGCTGCCGACGATCGAGGTGAGCGCACCACAGCCGCGTCGTGCGAGGCGCGCAAGAAGGATCGAGTTCGACATCATGCTCCGAAGTGTTCTTCAAGTATCGCGAGGGCCGCCCGACGTCTCGGTTGTGACCAACGTTGCGCGATCGACCAGGGCACGCCGTGATGCGCGAGGATGACGAGCTCGCGAAATCCGACGTGCCTCGTCAGTTTCCCGCGGCTTGCTCCCCGGCGCGACGCTCGGACTCATGATTCTGCTCTTCGGTCTCGAAGGCGGCGGAAAGCGCGTCGAGCCCTTCCTCTCCGATCCTCTTCAGGATGCGTCTCAGATGCTCGCGCGACTTCGCCCCGCTCGGCTCCGGAACACCGTTGATCGAGATCACCGACGCCGCGAGCAGGGCTGTGTTGACCCAGGCCTGGTTGTCGATCGCCGATCCCGCGATCTCCATGAAATCCCATTGCTCGGCCATGTCGAGGCGCACGCCTTCGATCGCCATCCCGGCCGGCGTCCTCACTCGCAGAACTTCTCGACGCTCGCCATTGATGTCTCGCTCGAGACGTTCGACGCCGCTCATCAGAGCTTCACGCGTTGGCTGGCGAAGAACCCGATCTTCTGTTTGACGATCACGTCGGCCTGATAGCTGCCCGCACTTGTGAGCACGAGCGAAACGCCGACGAATTCGTAGGTGCTGAGCGACCCGTCGGGTTCGGTCACGTACTGGTAGATCGTTCCCGAGTTGATCGTCCCGCTCGTCCAGAAGGCGCTCTCGATTGCGGCGATCAGATCGTCGACCGCGGAATTTCCGCGATCGACGAGAAATTCGCCGCGCCAGCCGGACGGCGTGGTGAACTCGACTGGCGTGCTGTTCAGCGGGTCGGCGCGCTGGTGCTTCACCTCCTGGTTGGCGGTAAAGCCGGTCACGTCGGCGAGATCGACCCGCGTCCCGTCCCAGAGCAGGACAAGCTGACAGTTCCGGCCGATCGTGTAAGTAAAGCTCATCGATCAGGTCTCCCGCAGTTGTGAGGATGAAACAGTCGCGCTCAGGATCCGCTGCTTGTGCTGACCTGTACCGTCGAGCCGCCCTGCAGGTTGACGAGGAACTTCTCGTTGATGCCCTGGTACTGGACCTGGATGTCGGCCTGCACGTAGCCGAGCGATGTCCGGCTGATCGGATTGTTCGACGTGTCGCACTGGACGGCATAGGGTGCCGACCCTGTCGTCGAACCGAGGACTCCCTGCCCGAGGAGATTGCCCAGGTATCCGAGCAACGTCGCACGAATGTTGGCGAACAGCGTCGCCGTGATCAGCTGTCCGACGTAGGTCCCCATTGCGGATGCCAGCGTGCTCGCGATGTAGTTCGTGAGGCGGGTGTAGCTGTCGGTCGAGACGGCGGCGTTGCTCGATGAGTTGTGCCCGCTCCGCGCCGACCAGAAGGCGCCACCCGGAGCCGGCGTGCAGATCACGTCGATCCCCGCCTCGAAAAGCGTCGACAGTTCGGCGGTCGAGTAGGTCGAACTCTGCCCACTCCCGGCCGCACCCGAACGCTGGCTCGCGATGATCCCGTAGATCGGCTTGTTCAGCGAAGACTGCTCGGGCGAAAGATTCGCGAGGCGGCCGGCGATGAAACCCTGCGGGCTGACCAAACGCGTCTGCTGGTTCGCCTGATCGTACCAGGAGAGCCAGTCTCCGAGCATGAGCTTTCCGGCGTACGAATCCACGCCGGCGGCCTGCTTCGACGTGATCGCGTTGGTGATCGTGTCGCCTGCCGGCCCGGTCAGGATCATGTAGACGCCTTCCGACAGACCGAATGCGACCTGAGTCGACCAGGTCCCGTCGTCGTCACTGTCCGCCAGAAGTGCGATTGCGCAGGACTGGCCACGGAGCGCGTAGAGGCCCGTCCGTTCGGTGCCATCGATGCCGATCATCGACTGCGCCGTGACGCCTGCCGCGCCGTCGCTTCCGTTCAACAGGGCCTGACCAGCGATTGCGATCGGCGGCGCGCCAGTTCCGCTTCCGAGCGACGCGACGACGAGCTGAGACGGCCCGCGAAGCGGACCGGTGCCGGCATTCACGGCCGTCACTAGGTTGGCCCAGAAACTCGCTGGTGCCCCCGATGCGTCGATGTTGTCGAACACCTCCGGCAGCGTTCCGGGCAAGCTCAGGACGAGCCGCCAGGTGCCCGCCCTCGAACCCGCCTGGAGTGCGAGGCCGATCGCGTTGCCGAGCGAACCGGTGTACAGCGCCGTGATGAGAACGGGGTAGCTCGCAGACGTCGAGCTGTAGAGCATGGCGTAACTCGCCGCGGTGTCCGTGCCGTCCGTAACGCGGACCCCGACGAAGGATGACGCGCCCTGCGCGCATGCCGTGGCGACTTGCGTCCCTAGATCGAACTTCCGCGGCGTCGGCGTGCCGAACGCGGTAAGAAGATCCGCGTAGCCGCCGAGTACGACCGGCCGGTTGACGGGACCCCACGTCGCCGTGCCGACGACACCGAGCACGTTGCTCGGAACGCCGTTCAGCGAGAGCAGCGCCGGCGCCACGATCTGAACGTAAAGATCCGGCACGCTAAGCGCGGTGGTGTTAATGCTTCCGGCCTGGATGATCTGTGCCATGGCTCAGTTCGCTCCCTTGGCCGCCGGGCTCGCGGACGGCACGACGGTCTGGATGACGGATCCCGCGCGTCCGGCCGCTCGGATCGCGGCGATAGCCGCGGGATCGGTGATAACCGCGCCCTTGGCGTAGGCGCCGAACGGGTGGATGACGATCAGTGCGGTTTCGTTTGACGGGATCATGTTCTTTCCGTTCTAGACGATGAAGGATCCAGCGGCGTCGTCCCGTCTCGCGCGCAGCGCGAGTGCGGCACCGATCGCGGAGACGCGGCCGAGGTCGGGACCGTTTGCCGTCGCGGTCGGCATGACCCAGCCGCCTTCGAGAAGTTCGTTCCACGCGTAGATGAGACCGAGACCTGCGCCGCAGGATCCGGGATTGGCCTTGATGAAGTCTGCGAGGTCCGCGACATGGGTCGCGATCTCTCCCGGCGCTCCTTCGACGTAGAAGTCGTTCACGTTCTCGCCTGGCGGCGCCGGATAGAAAGGCTGCGGGTTCTCGATCAACGGCCGCAGATCCCAGCCCGTCATCGCGGTCGGCACCGACGGGAACCCGGTGATCGCGCGAATGCGCCAATCCTCTTCAGCGCCGGCCACGAGCGTCGCGAAGAGGGTGGCGCCCGAAGGGCTGCCCGGACAGCAGTAGGCACCCGCGGCGTCGGCACCGGCCTGCCGCGCAGCCGCGATGTTGTCGTACTCGGCAAGCGGTGCCCCGGAGAGCCAGACGATGTACGGATCGGGAAGACTGGCAGCCGAGGCCAGCGCGCGGACATAGGTGACCGCCCCCGCCGCACCCGACGGCAAAGCATCGATCGAGGCCGGCGGCGCATCAAGCACGAAGTAGACCGGCCGCGCCGTGGCCAGCACCGTGACGTAACCCGCCTGTCCCATCAGCCCGACGTCACGGGCGATCGTCGCCGCGTAACCGTTCGCGGTCGTCTGGTCCGCCCAGTTCGAGATCTGGCCGAGCATGCAGAAGCCGACGAGGTTCCGCCGTACGCTCGAAAGATAGAGCGAGAGCGCCGTCCCAAGACCGTCTCCCGGAGCATAGGAGTCGAAGGCCCAGAAGGCGATCCCGGCCGACGCCGCGGCCTCGATCTCCGCATCGATGACCGTCTGGTCGGCCGCCGGCCAGGACAAGGTGCCATTGGTCACCGTCGCGTTCGGCGGCCAGCGGTCCGACCATTCAGTCGGGGTCAACGCCGTCGCGCACTGCTGATCGATCGGGTCGGACGGCGTATACCAAGCATCGAAACGGATCGCGCCGAGACGTGGCGCGACTGCGCTCATTTCCAGTGTCGGCGCAACGCCCGCGACGACCCCGAACATCATGGCCGGTGCTGTCGCCTTGCGTATGGTCGGGTATTCGACGGAGTAGAGCAGGTCACGACGATACAGGTTCGCGTTCTCACTGGTGTCGGTCTCGACGGTCTCCCGATAGCGAAGGAGACCAGCAGATCCATCGACCAGTGCAAGCCAATCGACGCCGGCCAACACGAGGTCGACCGCGGCCGCCAACGCATCTCGGACCGTCGGCTGATTGCACCAGACGCTGACCGTGATCGTCTGCTCCTGACGACGCATTTCCATCATTGCGGTGCCGCAGCCCTCGACACGGGCCTCAAGCGACGAAGCGCCAACGATCGTCAGCAGGTCTCCACTCGCTTGCGCACCCGGTATCATCGCCGCGAACGCTGCGCAGACTGTCGACGGCGTGTCCGACGCAGCGACCGCCAGCGCGAACGCCGCGCCGTCAGCAAGCACGCCAGCAACCTGCCCCGCCCCCCCGCTGCCACCGAACGTCACCACGTCGCCCGTGACGGAAACCGTCAGAGACGGTGCGACGATGGGCCCGGGCTTCCATTCGCGCGGATATCGGGTCGTCTCGCGGGCAAGCTTTGGGTCGGAAAAAACCGTGATCGTCTGACGGCCCGCACTCAGATCGGAGTTCAACCCGAGCTGGGTCGGCCAACCACGATAGAGTTTGACCTGTGCGCCCACGATGCTGGGTTGATCCGTGCCCTCCGGATAAACGGCGGCCGCGATCGCGATCAGCAAGGCCTGCTCGACGTCAGACAGATCTGCCAAGAAAGACTCCAGCTCGGCGGATTGAGCGTCAGGTCGTTTCGATACCGGCGATCAAGCGCCAGCCACCGACCGTCAGTGCGGCGGTCGAGACAAGATAGCTTTGTCCGTAGTCGTCCAGAAGCAGAAGTCCGTAGGTCAGGACGAGATCAAGGCTGACGGGAAGAGCGACGTCGAAGAACGACGTCTTGACGTCGCTCGGCAGGCGCGTGGGGTCGATCTCGACATGCGTCTTCGGCAGTACGCCGGCAGGCCAGCCCGACGCAATGAGCGTGTCGGTTCCTTCGGTCCGACCGCCATAGGCGTTCGTTCCGGCCGACGACGCGGTCGCCGGCTGGTAGATTGACAACGTCCTGTTGCAGATGATGCAGGAGGGAGGACGCAGGGGTTCCATCTGCGACACGAAGCAGGTGCGCGCTCCGACCAGGTAGTCTCCTTCTGCAAGAGCGGACGGGTCGCCAACCCAGGCAGCTTCGTTGCCATGTCGGTAATCCACGTTCCGGAGCGAAAGAGCGGGATCCGGATCGAGAATGCCGGACACGGTGCTGAGGGCCGCTCCGGAGATCGGCCCCGTGGTCGCGCTCGGCCGATACTGCGCGAACGGGGCTCCAGCAACGCCGCCAGCGACGGCGAGTCCGTGGCCGATCAGGCCCGACAATCGCGCTTGATCCATGACGACGTTCAGTCCGATTTCAGGCGACGCATATGACGCCGCCATTGTTCCAGAGCTGGCCGGAGCCGCTGATCGGAGCCGTGCTCGGGAGACTGCCGACGCTTGTCAGCGAGATGCCCCCGCCAGCGATGGAGAGCTGACCGCCAGACAGTTGCAGGTTCTGCGCCGCGGTGACGACGCAGCCGTTACCGACCGTGCCGACACGCGTGCCAGCGACCCAGGATCGCGAAGCAAGCGGCGAGGCGCCGGCCTCGCCATCTAGCGTCAGGGTGAACACGCCCTGGCTCGTCCACGTCTGGCCAGCCCCGAGCGTGATCGGCTTCGCGAGCGGCCAGGTGGCGAGAAGGTTGCCGCCCGAAAGAGCGTCAAACAGGCCGGCGAAGAGAATGGGGCTCCAGGGGCTGGAGGCAGGTCCGATCGTTCCGGCGATCACGTCCTGCGCGCGCCCTGCCGACAGCGGCCCGAGCAGGACCGGCCTTCTCGCGTAAGCGCCGTCGGCTGGTTCGGAAAGCGCGTTTCCCGCCAGAGCGGTCCCGAAGCCGAGCCAGCCGGAAAAGAGGTTCGTCGTCGTGCTCATGCGCTTACACCGTGATGAACGAGGTTGCATCGAGGCCGGGGCCGGGAGGAACACCAAGGAAGGCGGCAAACTCCAGCCGCCATTGCCGATAAAGCGCGGTACGGTCGCGTACTTCGGCCGGATTGTGCTTCCAAACGGAAGCGCTGTCGGTGTCGAGGTTCGCCGCGGCGCCGAGCAGTCCGCTCTCGAGCACCGGAAGGTTCGCGAGATAGGTCGTCCGCACAACCGCGATCTCGTCTGCCGACAGGTTTGCCAGACGGTACTCGAGGGTACCGAAGGCTTGGAAAAATCTCCACGACTGGAACCCCGTCTGCCCCGACCCGTAAGCCGGATAGCCGCAATACCTGCGGCACGCGACGAGCTCGGCGCTCGCGAGTGGTGGCTGTTCCGTTGTGTTCGACATCGGCGGTCCCTATCTGGCCGGGAACATAGCGGGGTTGATGATCGCGCTGTTCGCCACCGCGTTGTGCAGAGCTGCGGAGGGATGAATGCCCTCCGCGGACGCTGGTCCGAGGTCACTCCGCCAAAGGCCGGTGTTTGCCGGATCCTCCAGGTACGCGTCGTCGTCGATGCATCCCGCGAAACCCGCGGCGACGGCGGAGCCACGACACCAGGCGTTGAACGCCTCGCGCTGTACTTCGATCGGAACCGCGCCTGGCGTCTTCGTGCCGAACCCGAGCGTCGTTCCGGACGCGATCGCGCCGATTGATCCGGAAGCGGGCGGCGTGATCGTGACCGTCGTGGAGGACGGCACCGCAGTCACCGTGGTCCCGTTCGGGATGAGCGTGGAGGACGTGTTCTGAAGCCCGACATACTGCCCCGTCGAGATCCCGGAAGACGATCCGACCGGGACGGTGAGCGCGGCGCCCGCCGAACCTGCCACGACGGCGGCCGTGGTCGTCGTCGCGGTCGCCTGGAGGAACTGCCCGGTCGCGGTCGTCCATCCGTCCGTGCTGTCCGTGGTCGGCGGGATGGTGAAGAGCCAGACCCGATACCCGGCGGCGATCAGAGGCGCCGCGATCGTCTTCAGGTAGCCCTCCGTGCTTGCAGCGGATTGCGGGTTCCCTGACGCGTTGATGTCGTTGCGGCCGTATTCTAGCAGGACGTCGGTCGCGTTGATGGCCGCGGCCGCTTGCTCAGGAAGCTGCAGGTTGACGCTCATCTGCTGCGCGGATGTCGAACCGCGACAGAGCGAAGCCCACGGAAGCGTCTGACCGAGGGAGCGCTCCAAGTAGCCCATGTGCCCGTAGTTGTCGGCCGCATCGCCCGTACCGGCGCAGATGCTGTCCCCGAGCAGGAGCACGCTTGCCGTCGCAGCCGATGTCTGCCCAAGCACGGTCCAAGGCGAGAAGTAACCGCCGCCGCTGTTGCTCGGCACGGCTTGGTCCATCGCGTGATCGCCAAGCGACGACGTACTCCGTTGCGACCCCTCACCGGAGAGGCGCGTCGAGCCTGAAGACGCGCTCGGATAATCGCCGACCCAGAACCCGCTCGCACTCGCCTGCCACGACCCGCGCACGAAGAACGGCGTGTTCCCCCCCATCGGGAGGCCGATCGGATCACTCTCGAAGAAACGCCGCGCCGGGAAGATCGTAACGCTTCGCTGCTCGCCCCAAGTCGCGATGTGGTTGCGGCCGGTGATCGTCAGGACCTGCCCGGACGTGAGCGCGCCGGTCGTCGTGCTGGCGCCCGCGCTATTCGCGAAGGTGAAGTCGTAACCGACCAGACTGTTCGAGATCACGGTCTGCGTCACCGACGTGATCCACGAACCGGCGGGGATGTTCGTGCCCGCAATGCCCATGCCGACCGAAAGCGCATTGCCGACGGAGCCCTGCGAGACCTGTACCGGGATGGACGAACCCCCGGACGACACCGCGGCGTTCACCACGACGGAAAATTGCGTCGAAGGGACGGACACCGCGGCATCCCCCGTAAACGACACCGTACGGTCGGTCTCGCCGTCGTTTCCAACGTCAGACCCCATGTATGAGAGTTTAAGCGCCCGAACGGTGATGCTCGACGGCGTAGTGCATTCCGTCACGTCGAAGACGTAAGTGTCGGTGCTATCCCAATTGCCAGATCCGACGGGCCGCCCACGTCCGCAAACCGGCACCCACCGCATCGTCGCGCCGACCGATACCGCAGTTGGCGCGACGTAAGGCGCCGGAAGGACGCCCGCGGAAGCGGGCACACCGGAAACAACGAGCGTCGCCGACGCCAACAGCAGCCGCCTCATTGAACATACTCCACCGCGACGGTGGCGGTCGCCGAGGTCGCGATGCAGGTGATCGCGGGCACCGGCTTCGCGCCGGTCAGCGGGAAGTCCCACTCGTAACCGCCGCCCGAGGCCGGGACCTGAATGCCGATGCCGGCCGCAGCCGTACCGCCGTCCGCCCGGCACCAGACCGTGTTGCCGCTCACCGCGCTCGTGTTCGTCAGCGTTGCGCGGTAGCGAACGCCGGACGCAGCCGGAACCGCGGTGGTACTCGCGGTCCCGATCGAGACCGACGTGTCCACGGTTGAGCCAGCCGAGACCTGCGCGACGTTCAACGTGTTCGAGAGTTTCACAACGGCGGTCGAAAGCCAGCCGAGCAGACCGACGCCGGCGTTGCTCATCTGAGCGGTCGTGGACGCGGTGCCGTCGTTCGTGTCGGTGACGCTGAAGATGGCGTTGCTGGCCGGCGCAACCACAAGCGTGCCGCCGAGCTGAGTCGCGAGCGACGTCAGCTCGCTTGCGATCGTTCCGAGCCAGCCAAGCAGGCCACTCCCACCATTTGCCGTGCCCGAAGGCGGGCTCGATCCGTCCGCCGTGTCCGTCGTGAGGACGTTCCCGGACTGCTGCACGATGATCGTGCCGGAAAGGGCCTTCTCGATTGCCGAAAGCCAACCGATCTCGCCGGACGCGCCCGGCGGGAGAGAAAGCCCGCTCGCCGCCGTGCCGTCGTTCGTGTCGGTCACCGCCAACCCGTTCGCGGGGCCGACCGAGGCAGAGCCCTGCGTGAGATAGATCGGCCATGCGTTCGAGAGCGAGGCAGGTGGGCCTTGCGACACCGAGCCCGCGCCAACGCTTGACGACGTCGAGCAGCCAAGAACGCAGTCGACCTTGAGGTTCGCGTTCTGATCGACCTGGAGCGGGTAGAATTGCCCGCTGTTCAGCGAGACGGTCGCGGCGTTGTAGGCGCCGTACAGCTGCCCGACCTGCGCGAGGGCGGGCGAAGTAAGTAGCGCCGGGGCAACACCCATCAGAAGCAGGCGCTTCATCGCGCGACGGTCCTCCAGAAAAGGGTGCCGGTCTCTCCCGGCTTGTCACGCCTTCCTGTCGTCTCATGCACCGAGCGACAGACCCATGGTCGGGCGTCCAACATCTGCGAGGCGGGTCGAGCTGCTTCGATTTGACTACAGGCTCTCGATCACCACCGCGCGCTTCAGGTACGCGTTCGTGGCGGTCGGGATGATCGCCGTGCTCGCCGTCAGGTCTGTCGGAAGCGAGAAGCCGCCAATCCAATACCAGGACTGCGCGATCACCTGCTTCAGGCGGTCGAGTGGCTCGCGAGTGACCATGCAGACCCCATCCACCATCTCGAGCAGGGATCGCTCCGCGTCCGGGACGTCCATATGGCCGATGTTCTCGAAGTCGCCCTCGATGAGCGCACCCTGACCGCACACGATCGCCCGGTGGATCAGCCCCGAACCCAGCGAAACCTGTTGCGGCGCCTCGGTCGTCGGAACGAAGCGAACACCGAGAAGCTCGATCACGCTCCCGGCCTGATAGGCCTCGGAACCATACGCGCCGCGATAGAGGTATTTGAAGTCGGCATCGCGGAACAGCCCGAGGAGCTGCGCGTCGTCGAGATAGCAGTTGTAGGACCCACCGATCGTCGGGACGTTGTTCGACCGTAGAGCGGCGACTGCCGAGAGCACCGTTTGGATCCCTAGCGTGTCACCAGGCACGTAGTTCGACGCACCGTAGACGCCACTCGGCGCCGTGAGCGCGGCGGTGGTCTGCCGGCTGTTGGGACGGAGCACGAGCGGCGCGGTCGCTGCAACGACGGGCTGTCCCGACGTGCCGTCGGAAACACTGACGTTGGTGCTGAACGTCAGCGTGCCGGAGACACCAGAGGGTGCGGTCGAAAGGTTCGTAACGTCGGCCACCGCGCCGACAAGCGTGTAGACGTCCGCACCGACGGTGACCACCATCCCGGAGGTCACGCCGATCGAAGCAACTTGACCTTGCGTCGTCATGATTGTCTGGAAGCCGCGGATGTCGTCCACGTGGATGGCCGTGGAGGCCGCACCAAGAGTTGTGATCACCCGCGTGTTACCGCCGAGATAGCCTCCGACGCCGCCCGGCGCGCCGCCAAAAAGCGCGTTCCGGGCCAGCCGGTCGAGCGACTGCATCGCCTGAATGCCATTCGTCTTGGCGTTTGCGAGGAACTGCGATGCAATCCCGACGCCCTCGGCGACCATGTTGAGGTCGATGGTGTCGCCATACTGGAAGATCGACAGGGTGTACTGCTCGACCGACCAGGACGAGGGGCTCAACCCGTTGTCGAAGTTGGTGTTCGACGCCGGTATCATCGGAGACGTAACCGGTGCCTTCAGACCTTTCCTTGTCTTGGTGATCGTTTCACCTATGCGGTTCGGGAACATCTCCCGATCTGCGATCGCGCGGAAACCGATACGGGAAGTCAGCCCATCCTCGAACTCGCGGGCCAGGAAGCCCTGCTGGATGATCGGCTGGAGCTGTGTCGGAAAGTTCTGGATTGACATTGTTCTGCGCGGTCCTTGCTGCCGTTAGGATGCCGTCTTGAAGCGAATGCGACCCGATTGCTCTCAGGTCCGCCGGGCGAGTAGTCTTGCACGCTCGACCTGCCACTGCTCGCGCGAGAGCTGCCGCGCGTCGACGGGTTCTGGTTCGGCGCGTGGTGGCGCGTTCTCGCGCGCCGTTGTGGTCAATGGGCGGACGACCAGGCTGCCCTGATTGAAGAGGTACGGTTTCGATGTACGAAAACTGGCGAGCGCCTCCTCCGCGCCCAGCACGTTCCCATCCTGCCCGACAGTGATCGCGCGGGTGTCGAGAAGTCGCAGACCGTCGAGGTCTAGGATACCGTGCTGCAGAGCGCGTAACTGAAGTTCCGAGCGGATCAGACGTTCGTTGCTTTCCGCCTGCAGGGTCGAAACGACTGCATCCCGCTCCGCCACGGCGGATCTCGCCTGCTCCCGCGCGCGAGCGAGGTCGCGGCGCAACCGCTTCTCCGTGTCTCCTCCCTCTGATCGCCGATCGATCGAACCGTCGGTTGCCTCCGCGGACTGGCTCGACAGGAGCGCAGCATCGTCACGCTCCTCTTCACCTTCAACTCCGATCGTGTTCATTCTGATCCTGCTTCTCACATGTGGCAGAAGGGTCGTCGCCGATGCGTCGACGCTCCGCATCCGCATCATCGACATCGTAGATGGCCGAAACGGTTGCTGTGGCGGTCTCCCTGCTGAGGATGCCGGCGCCGACCAGCGTCGCGAGCGTGTTCGCTTGCGCCTGTCGATCGGCGAAACTGGGCGAGAACCAATCTGGCCAACGAAGACCGAGACTGTCCGCCGGAAGGTTAGCCTGATACTGGCCGCCGATCAGGAGGCCGTTCGGTGACGATGCCGACGCGCGAAAGACCATCCGTATGAGGGCAAGAAGCGCACCCTCCCCGTAGGAGATGCGGAGTCGATCGGCGAGCCAGACGAGGCCCTGCGACATCAACTCGATCGCGCGACCGCTCTGAGGAGCGCCCAAGCGATCTCCATGCGCACGATTGCCGTGCATCGCCTCGAGCGCGATCGCGCGGAGTTCCTTCACGTGGGCAAGGACAGCCGAAGCGGCGTTCCCATTAATCTCGAGCAGCTTCGCGTCGCCCTCGGGCGGCAGGACGAGCGCCGTGGCGGCGCCACCAATTCGGGGCGCGATGTCGCCGTGACCGCCGTCCTTTAGGACAAGCGTCGGATCCGATCCGTATTTGAGGCCTCGACCCGCCTGACTCAGCAGGTAGTCAGTTTCGATGACCGTATCGATCGCGGGTGCGAACGTGCAGGCTCCATCGATCGTATCGGCCGCTCCACCGGGAAGATTCCGTATCCAGACGATCGGAACGAAGCCAAGCGCATGACGGACCGAGCGGGATGGATCCGGATCGGGCACGCCCACATCCTCGTCGACCGGCTGAGGCTTGAACCACGTCTCGGTCTCCGCATCCCAGCTCCGGGTGAACCAGTAACGGCGTCCGCGATCGATGTCGTATCCACGCGCGGCAAGCTCCCGCCCTTCGACCTTGTAGCGCTCGGTGACGCGTTTCAGTTGACGGCGATCGTGCTCGACCCATTCCGGCCAGAGAAAGGCGGAAGACATGACGTCGAAGAAAGGACGGTCATCGACGACACGGAACAGGATCGCGACGGAGCCGATACTGCCTCGAGTGGCCGCGTCCAGCATGGTCTCGTTCAGACGAAGTTCCTTCACGAGTGTAGGTAGCACCGCGCGCGTCCTGTCGTCGGCGGTCTGGATCGTTGGGAAATGCCCCTCGCTGAAAAGGAGCGAAACCGAGTCCTCGACGACGACCCGACAGAGCCCGGTGCGTACCGACGGACGTCGCTCCGACAGCGGGACGTACTCACCCGCTCCGCTGCGTTCACAGGCGAAGGGAAACGGCAGGACGTCGTATTGCCGCCCTTCGAGCATCGCCTCGAGCGCAAGGAGACGTCGCGTGCGAGGTGCCAGGTCAGGATCGACCGACATCCGGGTCTGCAGGTAGAGCCAGTCCATCCTCAGCGGCCGATCGAGAAAGATGCACTCCGCGCGGTCGCGGAGCCTGACCCCTGTCGGGCGAACATGAAGTAACCCGTCGCGTCGACCAGATGGTCGTGCCCACCGGTCTTGTCGGGCTCCGTCGTACCGTCTCGATAGACGAGACGCTCATAGGCCGAAATCGAGTGAACGCAGCGATGATCGACAAATGCGCTCCGAGAGCCCGTCGCCGTCTCGAAGAATGCGTTCATGACGTTCATCCGTTCTCGAACGGCAGGGTGGTGAGGCAAGGCAACGACGTCGAATCCGTGCTCGCGCAGGATCCCGATGTCGGTTCGTCCCGCAGCGGAGGTTCGACGCTGATTGCCGGCGGGATCCGGGTAGATCACGATCTTCGGGATCGCTCCGGTCGTCCGGGACGCGCCAAAGCGATTTTTGATCTCTCGGCACATCTCGTCGGTGTTCGACGTCGGGAGTACGATCTCGTCCACCTGCTCGATCGCTCCGTCCTTGTCCTGCCAAACCGTGGCCGACATCGGGTTGATGTTGAAATCGAGACCGACGTGCACCGGCCTCGACGAGTCATATGAACATGTCTTTACGCTTCCGGACCGACTAAATGCGTAGACGACCCGACCAGAGTAGGTTTCGAAGCTTGCCTCGTATTCTTGGCGAAAGGTCCGCGGGTCGAGCAGCGCCCGCGCACTCTCGACCTCCGTCGGAGGCACGTTCCCGCCGTCGAGAGTGGTGTAGAGGAACGATCGATAATTGGGCTGCCGCCCTAGGCGACCGAGTTCGTAAGCCTCATACAGATGGTCAAATCCCTTGGGCGTGCCGATGAAGAGCCCGTGACCGCACACCGCAGACAGCATCGGCCGGATCGTCTGCGGCCATGCATCCGGACGGCAGTCCGCCCATTCGTCTCCGCCGAAGAACCAGAGGCCGGCGCCACGAAGGCCGTCATGTCGATCGAGGCCGACGAGACGTACGCGATGTCCTGAACGGATCACCAGCGAGCAATCGGTCTCGTACGGGCTCGCTCGGAGCCAGGCACGTGGGATCGTCGCCTTGAGGCGCTCCCACATCACCCGCTTGGCCTGCACGAGCGTGGGTGCTCCGTACCAGATCTCGTTCTCGGTTCCGACCCGATGCTGGACGGCGAGACGAACGGCACGTCGGATTTCCTCGGCCATGAGGAAGCTTTTGCCGAACCGACGGCCACAGACCGCGACGCGGAAGCGCGTCGGCCCTTTCCATCCTGCCTCGTAGATCCTCCACTGCGGCCGGGAGAGCGACAGACGGTCCTGAATTGTCAACGATCGGAGCCCAACTCGCTCCGCGACGGATCCGAGTCCATCCAGATGGGCTCGTTCGCATCCGTCCTCCCGGCGCGCGGATGGGCGCCGTACATGTCGGGTTTTCTCGCCTTCAGCAGAAATCGGAGAAGCGCCCCGTCGTAGGTCCGCGTGACGGATCGAGTTTCCTTACCCGGCTTGGCGTCCTTTCCGACAGCGAGGTCTCGGGTCGCATCCTCGAGGAATTCGGTTCCCTCGAGAAGCGCGGCGTCCCACTCCGCCCTGAACGTTTGATCCTCTTCGGCTCGGGCGTACACCTCCGCGCGAGAGACCTTTGCCTTCTGGCATGCTCTGCTGACGCTATGCGCCTGGCGGAGCGCTTCCAGGAACGGGCGCCGGCCTTTGAAGTCGTCCCTTTCCGGCATCATGGGAACGCTTCGATCCGGGGGTTCAGGAGTACCGGGCAGCGCTGACGCGCCGCCCCGATGAGGCCGTTTGCGCGAGCAGTGCCGAACCGAGGCCTCCGCAGAATTCCTGCGCGCTCACCGCGTCCTCGCGCTCCATGGCGCGAGTGATCCGCTCCCACATCGCGCCCGGCACGACGCCGATCCGAACGACCTCCTGCCGCGCCATGATGAGTCTCTCGCGACACACGACGGCGAAGTCGCTCTCGCCGAGACCGGCGAAAGCAAGTTCCTGACGGTCCACCGGACGAACATCGCTGCGATGATGAGGGAGGCAGGCCAGACGGATCGGAACGAGCGTGAGGCTCCGATCCCGAGACCGGACGACCACGAAAAAACGACCGTGACGGGCGACAACGTCGCCGGTCGAGATCGCACCATAACGTGTGTACATTGCGGTTCCTCGAAGATCGAAGAGAAGGATCCAACACGGAACACGCCCGCCCTCGAAGCGGTCGGCCGACACAGAATGATACGATCGGAAACGACGGGTTTTAGATCTCAGACGATGGTGAGCACTCTCGAAGCGTCTTTGTGGCGCTCCAGGATATCGAGCAGGAGCGCCAACTGTGCCGCGCGACCTTCTCGGGCCTGTCGACATCGTCCGATATCAGCGCCCGTGCGATTCCGTGTCCCGACGAACCGCCGCTCGACGCTGGATCACGCCGAGACCGAGCACGTCGGGAAGTAGGCGTACGCTTATGTCCAGTGGCGAACGGATCGGACCAATGGCCGTGCCTCTTGTACGTCCGCCGCCGCCTCCCGACTTGAGCCTTACAGAAACACCGGCAGCGGGTAGTTGGGGCCTTGACCGGTCATCCCGTCGCAGACCGCACCCCATGTCATCGGATGCCCGGGGGGAAGCGGCGCAGAGCCGCTGGTCTGACGTTCTCCGGTCTCTTCATTCTGCCGAGCGCCGATGACGTAGGCTCGCTTCGCCAGAACGCTCCGGCTGACGCCGAGAACCTGCTCCGCAGCGCGCAGACTAACCCGGCGGCGCGCCAGAAGATCGTGGAGTGCGGTGTCGAGTTCTTGAGACCACTGCACGGCCTTCGGCATGGAAACCTCGCTATATCATCGCGTTACCGCACCAACAAGATGGCGGAGGTTCCAAACAGGTACAAGGGTGATTACGGTCTCGATATGATTTAGGTCGCGTGCCACTAACGAGATGTGGGGCGCAACGTTCGAACTTCGCCCCTCTCAGTCTCGGGATCCGCCCTCCGGCGGACGCGCTGCCGCGAGCTTGGCGCAGCTTGCTGCGAGCGCCGCGGAGGGCGAGCCGGTACAGACGATGTCCGCTTGCGGGCGACAGGTCGACACGGTCGCCTCCATGTCGCTGATCAGCACGTCGCGCCCGACGCCCATCTCGGCGGAGTTATGTTCGAGGACCGGCGCCGTCTCGTTGTCGTACTGCATCGCGCCCGAAAGCTGGCGGAGCTGCTCGTCCGTTGTGTTCATCTCGTCGAGCGCGTTTGCGCACGCGGTGTTCGGGTCGGCGTGCGCGACGCGAAGAACCTCCATGATAGACGCGACTTGCCGCTCGAGAACTGCCGCACGCCGGGCGTCCTCGGTCACGGACGGCGCAGCCGAAGCCGCAGTCGACGCGATGACGGTTGCAAGGAGAAAACCCAGTCCGTCACGCAAGCCTGCCATCCCCACTCTCTCAACCAACCGTCGGTTCTCCGTTCGTCTGGCCTGCATCCTTCATCCAGTCCGGAGGTGACGTGCAGGCTGGCGACTTGAGTTCGGCAGCCGCAAGCCGCTGGACCATGGACGCGAGACGCAGGCGGGACGCGGGCAGATCCAGGTTGCGTACCCCGAACACCTCGCGGGCTAGAAAGTGGCCGGTCAGCTGAAGGCCATCGAGCATGTCGCATGCCGGGATACCCTGGTCGTCGGTCCCGCCGACCAGAAAGGCCGGTCGACGCAGAAGACGTGGCTCCCAGCCGAAGGCCGCGGTTTTCGATACGGCCCGACCGGTCCGTGGCGAGACGTACGAAAGCTCCTCCGTACTGCCGCTCACGCCGCATCGGTCGAGAGACAGCGCAAAGCCGAGCTCCGCAAGCAGGATCAGTTCCCAGCGCACGAGAAGCGGGACTGGCGGCGGCTCTTCGTGCCCGAGACGGGCGAGGATGAGGAGGAGGCCGCCGAAAACGTCCGGGCACGCGCTCCGCTCCGGCAATGCATGCCGGGCAACCGCGCACGCCGACGTCAAGAGGGCAAGGTGGAGCGGCCGCTCTGTCAAGGCGGCAGAAGGCGAGCCGACGACTTCACCGGTAAAGGTTCCGAGTTGGTCAGCCAGACGCGCACGCCAGTGCAGTCGCACGACGTTCCCGACCTCCCACGCGGCGCGCTGGCGGCGCGAGATCCCGCCTCTCACGAGCCCGCGGTGCAGGCCGTGATCCTCGGTCAGAGCCAGAATAACGGCATCGCTTTCGCCGAAGGGAGACGCGCCGGTCACGATGCCCGTCGCCTCCCACTCGGTCATGCCGGGCTGCCGATCCCCGAAATTCCTCGCTCAGACCGACGTCGACGTGCCGAGCCCGGCCGCCGCTGCGACCTCGGCCGCGAAGTCTCCGGACTCGCGCTCGACGCCCTCGCCGAGCTGGAAGCGCTCAAATCCAGTCAACGTTGCGCCAGCCTTCTGCACGACAGCCTTTACGCGGCTTTCGCCGTCATGAACCCAGACCTGCTCGAGCAGCACGACCTCCTCGTAATACTTCCGGATCCGTCCATCGACCATCTTGTCGATGATCGCGTCCGGCTTCCCCGACGCGCGCGCCTGCTCGACAAGCACCGCCCGCTCTCGCTCGAGAGCAGCCGGGTCGACGGAGGAAACATCCAGGCTTTCGGGACGGGTTGCCGCCACATGCATCCCGACCTGACGGCCGAGAAGTTCGAGCGTGTCGATCTCGGTTTCCGGACCTTCGATCGCGACGAGAACACCGATGCGTCCAAGTCCCGGTTTCAAAGCCTGATGGACGTAGCTCGCGACCGCACCCGAACTCACCGTGAAGCGCTTCGCTCGCCGGATCGTCATGTTCTCACCGATTGTCGCGATCAGGTGCGTGAGTTCGTCGGCAACGCTTCGACCGCTGCCCGGATAGGAGACCGCCCGCAAGTCCGCAACGTCGTCGCCGTGCTCGAGAACCAGCCGCGCTGCGGTCTCGACGAAGAACTGGAAGTGCTCGTTACGCGCGACGAAGTCGGTTTCCGCGTTCACCTCGATCATCGCGGCCCGACGAGGGCCGGACGCGACACCGACCAGACCCTCGGCTGCAGCCCGACCCGACTTCTTCGCCGCTGCCGCGAGGCCCTTCTTCCGCAGCCAGTCGATCGACGCCTCGAGATCACCGTCGTTCTCGCCAAGCGCCTTCTTGCAGTCCATCATGCCGGCGCCGGTCTTTTCGCGCAGGTCTTTCACAAGTGCAGCCGAGATCGCGGCCATCATTCACCTCCGAAGCGACAAGCATGCATCCGACCGGGATCAGAGCGCCTCGCCGTCAAATCATCAAAAAGCCGTCGGTCGCGCCGAGGGCAGATCCTGTCAAGCGGCCGCGCCTTCGCGTTCAAGCGCGGCGACTTCGGCAGCATCCGGCGCCTCGGACGCGCCGATGTCCTGTCCGGATGCGGCCAGTTCAGCGGAGATCCCGTCCAGCACCGCGCTCGAAACGAGGTCGCAATACATCGCGATAGCGCGGATCGCGTCGTCGTTGCCTGGAATAGGGTAGGTCACGCCTTCAGGGTCGGAGTTGCTGTCGAGCACCGCGATGACCGGAATGTTCAGCTTGCGCGCCTCCTCGATCGCGAGCTTCTCCTTGTTCGTGTCGATCACGAACAGGATGTCGGGCAGGCCGCCCATCTCCTTGATCCCACCCAGGGAGCGCTCGAGCTTTTCGCGATCACGGGTGATCTCGAGCACTTCCTTCTTGGTCAGACCCTGGGTGTCGCCGCCCAGCATGTCGTCGATCTGACGGAGCCGCTTGATTGATCCCGTGATCGTCTTCCAGTTGGTGAGCATGCCGCCGAGCCAGCGATGGTTCACGTAGTACTGGCCGCAGCGACGCGCCGCTTCCGCGACATGCTCGGCCGCGGCGCGCTTGGTGCCGACGAACAGAACGCGACCACCGCCGGCCGTCGTATCGCGGACGGCGCGGAGCGCACGATCAAGCATCGGAACTGTCTGCTGCAGGTCGATGATGTGGACCTGATTACGGACGCCGAAGAGGAACGGCTCCATCCGCGGGTTCCAGCGGCGCGTATGGTGGCCGAAATGGACACCGGCCTCGAGCAGCTGTCGCAGGGTGAAATCTGGCATCGCCATCGGGGTGGTCTTTCATCGTCTCGGTTGAACCTCCGCGGGTCCAAGGCGGCTCCGGGAAGCCGCACCGACACGTGACCCGCGTGCGAATTACCCGAGCGGACCCGGGCGCCGCGCATATCGCCCATAAGTCCACCAGATGCAAGAACAACCCCCTAGACCTCCTCCACCCGGGCAACCCCCGGCAACGATTTCAGCGCCTGCGCAAGCACCGGAGTCACCTTGTAGAGGTCCGGCAGGCGAACCTCGATGGGCCTCGATGCCCCCCTCTCCACCCTCGGCAACAGCACGATACGTCCCCGCCCGCGCCCGGTCCGAGACAGAACCTCGCCGATCGGCGCAAGCGCCGCCTCCTCGCCGACCCAGACGCGCATCGTCGCGCCATCCGCCTCGGCCGCCACCTGTTCGAGGTCGACCACGTCGACGGCCGTCACGCGAAGCGCTTCGCCTTCCCGCTTCAGATCGACGGTCGCGAGCACCGCCTGCCCCGCCCGGAGCAGCTCCCGCCGACGCGAAAGGACTTCCGAGAACAGGGTGATCTCGGCCATGCCGGTGGCGTCGGACAGTCTGAGCCAAGCCATCTTGCCACCCGTGCGGGTCGGTCGCTCCTTTCGGTCGACCACGCAGCCGGCAAGCCTGACACGCGTCTGGCCGTCGTCGATCGCCCGCTCGAGGTCGCCGGTGCCCCGGATCTGCAGCCGACGGAGGAACGGCCGGTAGGCGTCGAGGGGGTGTGCCGTGAGGTGAAAGCCGACCGCCTCCGCTTCGAAGCCAAGACGCTCCATGTCGGACCAGTCCGGGACCGGAGGTAATCTGAGGAGGCGGTGTTCCCTCGCGCCCTCGAACAACCCCGCCTGGCCGCTCGAGGCTGCCTCCCGGTTAGCCTGCGCACGCTTCAGGATCGTGTCCACGCCAGCCAGCATGCGGGCGCGGTTCGGCTCGAGCGCGTCGAAGGCTCCGGCCCGCACCAAATTTTCGAGCTGCATGCGGTTCAGCGGCGCCGCGTCGACGCGGGCTGCGAAGTCCTCGACGTCACGAAAGGGTCCGGCATCGCGCGAGGCGCAGAGCACGGCCATGGCGGCGAGCCCGACCTTCTTGACGGCCGCGAGCGCGTAGCGGATCGCGCCTCGACCGTCGGGACCGATCTCGACGCGGAAATCGGCGCCCGAGCGGTTTATGTCGGGAGGGAGGAGCGCGATCCCGAGCCGCCCGACTTCTTGCTTCAGCGCGGCCAGCTTGTCAGACGCATTGATCGCGAGCGACATGCAGGCGGCAAGAAACGCGGTCGGATGGTTCGCCTTCATGTACGCGGTCTGATACGACACCAGCGCGTAGGCCGCCGCGTGACTCTTGTTGAAGCCGTAATCGGCGAATTTTGCCATGAGCTCGAACACCTCGACGGCCTTCGCCTCCGGCACGCCGCGCGTCGTCGCGCCCTCGGTGAAGATCGCCCGCTGCTTGTCCATCTCGGCACGGATCTTCTTGCCCATCGCCCGCCGGAGTAGGTCGGCCGCACCGAGGCTGTAGCCGGCCATGGTCTGGGCGATTTGCATGACCTGCTCCTGGTAGACCATGATCCCGTAGGTCTCCTGGAGGATCGCTTCCGCCTGCTCGTGCGGCGCCGTCCAGGCGGCACCGTGCTTCCTCGCGCAGTAGTCGGGAATGTTCGCCATCGGGCCGGGACGATAAAGGGCCACTGCGGCGATCAGATCCTCGAGACGGTCCGGACGCATCTGACGCAGCACGTCCCGCATTCCGGCGCCCTCGAACTGGAACACGCCGGCGGTGTCGCCGCGCGCCAGCATCGCGAAGGTCGCCTGGTCGTCGAGCGGGATCCGGTCGACGTCAATCAAGATCCCCGTCTCTGCAAGGAACGCAACCGCTCGTTTCAGGATCGTCAGCGTCGTCAGCCCCAGGAAGTCGAACTTCACGAGACCTGCCTGTTCGACGAACTTCATGTTGAACTGCGTGACCAGCGAGTTCGTCTTCGGATCTCGCGTCAGCGGAACGAGCTCGCCGAGCGGTCGATCGCCGATGACGACGCCGGCCGCATGGGTGCTGGCATGTCGATAGAGCCCCTCCAGCTGAAGTGCGATCTCCAGCATCCGTCGCACGCCCTCGTCCTCATCCCGCATCGTGCGGAGCCGTTCCTCCCCCTCGATCGCCTGCGCCAGCGTCACCGGCTTGGCAGGATTGTTCGGGATCAGTTCCGCCACCTTGTTGACCAGCCCGAACGGCAGCTGGAGCACGCGACCGACGTCGCGCACTGCCGCCCGCGCCTGCAGCTTTCCGAAGGTGATGATCTGCGCGACGCGATCGCTGCCATATTCCCGCCGGACGTACTCGATCACCTCGTCCCGCCTGTCCTGACAGAAGTCGATGTCGAAGTCCGGCATCGACACGCGCTCCGGGTTGAGGAAGCGCTCGAACAGCAGGCCGAACGGAAGCGGATCGATGTCCGTGATGGTGAGTGCCCAGGCCGCCACCGATCCGGCGCCCGAACCCCGGCCAGGGCCAACCGGGATGTCCTGCGACTTCGCCCATTGGATGAAGTCTGCCACGATGAGGAAGTAGCCCGAAAATCCCATCGCTTCGATCACGCCGAGCTCGTAGTCGAGGCGCTCGCGATAGCGCGTACGCAACGCCGCATCGGCCTCGATCGCATCCATGCGCCGAGCGAGCCCGCTGATCGCCATTGCGCGCAGCGTCTCTGCTTCGTTCGATCCAGGCGCGACCTTCGGGCAGACCGGGAGCAACGGCTTCCTTCCCTCGACCATCACGGCGCATCGTCTCGCGATCGCGAGCGTGTTGTCGCAGGCATCCGGCAGGTCGCTGAACCGTTCGCGCATCGCGCGCGCGTCCTTGAACCAGTGCTCGCGCGTCACCGAGATCCGGTCGGGATCCGAGACGACGCGGCCCTGCGCAATGCAGAGCAGTGCCTCGTGCGCCTCGTGCATTGCGGGACGCGCGAAGAAGCACTCGTTGGTCGCGACGAGCGGCAGCGACTCGGTATCGGCCAAGGCGATCAATCCGGGCTCGACCGCCGCCTCGAGCGCGGTGCCATGCCGTTGGATCTCGACCGCGATCCTGTCGCCGAACCTCGCGTGGAGCGTCCGAAGAAGCGCGTGTGCGGAGTCGTCCTGACCGTCGGCGAGAAGTTGCCCGACCGGCCCCTTCGCACCACCCGTAAGCAGAAAGAGCCCGTCCGATCGACTGAGCAGCGTTTCGAGACCGACGACGTGCTCGGGCGTCTGCTGGTCGAGGAAGCCCGATGACGAGAGATGTTGGAGGTTTGCAAGCCCCTCGGGGTTCATCGCCAGCAGGACCACCGGACCTGTAATGGGAGATGCATCAGCGCCGCATTCCTGGCGTGGACCTTCGAGGCCGATCTGGCAGCCGATAATCGGTTGCACGCCGGCCTTGAGGCAGTAGTCCGAGAACTCGAGCGCCCCGAACAGATTGCCGGTATCGGTGATGGCGACGGCGGGCATGCCCGCCTCCTTCGCGATCAACGGCAATTCGCCGACGCGGATCGCGCCCTCGCTCAGCGAGTAGGCGGAATGAACGCGGAGATGGACGAAATCGGCGTGCGGCATGGTCCCAGAATACGGGGGCGAGCGCCGCCTGTCAGGCCTACTCGACGGGCGGGATCAGCCGCAATGCCCGGAAGAAGCCGTGCAGCGCCTTTCCGTTGACGCTCACCAGCATCATGAAGCCGAGTCCGACGAAACTCGCGACCTGCCGGATGAGGATCGCACGCTTGTAGGGGAAGGTCACGCCGACCCAAGCATAGAAAACGCTAAGACATAGGTAATACACCGCCCAAGTCGCGGTGAGAAGCTGAAAGAAACGATGGGCATGCGGGAAGTCGAGAGCGTCCAAGCCGGATTTCTGGACGACCAGTTCCTCGATGATCGACGTTCCGCGGGCTCCGAGAGCAAAGGTCACGCCGACGACAAACGTACTCACGGCCCCTTCGTATTTCAGCATGAAGGGCGTCTTCGAAACGAGATCGATGACGCCGAACACGATCGCGAGACCCGTGGTCAGCACGTAAAGGCGCGGAAACCCGACCTTCTGCCGTCGGCGCCGCACGATGTCGAGCAGCACGAAGACGAGCGTACCCGCGATCGCAGCCTTGATGCCAACGGCCCACATCAGCAGGTAGAAAACAACGATCCCACCGAAGTCGAAGGCTCCCGTTCGAACGATCGACACCAGCCCGCGAAGAAAGTCGGTCACCGGCCGTCCACCAGGCGGCCGTCGCGAAGCGTCACGACGCGGTCCATGCGCGACGCCAAATCGCGATTATGGGTGGCGATCAGGGCCGCGACGCCGTGCTCACGCGCGATGCGAAGCAGCTCGTCGAAGACGATGTCCGCGGTTCCGGCATCGAGGTTTCCCGTCGGTTCGTCGGCGAGAAGCACCGAGGGGCGGTTCGCGAGCGCGCGCGCGATCGCGACCCGCTGCTTCTCGCCACCGGAAAGGCGACCCGGCAGATGCGTCTCGCGAGCGGACAGACCAAAGGCCGCGAGAAGCTCGCGGGCCCGTCCGCGCGTCTCCGCCTGCGACCGCCGCGCGATCATCTGCGGCAGCATCACGTTTTCGACCGCGGTGAACTCGGCGAGCAGCTGGTGCGACTGGTAGACGAACCCGATCTCGGATCGACGGATCTCGGTTCGCTCGGCATCCGACAATCGTCCCGCGACCTTGCCGCCGACGAGCACGTCACCGGCGTCCGGCGTTTCCAGGAGTCCTGCGAGGTGCAGGAGGGTTGACTTACCGGTTCCGGAAGGTGCGACGAGCGCCACCGTCTCGCCCGATCGAAGATCGAGATCGGCGCCTCGGAGTACGACGAGTTCCGTTTCCCCGGATTGGTAGCGCCGCTCCACGCCTCGCAGCTGCAGGGCGGGCTCACTCATGTCGCAGGGCTTCGACGGGATCCGTTCGCGCCGCGCGCCAGCTCGGATAGAGCGTCGCGACCAAGGAAAGCACGAGCGCCATAACGATGACTTTCAGGACCTCGTCCCACTCGAGCTTCGCCGGCAGATGCTCGAGATAGTACACCTCAGGGTTAAAGAGGTTCGCGCCGGTCACCGACTGCAACCAGAGGCGCACGCGCTCGATGTTGAGGCAGAAAACCACGCCAAGGATCGTTCCGACGAGCGTCCCCGTGACGCCCACGGACGCGCCGCACATCAGGAAGATCCGCATGATCGCGCCGCGCCCGGCGCCGATGGTCCGGAGCACGGCAATGTCGCGTGTCTTGTCCTTGACCATCATGATCAGGCTCGAGATCACGTTGAACGCGGCGACGAGGATGATCAACGTTAGGATCAGGAACATGACGTTCTGTTCGACCGTCACAGCTCCGAAGAAGCTGTTGTTGCTCTCGGTCCAATCTTCGACCCGGACACCGTCTCCCGCCAGCGCCTCAGTCACTCTCCGGGTGACAGGCGCGATGCGTTCCGGATCGCCGACGTCGACCGTGATCTCGGATACCGCCGATGGATCGTCGAGGCCGAAGTAGACCTGCGCCGCGTGCAAAGGGAGGAACACGTAGCTCGCATCGTAATCGTTGACGCCAGCCTGGAAGATCGCGACGACACGATAGGCGCGGATCCTCGGCACGGTGCCGAATGCCGTTGCCTCGCCTTGAGGCGAGATCAAGGTCAGCTTGCTTCCCACTCCGAGGCCTGTCCGCTGCGCGAGCGTGAGCCCGATCGCGATCGCATCGTCCCCCTTGAAGTCGTCGCGCCCACCGTCCCGTATGTTGTTCGCGATCTCCGGCATCTGCCGGAGATCGGCCGCCGTAATGCCACGCACGATTCCGCCACCGGAGTACGGTCCCGACGACAGGAGGACCTGCCCCTGCACCACGGGCGCTGCCGACACGACCCCCGGAATGCGCGCGATACGCGCCGTGAGATCGTTGTAGCCGGTGATCGAGGCCGTCGCGCCGAAGACACCGAGATCGCCGTTGAAGCCGAGGATCCGGGACAGGAGATCGGCCTTGAACCCGTTCATCACCGACATGACGATGATCAGGGTCGCGACGCCGAGCGCAATGCCGACGAGCGAGAAGATCGCGATGACGGAAACGAAGCGCTCGCCCCGTCGGGCACGAAGATAGCGCGCCGCGACGGTACGTTCGAAGGGCCCGAACATCAGCCGACCCGCGCGATGGCGTCCTCCACGGAGACCTCTTCGCGTTCGCCGGTGCTTCTCCGCTTCAGTTCCACTCGTCCTGCCGTGGCGGCGCGAGGTCCGACGATGACCTGCCACGGATGGCCCATCAGATCGGCGTCCGCGAACTTGACCCCCGCGCGCTCGTCCCGATCGTCGAGAAGGACATCGCGCCCTAGTTTCTTGTAGACGCGCTCCGCCATGGCGTCACAGGTTCCGTCCCCCGTCTTCAGGTTCAGGACTGCGGCCCGAAACGGCGCGATCGAGTCTGGCCAGATGATCCCAGCCTCGTCCGAACTCGCCTCGATGATGGCGCCAACCAGGCGAGAAACACCGATGCCGTACGAGCCCATTTCCGGGTGAACCGGTTCCCCTTCGCGGCCGGAGATCGTCACGTTCATCGCACGCGTATACTTGTCGCCGAAGTAAAAAATTTGCCCAACCTCGATGCCGCGGCCTTCGCGCTTCCGCTGGTCCGGCACTTGCGACCAGGCAGCCCGATCGTGCTTCTCGTCTGTCGCCGCATAGATACCCGTCGCAAAACCGTAGAACCGCGCCAGGTCCGCCTCGCTTGCGTAGTCAAAATCGGAGCTCACCCAATCGAAACTCTCATGTTCGGCGTCGTAGAAGACCTGACTTTCTCCGGTCGGCGCGAGAACGATGAACTCGTGGCTGAGATCGCCGCCGATCGGCCCAGTCGCCGCCGCCATCGGAATCGCTCTGATCCCGAGCCGCTGGAAGGTCCGCATGTAGGCGAGCATCATGCGCCGGTAGCTCGTGACCGCGCCCGCGTAATCGATGTCGAAGGAGTAAGCGTCCTTCATCAGGAACTCGCGGCCTCGAAGCACGCCGAAACGCGGTCGCAACTCATCCCGGAATTTCCACTGCACGTGGTACAGCACTTGTGGGAGATCTCGGTACGAGCGCGCCGCGCCGGCGAAGATGTCCGTGATCATCTCCTCGTTGGTCGGCCCATACAACATCTCGCGGTCCTGGCGGTCGCGGATCCGCAGCATCTCTTCGCCGTAGTCGTCGTAACGGCCCGAGCGGCGCCAGAGATCGGCCGGCTGAAGCGTCGGCATCAGGAGTTCGTGCGCGCCGGCGCGGTCCTGCTCGTCCCGCACGATGTCAGCCACGTTCCGCAGCACCCGAAGGCCGGCCGGAAGCCACGCGTAAATCCCGGCGGCCATCTGGCGCACGAGGCCGGCCCGCAGCATCAGCCGGTGCGACACAATCTGTGCCTCGGCGGGCGTTTCCCGAAGCGTGGGAAGGAAGCTTCTCGACAGTCGCATCAACGGGTTCCGTTCTGGCGTCGTTTTCTGGCTTGTGTGTGATCCGTTGCCGGATCGCAAGTGAGAGACGGTGACGCTCAAACTCCTCGCCTGACAAAATTGTGCAATGCAAAAGGTGTAGTTTGTGCAGCGCACAAGTATAGGCCGCCTGACACGGCGGTCGCACGTGAAAAAACCGCAAAAGGGGGTGACAGGGATTTGGCAAGACGATAGTAAAAAGCCCGCAGTGCCAAAGGCACGCGGGCCAAGTTTACGGAGGAACGCCAGTCACGCGGCAGGACGAGGTCTCTCCCCGTCCTGCCGATGATTGTGATTGTTTGCTACCGACGGCGTCCAGCGGAATTCCCGGCCAACATGCTAACAATTCGCGCAGTTAGCCGACTTTGCTGCTGCTTTGCGCAGACGAGGAGAGCAAACGCCAATTTTTTGTGCTCGTTGAGCCTGTTGGTTCAAACGCGGATCAGGTGCACGTCAACAAGCGGCCGCTTCTGCATGCGACGCCCAAGCGTACGGCGAAGCGCCGATTTGGCGGCCTCGGACAATGCCGCGTCATCACGTCGGAGCGCGGTCGGAAGGTCCTCGATCGCGGTCGCCAGATCAGCTTCGACGAGATCGTGCTCCGGATCCCCCGCATCGAGCAGGCCCGGCGCGCTGACCTTTGGCTTCCCTCGAAGGCGACCGTCGGCGCCGACAGCGACGCTTGCGACCACGATCCCATTGAACAGCATCCGTTTGCGCGCGGCGAGAACACCGCCCGAGAGTGGCACGATCCGCTTGGCGTCGAGAGCCAGCCGACCGACCGGCGCCTGGTCCACGACCTCGGTCGCGCCGGCGCGGAGTTGCAGCACATCTCCATCCTCGAGAATGACCGGCTCCACGCCAAGCTCGCGAGCCAGCGCCGCGTGTGCCGTGAGATGCCGCCACTCGCCGTGAACTGGCACCGAGTAGCGCGGTCGCACCAGCTCGTAGAGTCGGCGCAGTTCGTCTCGGGCGGGGTGGCCCGACACGTGGATCGGCGCGTCCTCGTCCGTCACGACCCGAACGCCACGTCGCACCAGACTGTCCTGCACGATCCCGACCGCGCGCTCGTTGCCGGGGATCATCCGGCTCGAGAACAGGACCGTATCGCCCTCGCCCAGCGTCACATTCGGATGGGTGTCGGCCGCGATGCGCGCGAGTGCGGATCGGGCCTCCCCCTGGCTGCCGGTCACGAGGATGAGCAGGTTTTCGTCCGGAATGCTGCCGGCATCCGCCTCCGGAACGAACTCGGGGATCTGCCTGAGATAGCCGGCTTCCCGCGCCGCGACGTCCAGGTTCCGAAGGCTTCGGCCGACGAGGCAGGGCGAACGATCGGAGGCGAGCGCCGCCAAGGCCGCACTTTCCACACGCGCGACGTTGCTGGCGAAGCAGGTCACGGCGACGCGTCCGGATCGGATCGATCCGATGACGTCGCGAAGCCCGCGACGCACGTCGGCCTCGGAGCCTGACCGCCCGTCCACCATCGCGTTCGTACTGTCGCACACCATCGCGAGGACGCCTTCGCGGCCGAACGTCGCGAAACCCTCCTCATCGGTCGGCGATCCGACCAGCGGCTCGGGATCGAGCTTCCAGTCGCCGGTATGCAGGATGTTGCCGTAGGGTGTCCGGATCGCGATCGCCTGCGCTTCTGGCGTCGAATGGGCCACCCGCAGGAACTGCAACCGAAACGAACCGAGCTCAAGCGAAGCGCCGAGCGGCATGACCTTCGGCTTCAGCGACCCGCCGAGCCCGGCCTCACCAAGCTTCCGACGCAGGATCGCAGCCGCGAAAGGAGAAACGTACACCGGGCACCGCAAGCGCGGCCACAGATGCGCGACCGCGCCGAGATGATCCTCGTGCGCGTGGGTGATGACCAAGCCGAGGATCGCGTCAGCCTGATCCGCGATGAAGGTCGGATCCGGCAGCAGGATCTCCGCCTCCGGCGTTTCGCTACCGCCGAAGCCGATGCCGCAATCGATCAGCAGCCAGCGCCCGTCGCAGCGATAAGCGTTGAGGTTCATGCCGATCTCACCTGTCCCGCCGAGCGGCAGGAACGCGAGATCGCCAACGTTGGAAGTCATCTCTGAGGGAGTGCTCCGGTTGCGGCCGACGGCCGCGGTGATGCGTCAGTCGGGATCGAGGCTGCGCGGTTTGTCGGCATTCAATCTGGGAACGGGGTTGCGAGTAGCCAACATCCGGAACCCGTCGAGCGTCAGATCGGGATCACTGCGCTGGATCTGGCTCGAACCTTCCGCGAATAGAGGCGCCAGGCCTCCGGTCGCGATCACCTTTACCTCGCCCTCGCCGAGCTCGTCGGCGATCCGTCGGCAGAGACCGTCGATCATGCCGACATAGCCCCAGTAGACGCCTGACTGCATGGCTTCAACCGTGCTCGTGCCGATCGCCGCCTGAGGTCGGCCGATGCCGATCCGAGGCAGACGCGCCGCGTTCTGATGCAATGCTTCGAGCGAAAGGTTGATCCCAGGCGCAATCGCGCCGCCGACGAAGGCGCCCGAGGCGTCGACCACGTCGAAGTTCGTCGCCGTGCCGAAATCGACCACGATCAGCGGCCCGCGGTAATGGGCGTGGGCGGCGAGCGCGTTCGCGAGCCGATCGGCTCCGACTTCCTCGGGACGCTTTAGCTTGATCCCGACACCCCAATCGAGACCGTTGCGGGCGACCAGGGGTTCGACGGAGAACCACATCCGACAGAAGCGACGCAGGTGATAGAGGGCCGCCGGCACCACTGTTCCGAGAACCGCCGAAGACACGTCCTCGACGCGAAGGCCCGCACGAGACAACAGGACGGACAACCAGACCCCGTACTCGTCCGAAGTACGCTGGGCCTCCGTCGCGATCCGCCAGTTCCCGCGCCACGTCGAGCCATCGTGCACCGCAAAGACTACGTTCGTATTGCCGGCATCGATCACGAGAAGCATCAGCCGCTCTCCCGATCACCGAACAGGACTGTTCCGGTGGAGACCCTCTCGCAACCCGAAGACGTGCGCAGGAGGAGGGCACCATCGCGGTCCAGGCCGCCAAAGCGTCCGGACCGCCGCACGCCACCGCCGTCGATCTCGAGCGGCGTGCCGATCGGATGGGCACGTTCGAGCCAGGCGCCCCGGACCGCGTCAAACCCGCCTTCGTCGGCCGAGCGCGCGAACCAATGATCGAGCCGCCGGAGAAGATGGTCCGCGACCGTGTCAGCCTCTGCGAGCAACCCGCCCGCTTCCGCAAGGGACCGCGCGCCTTCGACCTCGGGCGCGGCCAGCAGATTGGCGCCGAAACCGATCACCATCCAGTCCGCGATCGTCCGCCCGTGCCCGCGCCGGCCGGTCTCGACCAGGATCCCGGCGAGCTTGCCTGGCGCGCGTCCCGGTATCGCCAGCAAGAGATCGTTCGGCCATTTCAGAACGAGGCGGCAAGGGGCTTCCACGAAGGCGTCGAGAGCATCGGCCAACGCCAGCGCCGCCACAAAGACCGCGAACTCGGACCGCTCCGGCAAGTCACCGTCTCGAAGCAGAACCGAAATCGCGAGATTGCCGCGCGGCGGCTCATGCCAGAACCGGCCCCGGCTGCCGCGCGCCGCCTCCTGTCGACGCGCGAGGAGAGCGATCCGGCCGGAAGCCCCGCCCTCCGCGCGCTCGATCAGCGCGTCGTTCGTCGAGCCGATTCGATCGACGATCTCCATCCGCCAAGGCGCATCCGGCGATCCTCGCATCAACCGCCGAGTGCGCGCGACGCGGCGGCGGCCGCAGTCAGCGCCGGGGCGGCGAACAGCACGAAGAGCGACGTGAAGCCGGCTGCGGTCGCGGACACGAGCGTCAACGGCCACGCTGGCCGGTCAAGCTGCTCGATCGCTGCGTCGAACCACATCACCTTGACCACGCGCAGGTAGTACGCGGCCCCGATCGCGCTGGTCACGATCCCGACCACGACAAGCGTCCAGAGCCCGGACTGGATTGCCGCGAGGAAGACGGCGAGCTTGCCGAAGAAGCCGGCAAACGGCGGCACGCCGGCCATCGAAAACATGAAGATCGCGAACGTGACCGCGAGCGCGGGATTGGTCCGGCCGAGGCCGCCGAGATCGGCGATGCGCTCGACCACGACTCCACGCCGCCGCATCGCCATCACGCAGCCGAACGTGCCCGCGTTCATGAAAATGTAGGTGAGAAGGTAGACGAGAACGCCACGCAGCCCGGACGGTGTGCCCGCGGCGAGGCCGATCGCGGCGTATCCCATGTGCCCGATCGAGGAGTAGGCGAGAAGACGCTTGATGCTCGTCTGGCCGATCGCGGCCAGTGAACCGACGCACATCGAAACGATCGCGATGATCTCGACCAGCAATCGCCAGTCCGAGAGCAGGTGCCCGAACGGCACGATCATGATCCGGATCAACGCCGCGAAGGGCGCGACCTTCGGCGCCGTGCTCATGAACGCGGTCACGGCGCTCGGGGCCCCCTCATAGACATCCGGCGTCCACATATGGAACGGCGCGATCGAGAGCTTGAACGCGAGGCCGACGAGCACGAACACCAGTCCGACCAGTAATCCGGGCGGCATCGGCCCGGTCGCGAGATTTCGGCCGAGGACGCCGAGTTGCATCGAACCGCCGAACCCGTAGGTCAGCGAGATGCCGTAGAGAAGCAGTCCGGACGCGAGCGCACCGAGCACAAAATACTTGAGACCCGCTTCGGACGACCGGACCTGATCGCGCGAAAAGGCGCAGAGCACGTAAACGGGGAAGCTCTGCAGTTCGAGACCAAGATAGACCGTCATGAGGTTCGCGGCCGATGCCATGATCATCATGCCGATCGTCGAGAACATCAGGAGGATCGGGAACTCGAACCGCGGCACCCGCTCACGCCCCGTGTAGTCGAGCGACAGGAGCGTGGTGAGCGCCGCTGCGGACAAGACCAGTATCTTGCAGAATCGGGCGAACCCGTCATCGACGTAGGTGCCGGACATCGCCACGCCGTTGCCGTCAAAAGCCACAATCACCCCGACCACGGCGAAGGACAGGATCGCGATCATGGTGCAGACCACCGTCCCGTCGCCCTTCGATCGGGTCACGCCGAGCATCAATCCCGACAGGGCAAACAGAGCGAGCGCGATTTCCGGCCAGGCGAGTGTCCAATGCAAGGTCAGGTTCCCGCCAACAGCAGTGTCGAGAGCAGGATCACGAGGCCGATCAGCATCGTGAAAGCGTAGACGGCGATCGATCCCGTCTGGATCCGGACGACCTGCCCCGAACCGCCGATCGCGGCGCGCGCGAGCCCGTTCGAAGCCGCATCGATGATGCCGCGGTCCCCCACGCGCCACAGTCCGCCGGCGAGCGACCGGAACGGCCGGACGAACACGGCATCGTAGAGGGCATCGAAATACCAGGCGTTGAGGAACAACCGGTACAGAAAGCCGAAAGTCGTCGCGAGCCGGGCCGGGATCTCCGGGGCGAGCAGATAGAACCAGGCCGCGACCAGAAGCCCAGTCGCGGCGCAGCCTGTCGGCACCAGCGCGATCAGACCGGTGGCGTTGTCCAGCCGGTGCGGGAGCACGATCGAGCCGGCCCAGAAGTGCGCGGCATCGGCGCCGACAAAGAACCGATCCAGCAGGTAACCAGCGCCGATCGCGCCGCAGGCCAACAGCACGAGCGGGCCGACCATGTCGATCGGGCTCTCGTGAACATGCCGCGCGACCTCGGGCGCCACGTGCGATGGCCCGTGGAACGCCTTGAAGATCAGACGGAACGTGTAGAACGCGGTAAGACCGGCGGTGACCGAGCCGAGAGCCCAGCCGTAGAAGCCGACCCAGGTCCCGGCACTGTAGGCGGCGGCGAGGATCGAATCCTTCGACCAGAAACCCGCGAACGGCGGGATGCCGGCCAGGGCCAGACCACCGCACCAGAACACCGCGTAGGTGACCGGCAGATGCCGTCGCAACGCCCCCATGCGGAAGAGGTTCTGCTCGCCACCGAGCGCATGGATGACCGATCCCGCGGAAAGGAACAGGAGCGACTTGAAGAAGGCGTGCGTGAAGAGATGGAACAGACCCGTGTTGAACGCACCGACGCCGCAACCGAGGAACATGTAGCCGAGCTGCGAACAGGTGGACCACGCGATCACCCGCTTGATGTCCGGCTGCACGAGCCCGTTCAGCGCCGCGAAGCAGCAGGTCGTGGCGCCGATGAACGCGACGAAAGCGAGCGCCACCGGCGCGTCGATGAAGAGCGGCGAGAAACGGGCAACCAGGAATACGCCGGCGGTCACCATCGTCGCGGCATGGATCAGCGCCGACACCGGTGTCGGCCCCTCCATCGCGTCCACCAGCCACGGCTGGAAGCCGAGCTGCGCCGATTTGCCCATGGCACCAGCGAACAGAAGGAACGCGATGAGTTCGAGCGCCGGCGTGGCAAACCCAGCCAGGTGGTAGACGTCGGCCCGGTGCGCTGCGACGGTCGCGAAGATCCGGGTGTAATCAACGGTGCCGAACACCAGGAATGTCAGCGCGATTCCGACCATGAAAAACAGGTCGGCCACGCGGTTGAAGACGAAAGCCTTGATCGCCGCGGCGTTCGCGGAGGGCCGGTCGTACCAGTAGCCGATCAGCAGATAGCTCGCGAGACCCACGCCCTCCCAGCCGAAGAACAGCTGAACGAGGTTGTCCGAGCTGGCCAGCAGGAGCATCGCGAAGGTGAACAACGAAAGGTACGAGAAGAACCGGAACACCGGCCGCTCCTCGTGCGACATGTAGCCGATCGAGTAGACGTGGACGAGGAGCGAGACGAACGACACCATCGCGACCATGGCACCCGAGAGCGTGTCGTCGCGAAGCGACCAGGACGCCCGGAACGTACCAGCCTCGACCCAATCGAGCAGATGCAGGTGGAGCGCCATCGGAACGGCGAAGAAAGACAACGAACCGCAGACCGCCGACGCCAGCATCAGCACGATGCTGACCGCGCGCGCACCAGTGTCCCCGAGCACGCGCCCGAACAGGCCGGAGATCAACGCGCCGAGACCCGGCGCCAACACCGCGATGGCGAACATCAGGCTCAGCCCTTCATCAGCGTGACGTCCTCGACCTCGATCGAGCCGCGGTTACGGAAATAAACGAGGATGATCGCGAGCCCGATCGCAGACTCCGCAGCCGCGACCGTCAGCACGAACAGCGTGAAGACCTGCCCGTCGAGATTGCCCAGTACCGACGAGAACGCCACAAGGTTGAGGTTCGCGGCGAGCAGGATGAGCTCGATCGACATCAGCAGCGTGATCACGTTCTTCCGGTTGAGGAAGATGCCGAAGACGCCGAGCACCAGCAGGATGGAGGAGACGGTGAGGAAATGCCCGATTCCGATCGTCATGGATCAGCTCCGCTCCACGACACGGGTCGGCCGCCGGACGCCGCCGTTGTCCTCCGTCGAGCCGCCGACCGCGAGGTCGAGCATCCGGACGCTGTCCGTCGACCGTGCGTGCTGCTGGCCGACATCCTGTCGGCGCGAGCGATGTCGATCGCTATGCGTCAGCACGATCGCACCGATCATCGCGACGAGCAGGATGATACCGGCGGTCTGGAACAGGAACACGTCATCCGTGTAGAGCACACGTCCGAGCGCGCCAGTGTTCGACACACGCGCCACCGCTCCCGCGGTCGCCGCATGCGTGACGCCGACACCGCCGATCCAGCCTGACGCCGTCAGCCCGATCTCGGCGAGCAGGACCACGCCGACCACCGAACCGATCGGGGCGTAGCGCTGGAAGCCTTCACGCAACTGCACGAAGTCGATGTCGAGCATCATGACCACGAACAGGAAGAGGACCGCGACCGCGCCCACGTAAACGATGACCAGGATCATCGCGAGAAACTCGGCGCCGGCGACCAGGAAGAGGCCCGCCGCGTTGAAGAACGTCAGGATCAGGAACAGCACCGAGTGCACGGGATTGCGTGACGACACGACGGCGGCCGCGGAGACCACCATGATCGTGGATAGCACCCAGAAGACGATCTCGACGAACATGGAAGCTCCTTGACGGCTTCTCCTTAGCGGTAGGGCGCGTCCTGTTCCAGCCGGTGCGCGAGGATGCTCTCCCACCGATCGCCGTTCTCGAGCAGCTTCTCCTTGTTGTAGAGGAGCTCCTCCCTCGTTTCCGTCGCGTATTCGTAGTTCGGGCCCTCGACGATCGCGTCAACGGGACATGCTTCTTCGCAAAGGCCGCAGTAGATGCACTTCGTCATGTCGAGGTCGTACCGCGTCGTCCGGCGCGACCCGTCGTCACGCGGCTCGGCCTCGATCGTGATCGCCTCGGCCGGACAGACCGCCTCGCACAGCTTGCAGGCGATGCAGCGCTCCTCGCCGTTCGGATAGCGCCGAAGCGCATGTTCGCCTCTGAAGCGCGGGGACAGCGGCGCCTTCTCGTACGGGTAATTCAATGTCGCTTTCGGCTTGAACATGTAGCGGAGCGTCAGCGCCATGCCGCCGAGCAGTTCGGTCAGAAGAAAGCCACGCGCGACCCGGTCGAGAGAAGACATGTCAGATGATCCTCAGACGCCGTCCGGCAGCAGGCCGGTGAGCGTCAGAAAGCCGGCCGTAAGCACCATCCAGCCAAGACAGAAGGGCAGGAAGACCTTCCACCCGAGCCGCATGAGCTGATCGTAGCGATACCGCGGGAAGGTTCCGCGCACCCAGATGAACAGGAACAGCACGAAGCAGATCTTACCGATCAGCCAGATCGGGCCCGGAATCCAGGTAAACGGCGCGATGCCGAAGGGGGCGAGCCACCCGCCAAGGAAGAGCACGGCGGTCATTGCGCTCATCAGGATCATGTTCGTGTATTCGCCGAGAAAAAAAAGCGCGAACGTCATCGAGCTGTATTCGGTCATGAACCCGCCCACCAGCTCGGTCTCGCCTTCCGGCAGGTCGAACGGCGGACGGTTCGTCTCCGCCAAGGCCGAGATGAAGAACACGACGCACATCGGCAACAGCGGAATGCAGAACCAAAGGTGCCGCTGCGCGAGCACGACGTCGTTGAGGTTGAGGCTTCCGACGCAGAGCAGCACGCACACCAGAACGAAGCCGATCGAGACCTCGTAGGACACCATCTGGGCCGCCGCGCGAAGCGCGCCGAGGAACGCGTATTTCGAGTTGCTGGCCCAGCCCGCGATCAGGACGCCGTAAACGCCGAGCGACGAGATCGCAAGGAGGTAAAGCACACCAACATTGATGTTCGCGACCGCCCAGTGATTGTTGGTCGGGATCACCGCCCAGGCGATCATCGCGAGCGAGAAGGTAATCATCGGTGCGATCAGGAACAGCATCCGGTTGGCGCCAGATGGGATGATCGTCTCCTTCGTCATCATCTTGATCGCGTCGGCGAACGCCTGGAACAGGCCGAACGGCCCGACCACGTTCGGCCCGCGGCGCAAATGGATCGCGCCCAGCACCTTGCGCTCGGCGTAGGTGAGATACGCCATCCCGATCAGGACGGGGACCAGCACGGCGAGCGTCTGTAACACCGTCAGAATGACGAAGCCGATCGTCGTGTGGAGGAAGAAATGCGCCACCGGCCGCCTACTCCGCCGCCGCCACGCCGCCGAACGGCCCATCGATGACCTGCGTGCAGAGCTTCATCGTCTCGCTCGCGCGGCTGACCGGATTGGTCTGGTAGTAGTCGATGACCGGCACGACAAGCGGCGCCGACCCGACCGACACACCGCCGGGGGACGGCCCCGTCGTGTCCGACACGCCGAAGCGCGGGAGATGCGAACGCGCGAACACGGGATTGATGGCGTCCATGCGCGCACGGATCGCGTCGAGATCGTCATAGGGCAGCCGGTGCCCCATCGTCTCCGCGAACGCTCTCAGGATCCGCCAGTCCTCGCGCGCGTCGCCCGGCGGGAACGATACCTGGAACGCCCGCTGCACCCGACCTTCGGTGTTCACGTAAGTTCCCGGCTTCTCGACCGATGTCGCACCCGGCAGAATCACATCCGCCCTCGCTGCGCCCCGGTCGCCGTGCGATCCCTGATACACAACGAACGTGTCGACCCCGATCCGCGCCGTGTCGAACTCGTCCGCGCCGAGCAGCCACAGCACGTCGACCCCACCGCCCATCATGCCGCCGACGTCGCGCCCGCCGTCGCGGGGCACGAGGCCGAGATCGAGCGCCGCGACCCGCGCCGCCGCGGAGTGGAGAACGTTGAACCCGTGCCATTCCGCGGCGAGCGCGCCGGTCCGCTCCGCCAAGCTCCAGGCGGCCGCGAGGACCGCCGGACCGTCCTCCCGTCGGAGCGCCGCCTCGCCGAGAACGATCATCGGCCGCTTCGCCGCGCGGAGCACGGGACCGAACCCGTCCTCGTCCTCGTCCAGCCGCGCGAGGCTCGCAAGATCGTCCCCGATCACCTCGACCGGGTAGGTCTGGTCGACCCCCGGCTCCCCGATCGAGGCGACCCGGTAACCGCCCGCAAGATAGCGTTTGCGGATCCGCGCGTTGATCACCGGCGAGGTCCGACGGACGTTCACGCCCACCAGCAGCAGCGCGTCGCTTTCCTCGATCCCGGAGATCGTCGTGTTGAAGACGTAGAAATCGCGACGCGCGACGTCGAACCACGCGCCGTCCTGCCGGCAGTCGACGTTCGGCGATCCCAGCGCCTCCATCAGATCCCGCAACGCGGTCAGGCTCTCGGCATCCGCGAGATCGCCCGCAATGGCGCCGATCCGCGCACCACCCGCCGCCCGCATCCGTTCGGCGATCGTGGTGAACGCTTCCGCCCAACTGGCTGGCTGGAGCTTGCCCCCGCGTCGGATCCAAGGCCGATCGAGCCGCCGCCGCTTGAGCCCGTCGAACGAGAACCGGCCCTTGTCGGCCATCCACTCCTCGTTGACCTCGTCGTTCACCCGCGGAAGGACCCTGAGCACTTCAGGGCCTCGCGCATGGATCGCGATGTTCGTGCCCGTGGCGTCCGTGACGTCGATGCTGTCGGTCTTGCTGAGCTCCCAGGGTCGCGCGACGAAGGCGTACGGCTTCGACGTCAACGCGCCCACCGGGCAGATGTCGATCAGGCAACCCGACAGTTCGGACGTGATCGCCTTCTCGACGTAAGTACCGACTTCCATGTTCTCGCCGCGCGACGTCGCGCCGAGTTCAGACACGCCAGCGACCTCGGTCGAGAACCGTATGCAGCGCGTGCACTGGATGCACCGCGTCATGACCGTCTTGACCAGAGGGCCGAGATACTTGTCCTTCACCGCGCGCTTGTTCTCGGCATAGCGGGAGTGATCCATGCCGTATGAATAGGCTTGGTCCTGCAGATCGCACTCGCCGCCCTGGTCGCAGATCGGGCAATCGAGCGGATGGTTGATCAGCAGGAATTCCATGACGTTCCGGCGAGCGTCGCGGACCATCTTGCTGTCCGTCTTCACCACCATCCCGTCGGCGACCGGATAGCCGCAGGACGCGACGGGCTTCGGCGCGCGTTCCACCTCGACCAGACACATCCGACAGTTTCCAGCGATCGAGAGTCGTTCGTGGTAGCAGAAGCGCGGGATCTCGCGACCCGCGGCCTCGCAGGCTTGCAGTACCGTCGAACCGCTCGGAACCTCGACGATCGCTCCGTCAACCGTAACCTTCGCCATTCTGAAGCGTTCCTACTCGGCCGCGACCGGAAGATTGTTCGGCGTCACCACCAGCGGTCCCGGCGCGACCCGCGTCCGATAGGACGCGATCCGCTCTTCCATGACGGGCCGGAAATGTCGGATCAGCCCCTGGATCGGCCAAGCCGCCGCATCGCCTAGCGCGCAGATGGTGTGACCCTCGACCTGGCGCGTCACCTGCTCGAGCATGTCGATCTCCTCGAGTTCGGCACGCCCCTCGACCATGCGTCCCATGATCCGCATCATCCAACCCGTTCCTTCGCGGCACGGGGTACATTGTCCGCAGCTCTCGTGCTTGTAGAACTTGGAGAGCCGCCAGATCGCCTTGATGATGTCGGTCGATTTGTCCATCACGATCACCGCCGCCGTGCCGAGACCAGACCGCACGTCGCGAAGGCTGTCGTAGTCCATCAGCACGGTGTCGCAGATCGATTTCGGAATAACCGGGACGGACGAGCCGCCCGGAATGACCGCAAGCAGATTGTCCCATCCACCGCGTACGCCGCCGGCATGTCGCTCAATCACCTCGCGGAGTGGGATCCCCATCTCTTCCTCGACATTACACGGCCTGTTTACGTGGCCGGATATGCAGAAGAGCTTGGTGCCGACGTTCTTCGGCCGCCCGAGCCCGGAATACCAGGCGGCGCCGCGACGAAGGATGGTCGGCACGACCGCGATCGTCTCGACATTGTTCACCGTGGTCGGGCACCCGTAGAGACCCATGGCGGCCGGGAACGGCGGTTTCATCCGCGGCAGACCCTTTTTGCCCTCGATGCTTTCGAGAAGCGCGCTCTCCTCACCGCAGATGTAAGCGCCGGCGCCTCGATGCACGTAGAGATCGAAGTCCCAACCCGATCCGCACGCGTCGGCCCCAAGCAGCCCGGCCTCGTAGCCCTCGTGGATCGCCGCCTGAAGGTTCAGAGCTTCGTTGTAGTACTCGCCTCGTATGTAGATGTAGCAGGCATGCGCACCCATCGCAAACGAGGCGAGCAGAGCGCCCTCGATCAGCTTATGCGGTTCGTGCCGGATGATGTCCCGATCCTTGCAGGTCCCGGGCTCGCTCTCGTCGGCGTTGATCACGAGGAAGGAGGGGCGCCCGTCCGACTGCTTCGGCATGAACGACCATTTCATGCCGGTGGGAAAGCCCGCACCGCCGCGGCCGCGGAGACCCGACGCTTTCACTTCGTCAACCAACGCGTCGCGCCCGCGCGCCAGGATCGCAGCGGTGCCGTCCCAATCGCCGCGCGCTCGCGCTCCGGAAAGACGCCACTCGTTTTGTCCGAAGATGTTCCGGAAGATCCGGTCCTTGTCGCTCAGCACGGTCTCAGGCCTCCAAGCTCTCGTGCGCGGGACGGTCGTCCCCGAGCAGCGTCGTCTGACCGCCCTCGGCCGCGGAGTTAAGGCGCGCGATCGTCGTTCCCGGATGCGGTCGCTCGCCTCGCTTCAGGGCCTCGAGCAGCGACGCGCAGCGCGACGCGTCCAGGTCCTCGTAGTAGTCGTCGTCGACCTGCAGGATCGGCGCGTTCACGCAAGCACCGAGGCACTCGACCTCGCTCATCGTGAACAGCCCGTCTACGCTCGTCTCGCCGAAACCAGCGACGCCGCCGACGCGCTTGCACGTCTCGACGATTGCATCCGATCCGCGCAGCCAGCAGGGCGTCGTCGTACAAACCTGAAGATGGTATCGACCGACAGGCTTCGTGTTGTACATCAGGTAGAAGGTTGCCACCTCGTAGACCCGGATCGGCGGCATCGAGAGCCGCTCCGCGATCACGTCCATCGCGACGCGGGGCACCCAGGCACTGCCTGTTTGCCGACCCATTTGCCTCTGCACGATGAACAGCAGCGGCATCACGGCGGAAGCCTGCCGTCCTGTCGGATATTTTGCGATTGCTGCGGCGATCGCGTGCTCGCTCTCGTCGTCGAACACGAAGCGCGTGACGGACGGCATGCGGCCAAGCTCGGGCGAGTGCCCAGGAGCACCGTGGCCGATGTTTTCGGCCGAACCGAAACCCCCGCCCGGACCGCCAGCGGCACCGCGGCCCAGCTCGTCGCCGCTCACCGGTCCACCTCGCCGAAGACGAGATCGAGCGAACCGATAATCGCTACCGCGTCGGCCAGCATGTGACCGCGCGAAAGCGCGTCGATCGCCTGCAGATGCGAGAACCCGGTCGGCCGTATCTTGCATCGGTAGGGCCGGTTGGTGCCATCGGCCACGAGGTAGACGGCGAACTCGCCCTTCGGGCTCTCGACCGCCGTGTAGGTCGCGCCGGGCGGCACGTGGTACCCCTCGCTGAACAGCTTGAAGTGATGGATCAGCGCCTCCATCGAACGCTTCATGTCCTGTCTTGGCGGAGGCGAGATCTTGTGATCCGGCGTTCGCACCAGGCCCGGTCGGAGCGACGCGAGCGCTTGCTCGATGATGCGGACGCTCTGTCGCATTTCCGCCATGCGCACGAGGTAGCGATCGTAACAGTCCCCGGCCGACCCGACCGGAACCTCGAAGGCAACCTCGTCGTACTTGTCGTAGGGCTGAGACCGGCGAAGATCCCACGGCACCCCGCTCGCACGAAGATTGGGACCGGAAAATCCCCATGCCAACGCCTGCTCCGCCGAGAAGACGCCGACGTCGACCGTCCGCTGCTTCCAGATCCGATTGGCGGTCAGGAGCTTCTCGAGATCGTCGACGAAGCGCGGGAACGTCTTGGCCCATTCGCCGATCCGCTCGGCGAGACCCGCGGGCATGTCGCGGGCGACGCCGCCCGGCCGGAAATAGTTCGCATGGAACCGCGCGCCCGAGACCGCCTCATAGAACTCGAGCAGCTTCTCGCGCTCCTCGTAACCCCAGAGTCCCGCGGTCTGCGCGCCGACGTCGAGCGCCATCGAGACCACGCTCAAAATGTGATTGAGCACCCGAGTGATCTCGGCAAACAGCACCCGGATCCATTGGCCGCGCTCCGGCACATCGACGCCGAGCAGCTTCTCGACCGCGAGCGCGTACGCATGCTCCTCGCACATCGGCGAGACGTAATCGAGGCGATCGAAATACGGCAGCGCCTTCAGGTAGGTCTTGTGCTCGATCAGCTTCTCGGTGCCGCGATGCAGTAGTCCGATGTGCGGATCGGCCCGCTCCACGACTTCCCCGTCCATCTCGAGCACCAGCCGCAAAACTCCGTGCGCCGCCGGATGCTGCGGTCCGAGATTGATCGTGTGCCTGTCGCTATCGAAGGTGATTTCCTGCCGCCGCAAGGCGTTTCCGATCGGCACGTCCCGATCTTCCAGGGCAACCTGATCGCTCATGTGCCGGTCCCGTCTGGGCTGATGTTCGCGCGCACGAGCCGACCGCGTCGCGCGTCGATGTCGTGGCGCCCCTCATGTGCCTTCTCGTCGCCGGGGAGCGTCGTAACGCCCTCCCAAGGGCTTTCGAAATCGAAGTTCCGAAACTCTTGCGCAAGATGCACGGGCTCGTAGACGACACGCTTGACGGCTTCGTCGTAGCGGAGCTCGACGAAGCCCGTCAGCGGGAAGTCCTTGCGAAGCGGATGACCTTCAAACCCGTAATCGGTCAGGATCCGACGGAGATCCGGCTGTCCCGAAAACAGGACGCCGAACAGGTCATAGCATTCCCGCTCCCACCAGGTCGCGCATGGCCAGAGCGCGTGCACGGACGGCACCGCTGTCACTTCGTCCGTGGTGACGATCACCCGCGCTCGATGGTTCTTCGAAACCGAAAGCAGATTATAGACAACGTCGAACCGGTTCTCGCGCTGAGGCCAGTCGACGCCGCAGAGATCCATCATCTGCTCGAACGCGAACCGGCGATCCGTTTTCAGCGCCGTCATCAACGGCAGGAGCGCGTCCCGGTCGGCATGGATCACGAGCTCGCCGCGTTCGACCGCTACCGTTCTCACGCCGCGGAGTTTGGTGCAGATTTCCACGCCGAGCGAAGCAGCACGCGCCCCGACGCGGGCTTGGGTGGCGGTGTCAGCCACGGAGGATGGTCCCTTGACGGCGGATCTTCTTCTGCAGCTGCAGGATCCCGTAGACGAGAGCTTCGGCGGTTGGCGGGCAGCCTGGCACGTAGATGTCGACCGGAACGATTCGATCGCAGCCCCGCACGACCGAGTACGAGTAATGGTAATAGCCGCCGCCATTGGCGCACGACCCCATGCTGATCACCCAGCGCGGCTCGGCCATCTGGTCGTACACCTTGCGGAGTGCCGGCGCCATTTTGTTGCAGAGCGTCCCTGCGACGATCATCACGTCGCTCTGTCGTGGCGAGTTCCGCGGGATGATCCCAAACCGATCGAGATCGTAGCGCGGCATGTAGGCGTGGATCATCTCGACCGCGCAACACGCCAGGCCGAACGTCATTGGCCAAAGGCTACCGGTCCGCGCCCAGTTCACCAAGCGGTCGACGTTCGCGACCACGAAGCCCTTGTCCGTGATTTCGCCGGTAATGCCGCGAATGACGGAGTCCTGCTCCGCCCCAGCCGGGAGGTGCTCACTGTTCCAGGCGACCGTCTGGCCGCCGGCCGCCGGTACCGGCGTCGTGTCCATCGTGCTCACTCCCACTCCAGGGCGCCCTTCTTCCACTCGTAGACGAACCCGACCGTCAGCACGCCGAGGAAGCCCATCATCGAGAAGAACCCGAACCCGCCGATGTGCTTCAGACTGACGGCCCAGGGGAACAGGAACGCGACCTCGAGATCGAAGATGATGAAGAGGATCGCGACCAGGTAGTAACGCACGTCGAAGCGGCGCCTCGCATCGTCGAACGGCTCAAACCCACATTCATACGCCGAAAGCTTCTCCGGATCCGGCTTCTGATGCGCCGCCACGAAGGAGGCACCGACCATCGCGGCGGAGATGAACCCCGCGATCAGGATGAACACGAGGACAGGAAAGTAGCTGCCGAGAACCGGTGTCATAGATTGCCCCATTCGACGTGCGCAGCCGGCCGGTTGCCGTATGCTCACGTTCTAGTGCCGAACTCCGGTCTCGGCCAGAGTGCGCCGCGCGATCGGCTCGCGCCCGGCAAGACCTGGGCGCGGTTCGGACCTGAGCAAGTCCCGTCGGAGGAACGGCGACGATAGGGATGCTGACTGGCGCGAGTGACGGGGCTCGAACCCGCGACCTCCGGCGTGACAGGCCGGCGCTCTAACCAACTGAGCTACACCCGCGCGATCAGGTGGAGGGCGGTCTAAGGCCTCACCCACTGCCCGTCAACGGGCTTTCACCCTCAGACACGGCAGCAGGATGGGCGGTGACGGGATCGAACCGCCGGCCCTCTCGGTGTAAACGAGACGCTCTACCGCTGAGCTAACCGCCCATGATCGTCGCGGCCGCGCACGCGACCGCTCTATGTGTCCCGAAGCAGGCCCGGTGTCGATTGAACCGAACTGTCCTAGTGTGTCAGCGAAGCCGCCTGACCGCTTCCCGGCTGCGCCGCTACCGGCTCCGGCGGTTCTTCCCACTCGATCGGCTCCGGTCTCCGGACCAGCGCTTCGGCGATGACGTCGTCGACGTGAGACACGGGAACAAGGTTGATCGCTTTCTTCACGTTGTCCGGGATGTCGGCGAGGTCCTTCTCGTTCTCCTTGGGGAAGAACACGGTCGTAATCCCGGCGCGGAGAGCGGCGAGCAGCTTCTCCTTGAGGCCGCCGATCGGGAGCACCCGGCCGCGTAGCGTGATCTCGCCGGTCATCGCGATGTCGCGTCGGATCGGGATCCCCGTCAGGACGGACACCAGCGTCGTCGCCATCGCAATCCCGGCCGAAGGACCGTCCTTTGGCGTCGCGCCTTCCGGCACGTGGACGTGGATGTCCCGCTTCTCGAACAAGGTAGGCCGGATACCGAAGCTCGAAGCGCGCGAACGGACATAGCTGAGCGCGGCCGACACGCTTTCCTGCATGACGTCGCCGAGCTTGCCCGTGTGCTTGATCGCACCTTTGCCCGGCACGACCACGCTCTCAATCGTCAGAATGTCGCCGCCGACCTCCGTCCAGGCGAGGCCGGTCACGACGCCCACCATGTCCTCGGCCTCGGTCTCGCCGAAGTGGAAACGGGGGATGCCGGCATACTTCCCGACGTTGTCGCCGTTGATTTCGACAGCACTCGACTTTCCGGTGACGATCTCCTTGACCGACTTCCTGGCGAGGTTCGCGAGTTCGCGCTCGAGGTTTCGGACGCCGGCTTCCCGCGTGTAAGTGCGGATCAGAACGCGAACCGCTTCGTCGGTCACGCTCCACTCGCCGGGCTTGAGGTTGTGCGCCTCCGTCTGCTTCGGCAACAGGTGGCGTCGGACGATCTCGACCTTCTCGTCCTCGGTGTAGCCCGAGATCCGGATGATCTCCATGCGGTCGAGCAGAGGCTGCGGCATGTGCAGGCTGTTCGCGGTCGTGATGAACATCACGTCGGACAGGTCGTAATCAACCTCCAGGTAGTGGTCGGCGAAGGTCGAATTCTGCTCGGGATCGAGAACCTCGAGCAGCGCCGACGACGGATCGCCACGCCAGTCCGCTCCGAGCTTGTCGATCTCATCGAGCAGGAACAGAGGGTTGGAGCTTTTGGCCTTCCGCATGCCCTGCAGGATCTTGCCCGGCATCGAGCCGATATAGGTCCGGCGATGGCCACGGATCTCGGCCTCGTCGCGAACGCCGCCGAGCGACATCCTAACGAAGTTGCGACCCGTCGCCTTCGCGATCGACTTCCCGAGCGACGTCTTGCCGACACCCGGTGGCCCGACCAAGCAAAGGATCGGACCTTTGAGCTTCTTCGACCGCGACTGGACGGCAAGGTACTCAAGAATCCGCTCCTTGACCTTTTCCAGCCCGTAGTGGTCGGCATCGAGCACGCGCTCGGCCTCTGCGACGTCGTTCCTGATCTGCGTCCGCTTCTTCCACGGGATCGACAGCATCCAGTCGAGGTAGTTCCGAACCACCGTGCTCTCGGCCGACATCGGGCTCATGGTCCGAAGCTTCTTCAGCTCACCGACGGCCTTGTCGCGCGCCTCTTTCGAGAAGCGCGTGTTCTTGATCTTCTCCTCGATTTCCGATGTCTCGTCCTTGCCGTCCTCGCCCTCGCCAAGCTCCTTCTGGATCGCCTTCATCTGCTCATTGAGGTAGTACTCGCGCTGCGTCTTCTCCATCTGGCGCTTGACCCGGTTCCGGATCCGTTTCTCCACCTGAAGCACGCCGATCTCGGCTTCCATGTGGGCGAAGACCCGCTCGAGCCGTTCGGCGACCTTCTCTGTCTCGAGCAGTTCCTGCTTGTCCGAGATCTTCAACGTGAGATGGCTCGCGATCGTGTCGGCGAGCTTCGACGGTTCCTCGATCTGGTTCAGCGAGACCAGAACCTCGGGCGCGATCTTCTTGTTGAGCTTGAGATACTGCTCGAACTGCCCGACCACCGTACGGCCGAGCGCCTCGACTTCGGGTGCATCCTCCCCCTCCGTGTCCGGCACGTTCTCGACGGTGGCCTCGAAATGCGTATCCGTCCGGGTGAAGCTGGTGATGCGGGCCCGGCGCTGTCCCTCGACCAGCACCTTGACCGTGCCGTCCGGCAGCTTCAGCAGTTGCAGGATCGTGGAAATCGTCCCGGTCCGATAGATGTCGTCCGCACTCGGGTCGTCCTGGGCTGCGTTCTTCTGCGCGATCAGAAGGATCTGCTTGTCCTCCTTCGTCACGGCCTCGAGCGCCCGAACCGACTTCTCGCGCCCGACGAACAGCGGCACGATCATGTGCGGGAACACAACGATGTCGCGAAGCGGAAGCACGGCCAGCTCGTCGTTCTCGGCCGGCCGGGACGTCTCTTCCGATCGCGGGGCCTGGCCCTCGGTCTCGTCAGTCATGGGGTGACCTCCTGATGGACAGTCAACGTCGGGTGCGCCCGGTCATCGGCACGCTCCCCGGATCGGCATGGCGCCATCGGCGCTTCGCCCAGGTCTCGTTGAAGCTCCAATGATATCGTCGGCCCGCCGCCTTTCGACAAGCCGACTGGCGAAAGGCGTGCCGAGAGGTCCGCGGTCAGGCGCTCTGCTCGACCGGGCTCTCCTTGCCATAGACGAACACGGGCTGCGCCTTGTTCTCGGCAACCTCCCGGTTGACCACCACTTCTTCGACGCCGTCGAGGCCCGGCAGGTCGAACATCGTCGGCAGGAGGATCGCCTCCATGATGGAGCGGAGACCACGCGCGCCGGTCTTCCGAGCGATCGCGCGGATCGCGACCGATCGAAGCGCCTCCTCGGTGAACGACAGCTTGACCCCTTCCATCTCGAACAGTCTCGCATACTGCTTCGAGAGCGCGTTCCGCGGCTTCGTCAGGATCTCGATCAGTGCGGCCTCGTCGAGATCCTCGAGCGTGGCGACAACCGGGAGCCGCCCGATGAACTCGGGGATGAGGCCGAACTTCAGCAGATCCTCGGGCTCGACTTCGTGCAGGATCGCGCCCGTGCGCCGTTCGTCCGGACCACGCACGTCGGCACCGAAGCCGATGCCAGAACCCTTCCCGCGCGATCCGATGATCTTCTCGAGACCTGCGAAGGCGCCGCCGCAGATGAACAGGATGTTGGTCGTGTCGACCTGTAGGAACTCCTGCTGCGGATGCTTGCGGCCGCCCTGCGGCGGCACGGAAGCCACCGTTCCCTCCATGATCTTGAGCAGCGCCTGCTGAACGCCCTCGCCCGACACGTCGCGCGTGATCGAAGGGTTGTCGGACTTGCGGCTGATCTTGTCGACCTCGTCGATGTAGACGATCCCGCGCTGGGCACGCTCGACGTTGTAATCCGCCGACTGCAGCAACTTCAGGATGATGTTCTCGACATCCTCGCCGACGTAACCGGCCTCGGTGAGTGTCGTCGCATCCGCCATGGTGAACGGGACGTCGAGAATGCGTGCGAGTGTCTGCGCCAGCAGCGTCTTGCCTGATCCGGTCGGGCCGACCAGCAGGATGTTCGACTTCGCGATCTCGACGTCGTTGTTCTTCTGGCCGTGGGCCAGACGCTTGTAGTGGTTGTGGACCGCGACCGAGAGCACCTTCTTCGCGTGGCTCTGGCCAATGACGTAGTCGTCGAGCACCTTGCAGATCTCGCGCGGCGTCGGAACGCCATCCCGGCTCTTCACCAGGTGCGTCTTGTGCTCCTCGCGGATGATGTCCATGCAAAGTTCGACGCACTCGTCGCAGATGAACACCGTCGGCCCGGCAATCAGCTTGCGCACCTCGTGCTGCGACTTGCCGCAAAACGAGCAGTAGAGCGTGTTCTTACTGTCCCCGGACTTGCTCATCGTGGCTCCTGCCCCAGCCCATGCCGGGCCCCCCTAGGCTGAGCCCAGGGAGCGTCATCGTTCCTTCATGCTGCCTGTGGCGAGGCTGCATGACAAGGGATTGGCGTCCGGCCGCGGCCGGACCACCGCGAGTGACCGTCGCGACCGGACGATCCGGTCACGAAACGAGGCGAGACGTCAGACCCGCCGATCATCGTCGGCCGCAGCCGCCTTCTTCCGCACGACCTCATCGATCAGGCCGAACGACGCCGCCTCGTCCGCCGACATGTAGGTGTCGCGATCGAGCTTCTGCTCGATCTGCTCGAGCGTCTGCCCTGTATGCGTCTCGTAGATCTCGTTCAGGCGCCGCCGAAGATACAGGATCTCGCGGGCCTGGATCTCGATGTCGCTCGCCTGTCCTTGGGCACCACCGGAGGGCTGGTGAACCATAATGCGAGCGTTTGGAAGGGCGTAACGCTTGCCCTTCTCGCCGGCGGCAAGCAGCAGCGATCCCATTGAGGCCGCCATCCCGATGCACACCGTGCTCACCGGGCTGCGAATGTACTGCATTGTATCGTAGATCGCGAGGCCGGCCGACACGACGCCGCCCGGGCTATTGATGTAGAAGGAGATCTCCTTCGAAGGATTAACGCTCTCGAGGTAGAGCAATTGAGCGGAGATCAACGACGCGACCTGGTCGTAGACTGGTCCGGTCAGGAAGATGATCCGTTCCTGGAGCAGGCGCGAGAAGATGTCGAACGCCCGCTCGCCGCGGGAGGTCTGCTCCACCACCATCGGGACGAGAGCGTTGTTGTAGATCTCGATCGGGTCGCGGTCGCGCATGAGAGCCTCGAAGTGGAGCCGAGGGATCATGCCCCCGGCGCGAAAGGAAACATAGACCGCGCGTTGGCCTTTACGAGGGATGCCCCTCGGCGAGCTCCTCGCCTGAAACCGGTTCGGCCGCTTGTTCCGTCGACGGCGTCGCGTCCGCCAAGTCACCGGTCCCCGGTTCCGGCATGTCGGCCAGCTGATCCGCCGGGACTTGGCGCTCCGTCACACGGGCGAGTTCGAGCACGAAGTCGACGACTTTATCCTCGTAGATCGGTCCGCGGAGCGTATCGGCCGCGCGCGGGTTCGACTGGAAGAACTTCCGCACCTGCTCTTCCTGGCCAGGGTAACGCTGCGCCTCGGCCCGGACGGCCCGGGCCATCTCGTCGGCACCCACCTGGATCCCGTTCAACCGGCCGATCTCGGCAAGCAGCAGACCGAGCTTCACGCGCCGCTCGGCAATCGCCCGATATTCGTGCCGCAGCGTCGCCTCGTCCTTGTCCCGGTCCTCCTCGTCGAGCCGGCCAGCCTTCCGTTCCTGTTCAATCCGATCCCAGATCTGGCCGAACTCGGCCTCGACCATGGACACCGGAGCGTCGAATGCGGCGCTTTCCGACAGCTTGTCGAGCAGCTCGCGCTTGATCCGGAGCCGCGACATCTGGCGGTACTCGGTCAGCATCTGCTCGCGGACGGCATCGCGGATCCGGGCGAGGTCGTCGAAGCCGAGCGACTTCGCCAACGCGTCGTCGAGTTCCGGCTCGACCGCCCGCTTCATCCCCTTCGCGGTCACCGCGAACTCGGCCGCTTTGCCGGCGAGTTCGGTCGCCGGGTAATCCTCGGGAAAGGTAACTTGGATCGTCCGCTCTTCGCCCACGGACAGCCCCTCGAGCTGGTTCGTGAACCCCGGAATGAACCCCTCGCCGCCGACTTCGACCGAGATGTCGTTTGCCGTCCCGCCGGGAAAGGCGGCCCCATCGATTGTTCCCCCGAAGTCCGTCACCAGGACGTCGCCGTTCACCGCCGGGCGTGTCTCGCTGATCTCTTCGAAGGTCCGGTTGCGCTTCCGGATCGCCTCCAGCGCCCGCGCGATCGTCTCGTCGTCTGGCACCGAGACGAGACGCTCGAGCGTCAACGCCCCGAGGTCCGGCACCGTGATCTCGGGCAGCAGCTCGAGTTCGACCGTGAACGCGAGGTCGCGACCGGGCTCGATCGCGGTTCCCTCGTCCTTCAGCCCGATCCGCGGCTCGCTGGCCGGACGGAGGCCGCGCTCGCCGAGGAGCTTCTCGGTCGCTTCCGACACGCTCTTCTCGACGATCTCCGCCCGGACGGCCTGACCGTAGCGTTGCCTGACCACCGACATCGGGACCTTGCCCGGACGGAAACCGGGCAGACGAAGACCTCGGCCGAGCTCGGCCAGCCGCGCTTCGCCACGCGTCGCGAGCTCGTCGGCCTGCAGCGTCACGTCGAAGCCGCGCTTGAGGCCGTCGTTGAGCGTCTCGGTCACCAGCATGGCGTGTCTCGGAGTCCCTCGAAAACGGTGGAAAGGATGGGGGCGGACGGCGGACTGGTGCGGGCGGAGGGACTTGAACCCCCACGGCTTGCGCCACCGGAACCTAAATCCGGCGTGTCTGCCAATTCCACCACGCCCGCACGGGCGTGAAAAACGAAGCGGCGCCTTTACTCTGCTTCACGCGCCGCGTCGAGCGCCGCCGGCAGACGAGCCGCGAGATCCTCGGCGATCAACCCGGATCCGGCGCGCCGCCCGGCCTCCCCGTGCAACCACACGCCGGCCGCCGCCGCCTCGAACGGCTCGAGCCCGTTCGCGAGCATCGCCGCGATGACCCCGGCCAGCGTGTCGCCCGACCCCGCCGTCGCCAGCGACACGGTGGCATGCGTGTTGATGGCCGCACGCCCATCGGGTGCAGCGACGACGGTTGAGGCCCCTTTCAGCACCACGACCGCGCCCGCTCGCGCCGCCGCAGCCCGTGCCGACCTCAAGCGGTCCTCGCTTGGATCGCCGAACAGCTTGGTGAACTCGCCGTCGTGCGGCGTCAGCACGGCCGCACCTCGAAGCGCCTCGGGCCTTCCGGCGTGGGAGGAAAGCGCGCCCCCGTCGAGGACCACGCTGAATGGCGGCCGAAGCAGATGCGGCAGGCAAGACGACGCCTCGTCCGGCGTCAGTCCCGGCCCGCAAACCCAGACGGTCCGACGGACGTCGTCGAGCATGTCGCCGAGCGCGCCGTGGTCGACGATCAATCCCGGCTCCGCCATCCGGTAGGATGCGGGATCACCGAGGACCGCAATCCGGACCAGCCCGGCGCCCGCACGCCGCGCCGCCTCCGCCGCGAGGCGTGGGGGGGCGCGCCGGCCCCCGCCCCCCCCCGCCGGCCCCTCGCCGCCGCCCCCCCCGGGGGGGGCGCCCGCCGCCTCGTCCGCGGGGCGCCCGGCGATCCAGTCCTCGTACATCAGGACCTCGGGGCCGGCGCCCGCCGGCCGGTGCGCCTCGTCGCTGAGGAGGAC
>CAXUBA010000001.1:0-30085 GCA_964249205.1 uncultured Acetobacteraceae bacterium | reverse complement strand
TATTTGTGGTCGGACGGAGTGCCCTGCCGCAGCCGGAACAAGCCGGGCCTGTTGTGCCAAGTCCTGACGCCGAGCGCCTGGAGGACCGCGGCCGGCAGCCCGATGTCGACGACGCTGAGCCGGCCGCAAAGCGAACGCCCCGGCTCCAGCAGATGGCCGGGTTTCGGACGGAAGAACGTGACGGTCGCGTCCGCCGCCCGCACCGTTCCGCGCGGTTGGCCCGTCGCGCCATCGAGGCCGCTCGGCAGGTCCACCGCGAGCACGCGTCGTGCCCGCGCGAGGACCGTTGCAAGGGTGGGCTCGAGCGGGTGACGAAGACCCGCGCCGAACAGCGCGTCCACCACGAGGTCGGCGCGGTCCGCGTCGGCCGCGACGTCGCGCGAACCGCCAATCGGCACCACGTCGCCCCGCCAGCGCGCCGCTGCCGCCGCCGCGTCCGTGCCGGGCCGGACCTGTTTCCACTGGGCGACCGTCACCGGCCAGCCCTTCCCGGCGAGCAACCGCGCCGCGACGTAACCGTCGCCGCCGTTGTTTCCGGGCCCGCAGACGACCAGCGTCCGACTGGCGCCGAACTCCCGGGCGGCTGCACGCGCCACCGCGCGCCCGGCATTTTCCATCAGCATCGTCGATGGTATCGAAAGTGCGGCGAGCACGTCCGCTTCACCCATCTCAGCCGGCGACAGCACCTCGCGGCCCGCTGCGCTCATCCGACACGTCCGAGGAAGCCGTCCCGCATGTCCGCTCCCGACCTTTCTCTCGCCCAGGCGATCTGGGGCATCGTGCTCGCCTTTCACCTCGCGGCCATGGCCGTCTGGTTGGGTGGCCTCGCTTATACGCTGTTCATCATCCGGCCCAGCCTTACCCTGCTCGACCCCACACCGCGCATGAACGTCCAGCTCCAGATGCTCCGTCGCTTCTTCCGCCTCGTCTGGCACGTCATGCCGATCTCGCTCGTCACGGGCTGGGCGATGGTGGTCGGCCAGGAAGGCGGGTTCGCCCACGCGCCATGGTACGTGAACACGATGCAGGGGCTCGGCATCCTGATGGCGGCCGTGTTCGCCGGGATCGCGTTCGGGCCGTTCCGGCGTCTGCGTCGCGCGATCCGGCCGACCGAAGCGATGCTCGACAAGGTCCGGGGGCTGGTCATCACCGATCTCGCGCTCGGAGCGGCCACGGTTCTCGTCGCCTGTCTGGGCCACTTCCCACCCGGCGGCTGACATGGCGCTCAACCTCAGCGGGATCCGAGGAGACACGCCGGACGGACGGCAGGCCGACCGGTTTCGGGCGCTGTCCGAGGCGGTCGCCGAGATCGTGTTCGTGACGAGCGTCGATGGACGCGAGGTCGCGATGCCCCGGTGGCTCGCGCTCACCGGCCAGACCGAGGCCGAGATCGAGGATTTCGGCTGGCTGGACGCGATCCACCCGGACGACCGTTTGCCCACGACCGAAGGATGGGCGCAGTCGCTCGCCAGGCGCGAACTGTTCCGGACCAGCTACCGGCTGCGCATGCGAAACGGCACCTACCGGCGCTTCGATGTCCGTGCCGCGCCCGTGCTCGACGTGGACGGCGCCATCCGGGAATGGATCGGCGTCTGCATCGACATCGAGGATCGGGAAACCGCCGAGCGGGAGCGCCTCCGCCAGGCACAGGACCTCAAACGCTCCGAACAGCGCTTCCGTACCCTGGTCGAGGCGATCGCCTCGGTCGTCTGGGTGCTTCCCCCATCGGGACGCTTCGAAGTGCCGCAGGAAAGCTGGGCGCGCTTCACCGGCGAGGACTTCGCGTCCTACGGCGGCGACGGTTGGATCCAGTCGGTGCATCCCGACGACCGTGCCGAAACCGCCGCGGCCTGGCACAGGGCCTATGCCGTCGGCGCGCTCTACGAGGTCGAGCACCGGCTGCGTCGGGCGGATGGAAAGTGGATCCCGATGAGCGCGCGCGCGATCCCGATCCTCGACACGAAAGGCGAGATCCGGGAATGGATCGGCTTCCACACCGACGTCTCGCGGCTGCACGCGACCGAAGCCGCGCTTCGGCAGCTGGCCGGCGAGCTCGAGCAGCGGGTGACCGAGCGCACGGCCGCGCTGCACGCCGCGCATCGGGCGCTGTCCGAGGCCAACGTCAACTTGGAAGCCATCGTCGACGCCAGGACCGAGGCGCTGCGGACCGCGAACGAGGAAGTCCAGCGCTTCGCCTACATCGTCAGCCATGATCTGCGCGCACCACTTGTCAATATCATGGGCTTCACGAACGAGCTCCGCGTTCTCCAGCGCGAGCTTTCCAGCATGGTTGAACAGCTCGATCCGACCACGCGCGCGGCCCTCGGCCCGCGCCCGTTCGAACTCGACCGGGACATCGGCGAAAGCCTCGACTTCATTCTCCAGTCCACGTCGAAGATGGATCGGCTGATCGCCGCTATCCTGAGACTGTCTCGCGACGGGCGGCGCAGCCTGGAGCCGGAGCGGATCGATCTCGAAGCGACCCTCGCCGAGATCGCCGGCAGTCTCGCGCACCAGTGTCAGGAGCGCGGTGCGGCGATCGAGATCGCGCCGGCGCTTCCCGTCATTGTGGCCGACCGCCTCGCAGTCGAGCAGATCCTGACCAATCTCGTCGAGAACGCCGTCAAATACCTCGAGCCGGGACGTCCCGGCCGCATCCGCATCCGTGCGGAAGCGGACGCCGCAAGGGTAAGGATCTCGGTGTCCGACAACGGTCGAGGGATCGCGCCGCAGGATCTCGAACGCGTCTTCGAGCTGTTCCGACGCGCAGGCCAGCAGGATCAGCCCGGCGACGGCATCGGGCTGGCCACCGTTCGCGCGCAGGCAAGACGCCTCGGCGGCAACGTCGAATGCCGCTCCGTCGTCGGCGAAGGATCGATCTTCACGCTGGATCTCCCCTGCGCCTGATCGACCAGCGGCTCGATCATCCTCTCGGCCTTGTGTCCTGGTTGCGAACGGCATCCCGGAGACGGGCGGCGCTGCTGATCAGGGCAAGGTGCGAGAAGGCCTGCGGAAAGTTCCCGACCAGTCGCTTCGCCGCGGGATCGTATTCCTCGGCAAGCAGGCCGAGATCATTGGCGAGTGCCAGAAGACGTCCGAAGAGGGCCTTCGCGTCCGCGATCCGCCCGGTCATCGCAAAGGCGTCCACGAGCCAGAAAGAACAGGCGAGGAAGGCGCCCTCGCCTCCCGGCAGTCCGTCACCGCCCTCGTCGGTCCGATATCGGAGCACGAAGCCGTCCTGCATCAATTCGCGCTCGACCGCCGCGATCGTCCCGAGGATACGAGGATCGTCCGGCGGCAAGAAGCCGATCGTCGGCAGCAGCAGCAGACTCGCGTCAAGACCGTCATGCTCGTAGCTCTGCTTGAAGCTGTTCTTCTCCGTCGAAAACCCGTTTTCGCAGACGTCATGGTGGATCCGATCCCGCAGCGACTTCCAGCGCTCGAGTGGCGCCGGAAGGTGGAACCGTTCGGCGTCCTGGATCGAGCGGTCGAAGGCGAACCAACAAAAGGCCTTCGATGCGACGAAGTTCTTTCGCCCGCCGCGCACCTCCCACATGCCCTCGTCCGGCTCGGACCAGATGCTCTCGAGATGCTCCACGATGCTCCGCTGGAGCGACCAGCCGTGCTTCGGCGCCTTGAGGCTCCCGGCACGCGCCTGGTGCAGGGCGCCGACGACCTCGCCGTAGGTGTCGAGCTGGAGCTGCGCCGCGGCCGCGTTGCCGATGCGGACCGGGGACGCGCCCTGATAGCCGCTCAGCCAAGGAACCGTCCATTCCTGCAACTGCCGCTCGCCTGCGATCCCATACATGATCTGGATCTGTCCTGGATCGCCGGCGACCGAACGATGAAGCCAGTCACGCCAGGCCCGCGCTTCCTCGTAGTAGCCGCCGCGCATTAGGGCGAAGAGCGTAAGCGTCGCGTCGCGTAGCCAGCAGTAGCGATAGTCCCAGTTCCGTGGCCCGCCGAGCTGTTCGGGAAGCGAGGTGGTCGCTGCCGCGACAATGCCGCCCGTTTCCGCAAAGATCATCGCCTTGAGCACGAGAAGCGATCTTCGGACTTCGTCCGCGTAGGGGCCGTCCCACTGCAGCCGGGCTGCCCACTCGCTCCAGAACCGTGTCGTCCTTTCGCGAAGAGCCGCGACATCGACAGGTCCGGGCGGAGGCAGATGCGAGGCCCGCCAGCCGAGCGTGAAGGCGAGGTGCTCTCCCTCGCGCACTTCAAAATCGGCGACCGTCTGCATCCGCCGTCCGTGCAACCGCACCGGACTGTGGAACGAGATCAGGGAAGGTCCGGCGATCGCGACGACACCCATGCCCTCCGTCGCCCGTGTCACCCAGGGGATTTCCACGCCGTAGCCGAACCGGAGTGCCAGCTCCATCCGCATGGCGACCGTGCCGCGCCGCCCCTCGACGATCCGGACGAGCGTCGGATCCTCCGCATCGATCGCCATGAAGTCGATCACCGCGACGGTGCCGGTGGCGGTCTCGAACAACGTTTCGAGCACCATGCCGTCGTCTCGATAGGACCGCGTCGTCCGCGCCCCGTTGGCGGCGGGCGAGAGGAGCCATCTGCCGTTCTCGTCGCTGCCGAGAAGGGCTGCGAAGCACGCCGGGCTGTCAAAGCGTGGCCAGCACAGCCAATCGATCGAGCCGTTCCGCCCGACGAGCGCGCAGCTCCGGCAGTCTCCGATCAGGGCGTAGTCTTCGATGGCGGACGGCGCGTAGGCCAAGTGTTCACCTCGTCGGTCAGCAGTTTCGGCCGGACTTCTACGACGGGCGCCCGGATCGGTTGCGCCGGTTGTCGAACGTCGCGCCGCCGCTTGCTTGACAATTCGGCGGCCGATGCGGATATCCCGGCCGATCGCCGCGCCTTCGCGCGCGTCACCTGCCGCCGCGTCGGGATGGCGTTACCCCGGAACGGGCTTCGATGTCGCCAGCTGCGGATCGATCGAACGTTTCCAACGCCATCGAGATCGGGATCCATTTGGACGACACAGTTTCCGCTCCTCTACCTCCTGGCCGGACGTCCTCGACGGAGGCCGATGCCGTGTCGCACGATGAGCCAGCGCACGTGAGCGGCGCCGCCGCGGGCGAGGTGATCACAGTGCCGGTCGCCGATCGTGTCTCCCACGAGGTGGACGATCCCGAGGTCGGGAGCGAGCCCGCCGGAGCCGACGAGCCGGACGATATGGGTCCAACCGCGGTCGATACGGGAACCGATCCACGGCCGCTTTTTTCCGAGCTCGGGCTGTCGGAACCGATTGTCCGGGCGGTCGAAGAGAAGGGCTACCTGCATCCGACGCCGATCCAGGAGCAGGCAATCCCTTACGTGCTCATGGGACGGGACGTTCTCGGCGTCGCCCAGACCGGCACCGGCAAGACTGCAAGTTTCACCCTGCCGCTACTCGAGATCCTGTCGGACAGCCGCGCACGCGCGCGCATGCCCCGCAGCCTGATCCTCGAACCGACGCGAGAGCTCGCGCTGCAGGTCGCCGAGAACTTCGTCGACTATGGGCGCCACCTAAAGCTGAACCACGCGCTGCTGATCGGCGGCGAATCGATGTCCGATCAGAAGGACGCGCTCATGCGCGGCGTCGACGTCCTGATCGCGACGCCCGGCCGACTGATCGATCTCTTCGAACGCGGCGGTCTCCTGCTGAACGACACCCGCATCCTCGTCATCGACGAGGCGGATCGCATGCTCGACATGGGCTTCATTCCCGATGTCGAGCGGATCGTTGCGATGGTGTCGCCGATGCGGCAGACGCTGTTCTTCTCGGCGACCATGGCACCCGAGATTCGTCGCCTCGCCGATGCCTTCCTCCGCAATCCGAAGGAGATCACGGTCGCGCGCACGGCGTCGGTCACCGCGCTGATCGAAGCGGGCCTCGTCCTGGTCGACGAAGCCGACAAGCGGCGCGCGCTCCGCGCGGTGCTGAGGCGGGACGCCGTCGCCAACGCGCTGATCTTCTGCAACCGCAAGCGCGACGTCGACATTCTCGCCCGCTCCTTGTCGAAGCATGGCTTCTCGGCCGGCGCCCTCCACGGCGACCTGCCGCAGTCGGTACGCTTCGCGACCCTGGAGCGCTTCAAGGCTGGCGAGATCCAGCTCCTCGTCTGCAGCGACGTCGCGGCGCGCGGGATCGACATCGGCGGCCTCAGTCACGTCTTCAATTTCGATGTTCCGATCCACTCCGAGGATTATGTCCATCGCATTGGACGAACCGGGCGTGCCGGGCGGTCCGGACACGCGATCACCGTCGCCGGACCGGAAGATCGCCTTCTCGTCGACGCGATCGAACGCCTAATCGGCGCGCCAATCCCGCGGATGAGCGTGGCCGGGGTCGAGACCGCCGAATGGGCGGAGATCGATCCGGCCCGAGGCCGACGCGGCGGCCGCAGCGGTCGAAGCGAGGGCGGTGGCGGCGCCTCGAGTCGGTCCGGCGGGCATCGTCGCGGAAGCTCCGCCGAACAACGCCCGTCACCCGTCGCCTCACCCGCACCGACCGTCGTACGGGATCAGGTCGCTCGCGAGGAACGTCCGCAGCCGAGAGTCCAGTCCGAGCGGCCGCGGCGGGATCCCGCTACGCCGAAGCGGGAGCATGGCAGCGAGCACGACAGACCGCGCGATCGTGATCCCGACCGTGCGCGTCGCGATCGCTCGGAAGCGGGCACTCGCCCCGCCTGGCGCGGTCGCGAGGATCTCGGCCCTGCCGTCGTCGGATTCGGCGACGAAACGCCCGGCTTTATGCTTCTCGTCCGACGCGCACGCGTCGACGCATCGTCGAGCGTCGAGCCCCCGGAAGGGTCGGCAACTCCTCCTCCACGCCCCTCGCCCGCCGCACGCGACATCGAGGCACCGTTGCCGGCGCGAGCGGATCCGTCACCCGCAGAAGCGGTGATCGTCCACATACCGGTCCTTGAAGCGCCCCCCCCGATTGGACCGGATGCGCCGGCTTCGATTGGCGGCGGGAACGTCCCGGCTCTGCCGGAACCGGACAGATCGACATCGGTCGCGTCGGAGGTTTCGGTTCCGGTGGACAACCACGCGTCGGAACCGACGACGCCCGTCAGCCCGTCGCCGGATCAGCATCCGGAAATCGGGCCGAGCGAGGGGCGCCATGACAGCGAGTCGGAGCCGCGGCCGGGGGACGACACCTCCGGCTAGGCAGGAACGGACGCTCGCGATCGATCGGATCGGCGCCGACGGCGACGGTGTGGCGGTTCTCGACAACGGCCGGACGCTTCATGTCGAGGGGGCTCTTCCCGGCGAGACGGTGATCGTCAGCGGCAGCGTCGGCAAGCGGTTCGAGACGAAACGCGTCCTGGTCGCGGCCTCGACGCGTGTCGTGCCGCCCTGCCGTCTCGCGGAGCCCTGCGGTGGCTGCACGCTCCAGCATCTCGATCTCGATGCTGCGCTGGCCTGGAAGGCGAGCCGAGTCGAAGGCGCGCTGCGGACCGCCGGCTACCGCACGCCGGCGATGCGGCAGTCGATACAGGTGGACGCGCGCACCCGCCGCCGCATGGTGCTGACGATCTCCCGGCGCGCGAATGGACGCGTTGTCGCCGGGTTGCGACGGCGGTCGTCGCACGAGGTGATCGACATGGTCGAATGCCACGTCCTTCATCCGGCGCTGTTCGCGCTTCTCGGACCCCTGCGATCGCTTCTCGAGGCAAGCACGCTGCTGGCGACCGGCGAGGCCGGCTCGGTCACCGCCAATCTGCTCGAGAACGGACCGGACCTCCTGTTTAGGACGCCGCGCATGCCGGACGGCACGGCGCGCACGATGCTCGCGCGTTTCGCGTCCGCGACCGGCGTGCGACGGATCGCCTGGCACGAACACGATCGGGCCGACCCCGAGCCGATCGTTGTCCTGGGACGGCCGCTGATCACGTTCGGCGATCGGGCGGTCGAGCCCGCACCGGGTGCGTTCCTGCAAGCGGTCGCCGGCGCCGAACAGGCGATCGTCGACGACGTCGTGTCCGCCGCCGCGAGCGGCAGGGGGTCGCGGAAACCGTCGATCGTCGAACTCTACGCCGGCAGCGGCACGCTGACCTTTCCGCTCAGCGCGGTCGGGCCGGTACGCGCCTACGAAGGAGACCCGCTCGCCGTTCGGACCCTCGATCGCGCGTCCGGTGGGACCAGGGTGACGGCGATCGCCCGCGATCTCTCCCGCGCGCCCGTCACCAGCGCCGAGTTGCGAGAGGCATCCGTCGTGGTGCTCGACCCGCCCTTCGCCGGAGCCGGGCCGCAGATCGACGAGATCGCCGCCGCTCGGGTTCCGTCCGTCGTTCTGGTGAGCTGCAATCCCGCCGCCCTCGGACGCGAGGCCGCGGTTCTCCATCGGGCCGGTTACGCCCTGGAAGGCGCACGGGCGATTGACCAGTTCCTGTTTTCCGCGGGCATCGAGAGCGTCAGTGTGTTTCGCAACGGAAACGGGTCCGGCGCCACGTGACGTCCTGGCCTCTGACCCCGTCAACGCCGCATGACCGGGAGTGTAAGGTCCCTGTCGTCCCGCCGACGGTCGCCTGCCCGAGCATCGACCAGGCTGCACGACCTGCCGAGGTGCTGCGCTCTCTTCAGGATCACGACCACGCTCCTGGTCGGACAGCCAGGCCGAGTGTCCCGGGAGACGGTTTTCAGTTGCGCGGCGAAAACGAGATTATCGGCTCGCTCCGGGCGGTCGCACGTCTAGACATGAAAGCTCTCGCCGCAGCCGCATCGGCCCCTCTCGTTTGGATTGGTGAAGGTGAAACCCGCGGTCAGCTGCTTGGTCTCGTAATCCATGACGGAGCCGATCAGGAACAGCGTCGCCTTGCGATCAACGAGCACCGTCACGCCGTTGTCGGTCACTCGCTCGTCGCCGGGTCCGGGCGCGTCCACCCAGTTCATCTCGTACGACAGTCCCGAGCAGCCCTTCGTTCCGACCGAAATGCGGAGCAGCTTTCCGGCCTGGCCGTTCGCGTACAGGAAGCGGAGCCGGTCCGCCGCTTCCGCCGACACTGTCATCAGCGGCGGCAGCGCATGCCGGACGGGGCGCGCGGGAGCGGCTTCGATGTGGCTGTCCATGCGATCCTCCTCAGAACATGTTGAGCGACAAGCGGGCGTCGTCGCTCATCCGGCTGGGATCCCATGGAGGATCCCACACCGTTTCGACCTCGCACCCGGTCACGCCGCCGACGGCGAGCACCGCGTCACGCACCTGGACAGGCAGTTCCTGCGCGCTCGGACAGCCGGGGGCGGTCAGCGTCATCTCGACCTTCACGCGACCGTCCTCGTGCAGGTCGATCGCGTAGATCAGGCCGAGTTCGTAGATGTTCACGGGGATTTCGGGATCGAAGACGGTGGCGATGGCCGCGATGACCTCGTCCTCGCCGAGCGCGGGCGGCATTTCGCCCGACGGGGTCCAGGTTCCCACGTTCGGTGTCGACGCGAGCGCGTGGTCGTCATCCATCGATCGTCTCTCCCACCTGCCTGTCCGACGAAGCCGATACGCCTCCGTCGCGCGCGGCGAGCGCCGCGACCAGTGCCGACCAGGGGAGTGTCGCGCAGCGCCTGCGGGTCCGATAGGCGTGGACGCCGCGAAGGGCACCGAGCGTTTCGAACTCCGGCGCGTCGGGCACCGCGCCGGTGCTCAGCATGGACCCGAACCGCTCCGCGAGCGCCTCCGCCCCCGCCCGATCGAGCCCGACGACGCTGTCAGCCATCAGGTCGGCCGACGCCAGCGTGATGGCGCAGCCCCTAGCCAGGAACCCAGCCGCCTCGATCCGCCCCGCGCGGTCGTGTCGAAGCCGAAGCGTCAGCCGGTCGCCGCACATCGGGTTCTCGCCCTCGGCCTCAGCGTCGTGGCAGGCAAGGAGCGTCCCGTGCCGGGGCGCCCGCGCCCGGTCGAGGATCAAGGCCTGGTAGAGTTCTTCTCGGTCGTCCACGATGGGCGCCTCAGGACAGCCGGCGACGAACACGAGCGAGCCCGTCCGCGAGCACGTCGATCTCGTCGTGGGTGGTGTAGAGCCCGAAGCTCGCGCGTGCGGTCCCCGCGACGCCGAGCACGCCCATCAAGGGTTCGGCGCAATGGTTGCCGGCGCGGATTGCAATGCCGTCGAGATCGAGCAGCGTCGCCACGTCGTGGGGGTGCCCGCCTTCCAGCGTGAACGAGACCACGCCGCCGCGGTCCTGCGCACGACCAATGATCTCGAGCCCGTTCACGGCCGAAAGCCGCGCCAGCGCATGGTCGACCAGCGAAGCCTCATGGGCCTCGAGCGCCGGATATCCGATTGACTGGACATAGCGAATCGCCGCCCCGAGGCCGATCGCTTCCACGATCGCCGGTGTGCCAGCCTCGAACTTGTTCGGGATCGCGGCCCAGGTGGACCGCTCGAACGACACGGTCGCGATCATGTCGCCGCCGCCCATCACTGGCGGCATCGCGTTGAGCAACGCGCGCCGGCCCCAGAGCACCCCGATGCCCGTCGGTCCGTAAAGCTTGTGACCCGTGAACACGTAGAAATCGGCGCCGATCTCTTGCACGTCGACCGCGCGGTGCACGACCGACTGCGACCCGTCGAACATCACGACGGCGCCAGCCTCGCGCGCGAGTGACGCGATGCGGGACGCCGGCGTCACGGTGCCGAGCACGTTCGACATATGGGTGATCGCGACCAGCCGCACGCGCCCGCCAGCCAGGAGTGACGCGAAATGGTCCATGTCGAGCTCGCCGCGGACGTCGATCGCGGCGATCCTGAGCTCGATACCGTGCGCGTCGCGCAGCATCTGCCAAGGCACGATGTTGGCGTGATGCTCCATCGCCGAAATGACGACGGCATCGCCCGGCTTCAGGAAGGTCCGACCATACGACTGGGCGACCAAGTTGATCGCCTCCGTGCTGTTGCGGGTGAACACGACCTCCTCCGTCGAGGGGGCGTGGATCAGTTCCGCGACGAGACGGCGGCTCTCCTCGTAGGCATCCGTCGTCCGCTCGCTCATCCAGTGGAGACCACGGTGGACGTTCGCGTACTGCGTCCGCATCGCCGCCGCCATGGCATCGATGACCATGTCAGGCTTCTGCGCGGACGCCGCGCTGTCGAGATACACGAACGGCTTGCCTCTGATCCGCTCCGACAGGATCGGGAAATCGGCCCGACGCGCCGCGATGTCGCGACGAAGGTCGCTCGACGAGAAGGCGTTCACGAGACCGTCACCTCGGTGCCTTCCCGCGACCACCAACGTTCCACCGCCCGCTCGAGCAGCGCACGTCCGTCGTCGTTCGCGATCGGATCGATGGCTTCGGCGAGGAACGCGCGAACGAGCATCGCGCGCGCGGCGGCTGCGGGAACCCCCCGGCTCCGCAGGTAGAACAGCTGCTCGTGATCGAGTTCGCCGACGGTCGCACCATGCGAACACTTCACGTCGTCGGCGTGGATCCGGAGCTGGGGCTTGCTGTAGATCTCGGCGTGCTCCGAAAGCAGAAGCGCCTGGTTCATCTGGTAGCCATCGGTCTTCTGCGCCTCCCGCGCGACGTCGATCCGTCCTTGGAAAACGCCTCGCGAATGGCCCGCGAGCACGTTCTTGACGGTCTGCCGCGAGCCGCAATCCGGTGCGACATGACCGACGACCGTCGTGAAGTCGGCGTGCTGCCGGCTGGTCAGCAGCTGCGCGCCGTTCAGATGCGCCATGGCATTCGGCCCGTTCAGTCGGGCATGGATCTCGGTCCGCGTGATCGCGCCGCCGAGATTGAGACAGAAGCTGTCGTAGGTGCCCCGCTCGCCGATCTCGACATAGGTTGTTGCGAGGTGAAAGGCGGACCGGTCTTCGTCCTGGAGACGGACATGCGAGAGCGTCGCGTCGGCGTCGACAGTTATCTCCGTAACGGGGTTCGCGAGATAGGTGCCGGTCCCGGCGGCAACCTCGATCAACGCGAGCGAGGCGTCGCGTCCGACCCGGATACGGTGCCTCGGATGGTAGGTAATCGGCCGCACCGACACGTGAGCGCCGAGCGACACGAGCACGATCGTCCCCGCGGCGACCCCGTCGGCGACGTCGATCACGACGCCGTCCTCGGCAAGCATCGTATTCAGTGCGACCATCGTCTCGCGATCAGGGTTCGCGGCGCCGTCGAAGCGCGGCTCGGCCGCAAAACGCGCGACCGAAATCCCGGCAGGAAGCGGCGCTCCGGTCCCGATCGTCGAGAGATCGGGCGCATAGCGGCCATCCACAAACACGAAGCGCGGCGCATCCGGAAGCGCAAGTTCGCTGAGGATCGCGGCGGGTGAACCCTTCTCGTCGGTCGTACCGTCTTCGCCGACCGGCGTCAGCGCCTCGTCGAAACGGATCGTCTCGAGGCTTCGCAAGCTCGTGTACCGCCAATCCTCCTCGGCGACGGTCGGCAGCCCGACCTCACGCAGCCGCGCCGCCGATGCCTCGCGTTCCGCGATCCCGCCGGGCAGACGGCGCTTCAGCCCCTCGAATCGGGCAAGAAGCCGATTGAGCGCCGTCGGCTGCGGCGCGACCTCGAGGACCTGGCTCATGCGGCCTCCGCGACGATCTTCGCATATCCTTCGCTCTCGAGCGCGCGCGCGAGATCGGGACCGCCCGAACGAAGAATTCGGCCCCGTGCCATGACGTGGACCCGGTCGGGCACGACCATGTCGAGCAGCCGCTGGTGATGCGTGATGACGAGCGCCGAGAAGTCGGGACCGCGAAGCACGTTGACCGCCTCGCCGACGATTCGAAGGGCATCGATGTCGAGCCCGCTGTCCGTCTCGTCGAGGATGGCGAAGCGTGGGCGCAGGAGCGCCAGCTGCAGCATCTCGTTCCGCTTCTTCTCGCCGCCCGAAAAGCCGACATTCACCGCGCGCTTCAGCATCTCGTCCGGCATGGAAAGACGCTTCAGCTCGGCCCGCGCCGTCTTCAGGAAACCGACGCTGTCGAGTTCGGTCTCCCCCCGGGCACGCCGCACCGCATTCACGGCGGTCCGCATGAAATTGGCGTTGTTCACGCCCGGCAGTTCGATCGGGGCCTGGAACGCGAGGAAGATGCCGGCCGCGGCACGCTCTTCCGGCTCCATGGCGAGCAGGTCCAACTCGCCGTAACGCACCGAACCGCCCGTGACCTCGTAGTCTTCCTGTCCGGCAAGCACGTAGCTCAGGGTCGACTTGCCGGAACCGTTCGGGCCCATGATCGCGTGGACCTCGCCGGGCGGGATCACGAGATCGACCCCGCGCAGGATCTCCTTGCCCTCGATTGACGCCTGGAGGTTCTCGATCAGAAGCGTCTCGGCCATCAGCCGACGCTCCCTTCGAGGCTGATCGCGAGCAGCTTTTGGGCTTCCACCGCGAACTCCATCGGCAGTTCCTTCAGAACCTCGCGGCAGAAGCCGTTGACGATCAGGCCGACCGCCTCCTCCTCCGACAGGCCGCGCTGACGGCAGTAGAACAGCTGCGCGTCGGCGATCTTCGACGTGGTGGCCTCGTGCTCGACGGTCGCCGTCGGATTTTTGTTCTCGATATACGGGACGGTGTGTGCGCCGCACTGGTCGCCGATCAGGAGGCTGTCGCACTGCGTATGGTTGCGCGCGCCAGACGCCTTGGCCTGCATCCGCACCAGTCCGCGATACGTGTTGTTCGACTTGCCGGCCGAGATCCCTTTCGACACGATCGTGCTCGTCGTGTTCTTCCCGATATGGATCATCTTCGTCCCGGTGTCGGCCTGCTGGTGATTGTTGGTGACCGCGACCGAATAGAACTCGCCCACCGACCCGTCGCCTTGCAGAATGCAGGACGGGTACTTCCAGGTGATCGCCGACCCGGTCTCGACCTGGGTCCAGGAGATCTTCGATCGCTTGCCACGGCACGCCCCGCGCTTGGTGACGAAATTGTAGATCCCGCCCTTTCCCTCGCTGTCGCCGGGAAACCAGTTCTGGACCGTGCTGTACTTGATCGTCGCATCGTCCATCGCCACGAGCTCGACCACCGCCGCATGGAGCTGGTTCTCGTCACGCTGAGGCGCCGTGCAGCCCTCGAGATACGACACTGACGCGCCTTCCTCGGCGATCAGCAGCGTCCGCTCGAACTGTCCGGTGTTCCGGGCATTGATCCGGAAGTAGGTGGAAAGCTCCATCGGGCAGCGCACGCCCTTCGGCACGAACACGAAGGATCCGTCGGTGAACACCGCCGAGTTCAGCGCGGCGAAGTAGTTGTCGCCCGGCGGCACCACGCTGCCGAGATAGCGGCGGACCAGCTCGGGATAATCGTGCACGGCTTCCGAGATCGAGCAGAAGATCACGCCCGCTTCCATCAGCGACTTGCGAAAGGTGGTCGCGACCGAGACGCTGTCGAACACCGCGTCGACCGCGATCGGCAGGCGCCCCGGCTCGGGCTCGCCGCCGTCGACACCCTCTTCGATGGTCGCGACCACACCAGCAAGGATCGCCTGCTCGCGCAGCGGAATGCCCAGCTTCTCGTAGGTCCGGAGCAGTTCGGGGTCGACCTCGTCGAGCGACCGCGGCCCGTCCTTCTTCTTCGGCGCCGCGTAATAGTACGCGTCCTGGTAATCGATCTTCGGGAAGTCCACGAGCGCCCACGTCGGCTCGACCATGTCGCGCCATGTCGCGAACGCCTTGAGCCGCCAGGCGAGCAGCCATTCCGGCTCGCCCTTCTTCGCCGAGATCAGGCGGATGGTGTCTTCGGAGAGGCCCTTCGGCGCCATCTCCATCTCGATCTCGGTCTCGAATCCCCATTTGTAGCCGCCGGCGTGCAGGCTCTCGACGGTGGATAGGGTCTCGGCAACGGCTGGCATCGTTCTCTGTGTCCTCTAGCGTTCAGCCGACAGCGGCAGGTGCGGCTGGCCGGGTCGTGATCTTGTTCGAAGCGACGCCGTCGGCCCGGGGCGCCGGATCGTCCGGCGCGCGCAGCCGCATCTCGGCCAGTGTGATCCGGCTCAGCGTCACGCGGATCGCCTCGTTGACGGGGTCCCATCCCCCGCGGATCGGACATTGCTCCTCGCTCGGGCAGTTCCGCTCGCCGCCCTCGACGCAGGACGCGACCGCGATCGGACCGTCCACCGCATCGACGACGTCGCCGATCGCGATCGCCGCCAGCGGACGCGCGATCCGGTAACCGCCGCGAGCGCCACGCTGCGATGACACCAGCCCGGCTCCCGCCAGAACCTTCAGGACCTTGGCGACCGTCGGCTCCGGGACACCAGTGTCGGCAGCAAGCCTGGTCGAGGTCGTGACGCCGCGACCGTCACCGAGCTTCACGAGAAGCACGACCGCATAGTCGGTCAGTCGGGACAATCGGAGCATCGGCACATCCGGTTCGTGTATCGGACCAGCGTGGTCCGGATTAACCGCAGATGTGCCGTTTGACGCGCTGCGTCAAGGTGTTCGATCCGCCCGAACCGTCCGCATCCGCCCGACTTGCCGAGGCCCGCAGCCGGCCCGATGTTTCCCCCATGCCGGCATCAACGCCCGAACGCTCGCCCATTATCGACATGACGGTCGACGGCACGATCCTCGTTCCGCGATCGCGCTGGTCGCGCCTTCTAGCGTCATGGCGCAGCCTGCCGCCTGGCGCGATCCCGGGCCTCCTGCTCGCGCTGGCCGCACTCGGCGCGCTCGCGGTCGTCCTGCTCGGCTTGGCCCTGATCGTCCTGCCCATCGCTCTGGTGCTCGGTTTCGCGACGCTGCTATTCCGCGGCCTGTCTCGCTCCCGTCGCTGAGCCGGAACCCGACAGGCCCGCCGCTTCCGCGATCAGACTGAACGAGCGGGCCCGCGCCAAGGGATCGAAGCACGAGGTCACGACCGCGATCTCGGCCGCCTCGAGCGAGCCGGCAAGCTGATCAAGACGTCGGACGACGTCCTCGCCCGTGCCCACCACCGCCCGACGGCGCATCGCCTCCACACCGGCGGCCTCACTCGCCGTCAGGCTGCGCTCGTCCATGCGTTCAGGCGGCACGACCGGCTTGTAGTACCCGCGATCCCGTTCCAGCCGCCATGCCTCGCGCGATCGATGCAGGAACAGCGCCTCGTCCCGCGTGTCCGCGGCGATCGCGAACACGGCAAGCGCAGCGTAGGGTTCGGCGAGCGTGGCACTCGCGCGGAAGCGGCTCCGATAAAGCGCGAGCGCCTCCTCGGCGCCTTCGCCGTCGCTGAAGAAATAGGCGAAGCAGTAGGGAAGCCCGAGGAAGGCCGCGATCTGCGCGCCGCCGACCGAGCTTCCAAGGATCCACATCGCGGGCGTGGTCGCGCCGCGCGGCTCGGCGACGATCCCGCCGCCGCCCCACGGCGTCGCCAGCGCCTGGCCCGCCAACAGCGCCTGCACCTCCTGGACGTGACGCGGAAAGTTCTCCGCATGCTCGCCCACGCGCGGATTAAGCGCGAGCGCCGTCGCCTGATCGGAACCCGGAGCGCGCCCGAGGCCGATGTCGATGCGACCGGGCGCGATCGCGTCGAGGACACGGAAGCATTCGGCGACCTTCAGGCTCGCATAGTGCGGCAGCATGATGCCGGCCGAACCGATCCGGATCCGTATCGTCCGCGCCGCGATGGCGCCGAGGAGCACCTCGGGCGCGCTGCCCGCAACCGAAGCCGAGTTGTGGTGCTCGCTTACCCAGAACCGTTCGAAGCCGAGCGCCTCGCAATGCACGGACAGCGCGATCGTTTCCCGGATGGCGCGGGCAGGCTCCTCGCCCTCCCGGATCGGCGACTGGTCGAGGACGGACAGTTTCGTGGCGCTGGACAGGCTCATCGCTTCCATATGGGTCAGCCACCGATCAGGGCGAAGACCAGCGCTCCCGCGGCGAACCCGACGAGCGTCCCGTTCATCCGGATATACTGGAGGTCCGGCCCCACCCGGAGTTCCAGGCGGTCGATCGTCGCGCGGTCGTCCCACCTCGCGACGACGCTGCCGATGAAGTCCGCAAGGCGGATCCTGACCGCGGGTACGAGCCGCCCGAGCGACCCGGCGAGCATCGTCTCGAGCCGGGCGCGCAACGCGGCATCCGACTGGAGCCGGTCCGCAAGACGCCGAAGCGCCTCGTCGATCACGCCCACCACATGCCCGTCGCTTCGCGCCGCATCCCGCTCGATCGCCGTCCGGAGCCGCTCCCAAACGTCCGCGCTCCAGGAGGCGACCGTCTCGTGCGCGAGGGTGGAGCGGATCTGGCGTCCGAGTTCCTCGGCCCGTCCAGGCTCGACCTCGAAGAGCGCGATCTGCGTTTCGATCCACCGGCTCACCGCCTCGCTGATCTCCGGCGCCGCGGGATCGACGTCCTCGAGCTCTCGGCTCATCGCCTGCAGCACGCGCGTCGCGATCGAGCCACCAAGCGCCCAACCGACCAGGCGCCCACCCTGCGACCGGACCCGGTCCTCGATGAGCGCGCGAAGCTGCGCCTCCTTGGCGCCGAGCGCTTCGCGAAGCTGCCCGACCACGAACCCGACCACCGCCTGATGCCGCTGCCCGTCCACCAGGCCGCGCAGGCCGCGCGCGACGGCGACCCCGAGTTCGCGTCCTTCGAACAGCGCCGGCAGACCCTTGCCGAACAGGCGCGCCGCATGGCCGTCCGACACGCCAGCCAGCATCGTCGGCACGACCCCCGCGATGCGGCCGGCGATCTGCGCCCGGGCCTCCTTTTCGAGCAGGAAGCGACCGGTCGCGCCCGGCAGATCGAGCCTTCCGACCGCGCGCCGCATCTCGCTTTCGGTGAAGACGTGCTCGGCGACGAAGCGTCCGAGCGCCCGGCCAAGCCGTGCTTTCTGCCGCGGGATCACGGCGGTATGCGGGATCGGCAGTCCGAGCGGGCGGCGGAACAGGGCGGTCACCGCGAACCAGTCCGCGAGACCGCCGATGAGGCCGGCTCGCGTCGCGGCGCGAAACAGACCGGCCCAGAAGCCATGCGGAAGGTAGAGTCCGACCACCACGCCGACCCCCATCAGGGCGAGCAACGAGGTCGCGAGCGCCCGGAAGCGCGCGAGCCGACGCCGTAGCGCCGGTTCCGTATCGTTCGGGCTCATGGTGGCTCGATCCTAGCACGCGGGACGGTTGCGAGCCGCCACCCCTCGGGCGACAAGGGTTCGCCCGTCCCCAGGGAAGAGAGGAGCGCGCATGCCGGACACGGACGCAGAGGCGGGAAGGCGGTCCGCCGCCGATACCCTGACGGCGCGCCTCGACACCCTGCTCTCGAACGCGCTCGCGCGTCAGCACGACGATCCGTTCGGCAATCCGGTCCTTGCGGTAGCCCTTGCGATCGCCCGCGAGATCGAAGAGGGCACGCTCGATGAGGCGTCGATCAGAGATGCGGTCCGCGTGCTCCGCGACGACGCATTTCGGCGGCGGGCGAAACGCCTCGCCGCCTATGTCGGATTGGAGCGGGATGCCGGCGGCGGCGGCGGCCTCGCGCGTTTCCGCGTCCTCGCCGAACGCTGCGTCCGTCCCGATCCGCATGACAGCCCGGTGCCGCTCGCGCGCTTCCGTGATTCGATCGAACGCGTCCGCTTCAGCGCCGTCTTCACGGCGCACCCGACCTTCGCCGTCCCGCCGCGTGTCTACGCGACGCTCGTCGCGCTGGCGACCGGCGACGCCGACGAGGCGCCATCCTTCGAAACGCATCGGCCGGCCCGCATCACGCTCGAGGAGGAATTCGGCCAGGCCTTCGCCGCCATCGAGCGCGGCCGGGACGCGATCGACCGAATGACCGCCGAGCTCCTCCGCGCGGCGCGTCACGTCTGGCCGAACAGCTGGCGCGAGATCTCGCCGAAGCCGATCGTTCTCGCGAGCTGGGTGGGCTACGACACCGACGGGCGAACCGACATCGGCTGGCACGACACGCTCCGCCTCCGCCTCCGGATGAAGCGGGCACAGCTCGAACGGCTGGCGGCCCAGCTCGAAGCGCTTCCCGGAACCGAGGCCCTCCGGGCGACACTGTCGCAGGCGATCGACGCCGTACACGACCAGGTCGCCAGCGCGCCGACCGGCAACGATCCGAACGAGGCGGCCCGCTTCGCGCGCGCCCTCGTCGACCGGCGCGACGAGGCCCTGCTCTCGCCGGCCGCTCTCGACCCGCTGTTCGCCGCCGCGGAAGCGCAGGCCGGTTCCGACGAGCTCCTGCCGCTGCTCGTCGCCCGTGCCGGCCTTCGCTCGCACGGTCTCAGCCTCAGCCACACCCACATGCGGCTCAACGCAACTCAGATCCACAACGTCGCCCGCCAGCGCCTCGGAATCACCGACAACCCTGAGGATGCCTCGCGGCGGCGCGCCCTTCTCGCCAAGATCAACGACGTTCTGGACGACGCGAAGCCGGTGCCGTTCGACCTTGGAACGCTGATCGCCGAACAGGCTTCCGCCGCGCGGCTGATGATGGTCGCCGGCACCATGATCAAACACATCGACCAGACGGCCCCGGTCCGCTTCCTGATTGCGGAAACCGAGAGCGGCTATACGCTGCTCTGCGCGCTCTGGCTCGCGCGCCTGTTCGGGATTGAGCGGCAGATCGAGATCAGCCCCCTGTTCGAGACGGCGGAAGCGCTCGAACGCGGCGTCCGCGTGGTCGACGAGGCGCTCCGCAGCCCGCACTACCAGGACTACATCCGCGCGACCGGACGGCTCTGCCTCCAGTTCGGCTACTCGGACAGCGGCCGCTACGTCGGGCAGATGGCGGCGACCTACCAGATCGAACGGCTGCGCCTGAAAATCGCCGACCTTCTCCACACCCGCGGCCTCGACGGGATCGAGGTCGTGCTGTTCGACACGCACGGCGAGAGCATCGGCCGCGGCGGTCATCCGGGCTCCCTCGCCGACCGGCTCGGCTATCTTTCCCCGGCCTGGACACGCGCGAACTTCGCCCGCGCCCGCGTCGCGATCCGGGAAGAAAGCGCCTTTCAGGGCGGCGACGGCTACGCGCTGTTCGGCACGCCCGCGCTCGCCGATGCCACGATCGCCACGATCGCCGAACACGCCTTCGCGGCGATCGATCCCGGTGCCGACCCGATCTACGAGGATCCGGACTTCTCGGCCGACTTTTTCGCGACCATCGCGGCCTCGATGCAGGCGCTCGTCGACGACCCGGGCTATGCGGCCCTGCTGGGCGCCTTCGGTCCGGCCCTGATCGACAAGACCGGCTCGCGACCGGCGGCCCGTCAGAGCGACGCGAGCGGCGCCGCGGCACGGATCCATCACCCGAGCGAGCTTCGCGCGATCCCCAACAACGCCATCCTGCAGCAGCTCGGCTGGTGCGCGAACACGCTGCAGGGTCTCGGCGCGGCCGCGGCACGGCATCCGGAAGCGTTCGAGCGGCTGTCCGACGACAGTCCGCGCTTCCGCCGCGCGCTCGACTTCGCCCGACACGCCCTCGCCCACTCAAACCGCGACGTGCTCCGCGCGACCGTCGTGCTGCTCGATCCGGGCACCTGGCTCGATCGCGCCGCGAACGCGAGGACGCCGGACGCCCGGCACGAACTCGTCCACGTCGCGCACGGGCTGAAGCGGCTCGATCTGTGGGCGTCGACGCAGGCCATGCTTCACCGGATCGAGGACGACAACCTCCTGCTCCGCGACGCCTGGACCGACGCACCGACCATGGCGTCGCGCGAGATGCTGCTTCACGCGCTGCGCCTCGCGCTGATCGAATGCATCTGGCGGCTCGCGGCGCGGATTCCGTATTTCTCCCCGCGCGGCGGGCTCACCCGCGACACGCTCGAAATGCAGATGCTCCGGCTCGACGTTCCGGCAGCGCTCGAGCAGCTTCGCCTCATCTTCCCGCTCGCGACCGAGGAAACGTCGCGGATCGACTTCCGCGAGCCAAGCGGGTCCGGAACCGGCGGTGCCTACCGCACCGAGCACCGCGTGCTGTTCGAGCCGATCGAGAGGTTGTTCGATCTCGTCCGCGAGGTCGGCACCGCGATCATGCACGAGGTGGGTGCGTTTGGCTGAGCGGGCGCGTGTCCGCCTCGACGAACCCGTACCGACCTACGGCGTGCCGATCGCGGAGGCCGACGGCGTGGTTCGGATCGTCGCGAACAATCCCGGTCCGATGACCTACCGAGGCACCAACACCTGGCTCGTGGAACACGGGGCGGAGGGCGGGGTCGTGGTGATCGATCCCGGACCGGACGACCCGGACCACGTGGACGCGATCCTCCGTGCCGGACATGGCCGGATCGACCGCATCCTGATCAGTCACGCGCACGCCGATCATTCGGGCGCCGCGCCGGCGCTGGCGGCCGCTCTCGACCTGCCGCTCGAAGGTCATCCCGCCCTGTTCCGTCTCGTCGCGCTTCCGGGGCGCCGCCGCGCGATCAGGGACGGTGACGAGGTGGCGGGGCTTCGCGTCATCCACACTCCGGGACACGCCGACGAGCATCTCTGCTTCGCGCGAGAAGTCGACGCGATTCTGTTCACGGCCGATCACGTCATGGGCTGGTCGACCTCGGTGGTCCCGCCGCCGCCCTGGGGCAGCGCCGCGGACTACGTCCGGAGCCTGCAGCGTCTTCAGACGCGCGACGATCGGGTGTTCCTGTCCGGCCATGGACCGCCGATCCGCCATCCGCAGGACCTGCTCGCGGCACTTCTCGCGCAGCGGGCACGACGGGAGCGAGAGGTCGCCTCCGTGCTGGCCGCAGTCGGTCCCGCGACGACGGACACGCTCGTTCCCCGGCTCTATCCGACGCTCAAACCGGGCCTCGATCGTGCCGCCCGCGCGAACGTCCTCGGCTTCCTCCACAAGCTGGTCGACGAGAAACGCGCGAGCCGCGAGGGCGACACCTGGTCACCAGCCGCGACGGTAATACGACCGCCAGAAGGGTCGCGGCCCATAGAAGAAGGGCCTGATTAGGAACGGTGCGGGCCGGCCGTACACGACCACGGGCGGCCGATACACGAAGACCGGCCGAGCGACGTAGACCGGGCGATACGCGAGGACCGGGTAGTACGGCACGAGCGGCGGTGGCGGCACGACTTCCACCACCGCGACGGGCGGCCGAGCCGCACGGCGGACGATCCGGCGATGCACCGCGCGATGGACGGGCCGACACGGACAACACGCGGTGCCCGGTCCCGTGGTGAGAGGAGACGAGACGCCGCTCGACAGCGCGCCGGCGAGCGGGTCGGCCGACGCTGCCCGCACCGACGGCGTCGCCGGAACGGCGAGCGGCGCCGGCGGCGCGGCGACGGGGGTCGGATTGACCGTCAGCGATCCGCTCCCGGACACAGCGGCTGCCGCGAAGGCAGGACCGGTCATGACGGCGACCGTCACCGCGGCGAGCACGGACTTGATCGAGATGGAAGTCATGGATCCTATCCTCCGAGGAGGATAGGATCTGACGCAGGAATGCGGCACCTTTCGGGCGGCGCCGCATCGTTCCCTTACGCCGACTTCGCCATGATCTCGTCCGCGATGTTCCGCGGCACCGGATCGTAGTGGTGGAACTGCATGGTGAAGGAGGCGCGCCCCTTCGTCATGGAGCGTAGATCGGAGATGTAGCCGAACATCTCCTTGAGTGGCACGTGCGCGCGCACCATCACGGTCGATCCGGAACTCTCCTGGCTCTGGATCATGCCGCGTCGCCGGTTCAGGTCGCCGACCACGTCGCCCACATGATCCTGTGGCGTCGTGCATTCGACATCCATGATCGGCTCGAGGATGACCGGACCGGCCTTCTTCATGCCTTCACGGAAGCAGGCCTTCGCGGCGATCTCAAAGGCGAGCGCCGAGCTGTCGACGTCGTGGTACTTTCCGTCGACCAGCTGGTACTTGAAGTCGACCGTCGGGAAGCCCGCGAGCACGCCCGTGTCCGCCTGCACCCGGATCCCTTTCTCGACCGCCGGGATGTACTCCTTCGGAACGGACCCGCCGACCACCTTGTTCTCGAAGCTGATGCCCTCGTTCCGCTCGACCGGCGCGAACACGACCTTCACCTCGGCATACTGACCCGAACCGCCCGACTGCTTCTTATGGGTGTAGGTCTCGGTATGCGACTTCGTGATCGTCTCGCGGTAGGCGACCTGCGGCGCCCCGATGTTCGCCTCCACGCCATATTCACGACGGAGGCGGTCGACGATGATCTCGAGGTGGAGCTCGCCCATGCCGGACAGGATGGTCTGGCCGGTCTCCTGATCGGTCTTGAGCCGGAGCGACGGGTCCTCGCCGGCGAGCTTTTGGAGCGCCAGCGTCATCTTCTCGACACTGTCCTTCGTCTTCGGCTCGACCGAGATGTCGATCACCGGCACCGGGAACGCCATGCGCTCGAGGACCACCGGGTCGGCGGCGTCTGCCAGCGTGTCGCCGGTCTGCGTGTCCTTTAGCCCGACGAAGGCCGCGATGTCGCCGGCGTGGACCTCCTTGATCTCGGCACGCTTGTCGGCGTGCATCTGGAACATCCGGCCGATGCGCTCCTTGTGGCCCTTCGTCGTGTTCTGGACCTGGTCGCCCGACTTCAGCACGCCGCGGTAAACGCGCACGAAGGTCAGCGTGCCGTACTTGTCGTTGATGATCTTGAACGCGAGGCCGGCGAACTTGCCGTTCGGATCGATCGGGATGACCTGCAGCGTGTGCTCGTCGACCTCGGCGTCCTCGGGCGGCGCCACCCGGATGCCCTCGACGTCGTCCGGCGCCGGCAGGTAGTCGAGCACCGCATCAAGAAGCGGCTGGACACCCTTGTTCTTGAAGGCCGTACCGCAGAGGACCGGACGGAACGCGCCCGAGATCGTCCCCGTCTTGATCGCGCGCTTCAGCGTCTCGACCGAGACGTCGCCCTCGTCGAAATACTCCTCCATGCCCGCATCGTCGACCGCGAGCGCGGTGTCGAGCAGCGTTTGGCGGGCTTCGGCCGCACGCTCCGCGAGATCGGCCGGGATCGGTTCGTCATGGAACTTCGCGCCGAGCTCGCCGCCCTCCCAGACGATCGCCTTCATCTCGACGAGGTCGACCACGCCGAGGAAGTTCTCCTCGACACCGATCGGCAGCTGCAGCGGCAGCGCGACGATATCGAGCTTTTCCTTCAGCGTGTCGAACGCGCGGTAGAAGTCCGCGCCCGTACGGTCAAGCTTGTTGATGAAGATGACGCGGGGAACGTTGTAGCGGTCGGCGAGACGCCAGTTGGTCTCCGACTGCGGTTGTACGCCTGCGACACCCTCGATGATGAACACCGCGCCGTCGAGCACGCGCAAGGAGCGGTTCACCTCGATGTTGAAGTCGATGTGACCGGGTGTATCAATGATGTTGATGCGGTGGTCCTTCCACTCGCACGTCACGGCTGCGGAGGTGATCGTGATGCCGCGCTCGCGCTCCTGATCCATGTAGTCGGTCGTGGTGTTGCCGTCGTGCACCTCGCCGATCTTGTGCGAGACACCGGTGTAGAAGAGGATCCGCTCGGTGGTCGTGGTCTTGCCCGCATCGATGTGCGCGGTGATGCCGATGTTGCGGATCTTCGAGAGTTCGGTGGTGCCGGACACGGTGTGAAACTCCATGGGTCAGGCCGGGAACGACACGATGCGCGCGTGGCGCCGACCGGTCCCGATGGGAAGGTGACGCGACCGCACGCCGGCAGCCGAACCGGATTTCGCGTATCGGCGCCTCACATGCGCGAGCGAGGGCCATTTTGCAAGCGTCGGGCACCGCGTGCGGCCACGCCGGGCATGACCTTCGGAAACGCCGCCGACATCCGGCAGCGACGCGGGCCGGCGCAGTCGGCCGCCCTGCGGACGGATGCCGTCTTCCAAGACGCTCCGATCGGGGTGGGGCAAGCCCGATCCGGCCAGCCTGACGGATCGGGTAAACGGCAATGAGCGGGGCGGCTCGGTGCTCAGCCTGATCTCGGAACCGGGCGAGCTCTACGTGAACCAAGGCTTCACGACGAAGAGTCGATCATCGCGGAGATGCCGCTGGGTCAATTCGGCCGCAGGCCGCACACTCAGGCGCCGTTCCCGCCGGGCAGCGCCGGACTGCCGAAAACCGGAAGCCTGGATCGGGAGCGTCTCGCGATCGGAGCTCACCGGACGCGCTGACGCTTCGAGCCATCGGGGTTCCTGGTCAGCGCAAGCACTCCCGCCGGGCCGTCGGTCGGAGCCAAGAGGCCCTCTGACGTCTGTCTGGCGATCGGCCCCAGACCGGCGCGAACGACGCCGCGCGACGCGCGATCAGGCCGCGGCGTCGCGCTTGGCCCGGGCCTTTACCACGCGGCGCTTCAGCACCTGGGCTTCGAGCGGCAGTTTGCGATTGGGCGTTCCCGTCAGAAACGCGTCGAGGCCGCCGTTGTGTTCGATCGTGCGGAGCGCATGGGTGGTGAGACGCAGCTGCACCTGGCCGCCGAGCGCGTCGGAGACGAGCGACGCCTCCTGCAGGTTCGGCAGGAAGCGGCGACGGGTCTTGTTGTTGGCGTGACTGACATTGTTGCCGGTCAGTACACCCTTGCCCGTGATCTGGCAGCGGCGGGACATCGTGTTCTCACCCCGGGGGATTTCGCGGAAAGCGGGGCTTATGAAGATCCGCCCGTGTGGCGTCAAGTCCGGCGCGGCGCGTCCCCGGCCGCGAGATCGGCGAAATGGCCGGAGCGGACGGCGTCTCGCGCCTGATCCAGGATGCCAAGCAGCGTCGTCGGCCCGAGCTCGCGGCTGATCAGACCCATCGACCCGCCAAGCAGCGCGGATGCGATGGCGAGCGGTGGAAGGTCTTTGTCCATCAGATGCCGGATAAGCTGGTCGACCATCTGCCCGGCCTGCTCGAGCTCGGGGGGAAGCGTCTCTTCGAGATCACCCATCGGAAGGGCGGCGCCCCGTCCAGTCTCCATGCGTGCCGCACTCCTCGAACGCTGACGTCGAGCCGCTGACATGGGACCCGACGAAGCCGATCCAATCCCCGCAGGTCGGCGCCGGGTCAGCCGACCGTCTCGCCGAGCTCCGCGGCTTCGGCCTGCACGCGCCACATGGCGGCATACAGCCCGTCCCGGTCGAGCAGGGCGGCATGGGTTCCTCGTTCCGCAATCTGTCCCTCGTCGAGCACGAGGATCTCATCCGCGTCGACCACGGTCGAAAGGCGATGTGCGATCACCAGCGTTGTCCGCCGCGCCGAGACAGCAGCCAGCGCGGTCGCGATCTCGCGCTCAGTCGCGGTGTCGAGCGCGCTCGTCGCCTCGTCGAGCAGGAGGATGCGAGGATCCTTGAGGATCGTCCGCGCGATCGCGACGCGCTGCTTCTCGCCGCCCGAAAGCTTCAGTCCCCGCTCCCCGACGCGCGTCTCGTAGCCGTCCGGCAGAGAAGCGACGAAATCGTGGATCTGCGCGAGACGCGCGGCCTGTTCGATCTCCTCCTGCGACGCGCCGATGCGTCCGTAGGCGACGTTGTAGCGGATCGTGTCGTTGAACAGCACGGTGTCCTGCGGCACGACGCCGATTGCGGCGCGCAAGCTCGGCTGGGTGCAGTCCCGCACGTCGCGGCCGTCCACCAGCACGGCGCCTTCGGTCACGTCGTAGAAGCGGAACAGCAGCCGGCTGATCGTCGACTTGCCGGCCCCGGTCGGACCGACGATCGCGATCTTGGCCCCCGAAGGCACCGAGAACGAGACATCCCGCAGGATCTCGCGGTCCGGCCGGTAGCCGAACCGGACGTTCTCGAACGTGATCGACGCAGGCGCTGCCTCGCGCAGGCTCGCAGCCAAGGTGGCGGCGCCAAGCCGATCCTGCACCTCGCGATTCTCGTCGAGCAGCCGGAACATCTGCTCCATATCCACGACGCTCTGCCGCAAGGTCGCGTAGACGAAACCAAGAAAATTGAGCGGCAGGTAGAGCTGCATCAGGTAGGTGTTCACAAGCACGAACTTGCCGACGGTGAGCCGTCCCGCGACGACCCCGTCCGCCGCCATCAGCATGACGATCGCGAGCGCGACCGAAATGATCACCGCCTGTCCGATGTTCAGCGCGTTGAGCGACACCTGCGTGCGAACGGCCGCGCGTTCGTAGCGTGCCTGCGCGTCGTCGAACCGACGTTCCTCGTGACCCTCATTCCCGAAATACTTGACGGTTTCGTAGTTCAACAGGCTGTCGATCGCCTTCGAGCTCGCCTCGCTGTCGACTTCGTTCATCGCGCGTCGGATCTTCATCCGCCACGTCGTGAACCCGACGGTGAAGCCGACGTAGGCGGCGACCGCGAGCAGCGAGACGGAAGCGAACCGCCAATCCGTGTTCGCCCAGATGAAACCGGTGACGAGCAGCGCCTCGACCAGGGTCGGGACGATGTTGAACACGCCGAGCCGAAGCGTCGCCTCGATTGCCACTTGGCCGCGCTCGATCGCGCGACTGATCCCGCCGGTCTGCCGGTCGAGATGGAAGCGAAGCGACAGCGTGTGGAGATGCCGAAACGTCTCGACCGACACACGCCGAATGATCCGCTGCTTGACACGCGCGAAGACCGCGTCGCGCAATTCGCCGAACGCACCCGAGGCGATCCGGAGGCCGCCATAGGCCACGATGAGCCCGATCGGCGCCGCGACGAGGGCTGCGCCCGGTCCATGATGCGACAACCGGTCGACGGCGCGAGAGTAGACCAGCGGCACCACGACGGTCGCGAGCTTGGCCGCGAGCAGGCACGCCATCGCGACGACGACCCGCGTCCTGGTCGCCCAGTCGCCTTTCGGCCAGAGATAGGGCAGGAGATGCCGGAAGGCCGCACCGGGCGGACGACCGATCGTCCCGCTCGCCAGGGCCTGCTCGGCTGACCGTGGCTCTCGCCCTCTACCGTAATCGCGCATGCGGCGCATTTGGCCCTCTCGACCGGGCTTGGAAAGGAGCCGCGCCATGAACACGAGCGCCCAGCCCCCGGACGCAGCGCTGCTGCGCGTCTTCGGTCGCCATCTTGATCGGTGCAACAACGCGCGCCTGCCCGCCGGCCGACGTCGGCTCCTCCTCGCCGGTGCGCCGATCGGCTACGTCGCGGAAGCGGCGCTCGCCGACCCGGTCCTCCGCGGCTTCCTCCGAGCCGGTCCGGACGAGGCGTATGCCGTCGACGATCTTGCGACGCTCGATCGGGCGGCGCGTGCGTTGGCGGACGCCGGACGTATCCGGTGGCGGAACGAGCCGTTCGACATCCATCGGGATGACACGGGCGAGATCGTCGGGGCGCTCGATCGCGGCGCGTTGCCGGATTTCGGCATCGCGGCGACCGGTGTCCATCTGAACGGGTTGGTCGAGAGCGCCGACGGGCCGCTTCTCTGGGTGGCCCGCCGCGCCGCCGACAAGCTTCTCGACCCGGGCAAGCTCGACCATCTTGCCGCCGGCGGCGTGCCGGCCGGGCTTGGCGTTCGCGAAACGCTCCTGAAGGAGGCCGAGGAGGAATGCGGGCTTTCGCCGGGCTTGCTCGCGGATGCGGTCGCGGTCACCACGATCCGCTACGCGATGGACCGTCCGGAAGGGCTGCGACGCGATACGCTCCGCTGCTTCGATGTCGTCCTGCCGGTCACGTGGCGACCGGAAGCGTGCGACGGCGAGGTGGAAAGTTTCGAGCTGTGGCCCCTTGCGCGCGTGTTCGAGACGGTGCGCGACGCCGACGCGTTCAAGTTCAACGTCAATCTTGTCCTGATCGATCTCTTTCTCCGCCGCGGCCTGATCGATCGCCAGAGCCCGGCGGGTCGCCGTCTCGCAAACGGGCTCGCGGGCATGTGGCCGAATGACTGACAGTCCTCGCCGTGGTCCGCGGGAGGCGCGCTTCTCGTCGCGCCTCGGATCCTGGTTGATGGCTGACGTCCCTACGTCGCACGGATATCCTGCGCGAGCAGGCGCGCACCCTCGCACGCACGGGAACGTGATCACGAAAGTCGATCATCGGAACCGGCGACATCTTAGGCAACGACAACGCCGGAAAGGCAACTTTCTGCCTATGACAACGGCAGTAGAGGCAGCTTCTTGTGCCTCTGCGTCGATTCGATCCAAATTTTCTCGGTCGGAGCTCGACCCGTCGACCTCAGACGCCCGAGGCGCTTCAATCCTGTGCGTCTTGCGAGCGAGCCCTTCAATCTGATCACCTGACGGAACCGGACACGCCCCGGGGCTGGTCCCGGGCGCTCTCCGAGGAGAGTGAGCCCGATGCCGCAGGTCGAACATCCGAAACACCAGATCGGCGAGGCGCTGGTCGACTATGAGGAGAAGGTCTTCGAGGACGTCAAAGCCGAACCCGGCCAGAAGGCCCTCGTTACCTTCCACACGGTCGCGTTTGAAGGTTCGATCGGCCTCGTCAACCTCCTGCAGGCGACCCGCCTACAGCGTAAGGGCTTCGAGACCAGCGTCCTTCTCTACGGTCCCGGCGTGACGCTCGGCGTCCTGCGTGGATTTCCCCGTCTCGGCGACGAGGCGTTTCCCGGCCATCAGAACTTCAACAATCAGCTCAGGAAGTTCATGGACGAAGGCGGCAAGGTCTACGCCTGCCGCTTCTCGCTCCAGGCACTTTACGGCCATGGCGAGCCGTCGCTGATGGAGGGCATCCGGCCGATCAACCCGCTCGACGTGCTCGACTGCATTCTTCTGCACAAGCGCGACAACGCCTTTGTCCTCGACAGCTGGACGGTCTGACAGGGTGGCGGCACGACGCGTCAGGGCCGCCGCGGTTCAGCTTTGCCCCGTCCTGGTCGATGCGACTGGCACGGTCGAGAAGGTCCTCGCCCGCCTCGACGCGCTCGCCGCCGAGGGCGTCGAACTCGCGGTGTTTCCCGAAACGATCATCCCATACTACCCATACTTTTCGTTCGTCCGGCCCCCGGCCTCGATCGGCGCCGAACATCTGCGCCTCTATGAGAACGCGCCCAGGATCCCCGGGCCGGTGACCGACGCGATCGGGACAGCCGCCCGTCGTCACGGGATGGTCGTCGTGCTCGGCGTGAACGAGCGGGACCACGGTTCGCTGTTCAACGCGCAGATCGTCTTCGATGCCGACGGCACGCTCGCGCTCAAGCGCCGGAAGATCACGCCGACCTACCACGAGCGGATGATCTGGGGTCAGGGTGACGGTGCCGGGCTTGCCGTGGTCGAGACCAGGGTCGGGCGCGTCGGCGCGCTCGCCTGCTGGGAGCACTACAACCCGCTCGCCCGCTACGCCCTGATGGCGCAGCACG